>DAIQQA010000285.1:0-3964 GCA_036787045.1 Burkholderiales bacterium | reverse complement strand
AAGAAGATCATCTTCCACCCGAAGATGCTGCCCGTCGTCGTCATCTCGGATCCCGAGCTCACCGTCGGGCTCCCGCCGCGCGTCACCGCCGCCACCGGCATGGACGCGCTCGCCCACTGTCTGGAGGCGTACTGCGCTCCGGGCTTCCACCCGCTCGCCGACGGCATCGCACTTGAGGGCATGCGGCTGATCAAGGAGTGGCTGCCGGTCGCCGTCAAGGACGGAAAGAACGTGGCGGCCCGCGCTCACATGCTGGCAGCAGCGAGCATGGGCGCAACGGCTTTCCAGAAAGGGCTGGGCGCGATCCACTCGCTCAGCCATCCGGTAGGCGCCCACTACAACAGCCATCACGGCGAGACCAATGGCGTGGTGATGCCCTATGTCCTCGCCTTCAACCGGCCCGCGATAGAGGAACGGATGACGCGGCTGGCACGCTATCTGAACCTGCCGGACCCCGGCTTCCAGGCGGTGCTCTCCTGGGTGCTGGCCCTGCGCAAGGAGATCGGCATTCCCGACACGCTTGCGGACCTGGGCGTGAAGGAGAGCGATCTGGATACACTGGTTCCGGAGGCGGTGGACGATCCCTCCACCGGGGGCAACCCGCGTCCGGCCGGAGCGGCCGAGATGCGTGAGATGTTCGTTAACGCGATCCGCGGGCAGCTTGGCTAGTACTTCAAGCCATTAATTCCACCTCTCACCACGAAGGCACGAAGACACGAAGAAAACCAAAAGGACGAGGACAGGTGCGCTTTGCCGATGTTCCACGTCTGCCGGGCGATGTTTCGTAACTACCGTGTCGGTGTAATATTGAGCCTTGCAGAATCAGGTTGCAGACCTTCGCACCACCCCGCCGGCTGCGACGGCACCCCTCTCGGAGAGGAGGGGAGTGTCTCCCCTCCTTACTATTGATGCTTGCGTAAAGGCCTAACCACCCCGTCACGCTTCGCGTGCCACCCCTCCTTGGAAAGGAGGGGAGAATTGCCTCTCCCCTCCTCTCATGAGGAGGGGTCGGCCGAAGGCCGGGGGTGGTGTGGATTGTGTTAGGCGATCATGCAAGGCTCAATAAGGAGGGGTGGCGCCGAAGGCGACGGGGTGGTTGGCGTTGGACTTCTGCGGCTTGAGCGTAATGCATTTGTGCAAGGCTCAATAGTCTACAGTTGCACCCCTTCACGTTCCTTCGCCTTTCTTCGCCTTTCTTCGCGTTTCGTTGCGACCCTGTGAACGAAATCGGAATGGTTCAGCGGGGCGCGGGCTGCGATTCCAACCGTGCCGGCAGAGTCTCGCGGATCTCCTGCGCGAGCCGACGTGCGGCGCGAGCCCAGGAGTCGTCCGTGTTCCCGCGCAAGTCCACGCTGCGGATCATCAGGATCCGGCCCGTGCGCACCGCCTTGACCCCTGCGTTGAGGTTGAGGATCAGGTTGCTCACCTTCTGCACCCAACCGACCAGCACCAGATCCGTTCCGAGCGCACGTGCGATCTCGAGCTCGCAGCCGTTGCAGGTATGAAGCGACTGCATGGCCCGGGTCCGGTCGATCAGATCGCGCGCCGGCGCATTGTCCACGACCTCGAACAAACCACCTTCCGCCAAGTCGCGCCGCAGCGCATCGGCGACCAGCTCCAACCGCCGCTCCTGAGCAGCAGTGTCGCTTACACCGCCCTGGGCGACCGTGTCGTCCTCGATCTCGAAGTCGAGCACGGCGATAGTGGGTGGTACCGTGCTCGGGTTCGCGGCTGCGCACGAGGGCGCGCGCGCGGCCGATGCGGCCAGGAATATCAAGCCGATCCACGCGCAAGTGCGAAGGTCGAAGGAAGTCGCGCGACGGTTGCCCGACATTACCGCGAACCTCTCGCGAGACGGCATGGGTTACCGAGAGCTTCCGTCTGCAACAGTGCGGCTACCCGCGGGCTCCCCGACCGCCGACGCTGGGTGTCGGCGCGGCGCGCATGTCGAACGGGAAAATGTCGCGCACGGTCATCAGCGAGATCAACACGTCCTGCGCCTGATCGATTGGGACCTGACCTCCGACGCCAAGCAGTCCATCCAAACACGCTTGGACGGGGGACAGCTGCACCGGCAGCCTCGACGCGCGCTGGAGCTCCATCGGATCGGCTACGGCAAAATTGGCGCTGAGCAGCGTCCGATCCCCAGTCAGCAAGGCATGCAGCATCCTCCCCAGCGCAAGGAAGTCCGTGCGCGGAGTGACTTCCGCCAGATGCGCAGTGAACGGGCGCGCTGTCGCCCGCTCCTGCAACCCCAGCAAAGCGCCGACACGCTGCGTGACATTGAAGTCGGTGAGCACCAGCGCACCGTCGGCGCGGAACAGGAAGTGCTCCAGCCCCAGATTGCCATGCACGATGCCGGCCTGGTGCAGGGTGTCGAGTGCAAGGCAGGCCTGAGCCAGGCAGTTCAACGCAACACCGATCGCGATGTGGCGCCGCATGGCGTCTGCCAGGGACCCACCGCCGACGTATTCCAGCGCCACGAAAGCCAGCTCGTTGGTCTGTCCAACCTCATACACGTTCGCGATGTTGCGCTGCTCAACGTCCTGCAACTTCCGGTACTCGTTCAGGTAGGCTTCCACGAACGCAGCCGGTGCGGTCGCCAAGCGAAGGGTCTTGACGAACTCCTGCCTCTTCGACTCCAGATGGGTGGCCAGGTAGGCGTCGGCGGAAGACGATTGCCTTATCCTGCGCTCGATGCGCCGCCCAGGGACGGTCGGCAGTTTCTCGGCAGCGGGCTGCGCGCTGCGGACCAGAATCGTGCGATCCGCAGTCTGCTGGTCGACGTCGCCCGCCAGGCTGGCCAGAAGCGTGTTGGCAAGCATTGCCTCCCGCACCTCCCCCATTCTCGCCAACTCCCCGGGCCTTGCCGTTCCCGGCACGTACCCCCGGACCTCGACGATCGGAATCGTCACGCCATGATCGGTGTCCGTCAGACTGGATCGATGTCCGACCTCGAAGCGCGTCCCTGCCTGCAGCAGCACAGGCTCCGAGCAGGCGATGCTCCAGTGCAAGCCTTTGGCACGCCCTTCGAGGCGGTGCGCCAGATCCGCAGTCTGGCCTGCGATGCAGGGAGCGAGATGCCCGCCTACCGTCAAACGCGCGACGATCACCTCGCCCGTGTGCACACCGCAGCCCACCGAGACGTCAAGCGACGTCCGGTTGGGTAGACCGGACTCGCCCCAGCGTTTCGCCACGCGGGACGCGAGGACCGCACCGAGCGCAGCCTCCAGCGCACGACCCGCGTGGGGGTTGGTCTGATCGGGCATATCCTCGAACAACGCGACCATGGACATTGCATCCGCTCGCACGATCCAGCCGCCGCTGTTGAAGATCGCTTGTCGTGCGTGGGCCGCGAACTCGCTCAGGAAGCGATCCAGCACGCTGGCGTTGAGTGCGCGGGCAAGCGAAACGAAATTGCGCACACCCACCACCAGGACGCTGGCCTGCTTCGTTTCCAGGAGCGGACCCGACGCAGTGCCCTGAGCCGGACCGCTGGGAGGTCCCGGTTCCGGGCGCCGGCCCTGCGGGCCGGTGAGAGTCGCTGCGGGCGGATTCCCCAGGCGAGCGTTGACAGATTCGAGCAGCAGGTCACGGGTAAACGGTTTGGTCAACACACCCTCGGGCTCGATCGCCAGTGCCTGCGAGAGTCCCGCCGTGTCCTTCGCCGGCACCAGGAACAGGATAGGGGTCAGCGCCGAGCGGACGTTGGAGCGGATTGCCGCCGCGAGCGCGAAGGCGCTCATTCCCATGATGTTGGTCGCGATCATGACCAACTCGGGCGGCTCGACCCGCAGCGCCTCTAAGGCACGACGAGCGTCGTCGAACGGCACCACCGCAAACCCCTCGGTCCCCAGATGCAGCCGACACCACTCCCGGAGGCTGGGATCCTGCTCGATGAGGAATACTTTCGGCATGGGTGGCCGGGATGCAAAATCGCCATTCTAGCAGCGCTCCGGGGCCG
>DAIQQA010000134.1:4825-13847 GCA_036787045.1 Burkholderiales bacterium | reverse complement strand
CTTCACCCTTCACCCTTCACGCCTTCACCCTTCACGCCTTCAGTCAAACCCTCTCCCAGTTGAACTTGGCCTTCGAACCCGTCCCGAAGACCTTCAACGCCCCCTGCTCGCCGACCGCATTGGGCCGGTTGAAGATCCAGTTCTGCCAGGCGGAAAGCCGCCCAAAGATACGCGTCTCCATGGTCTCCGCACCGGTGAACCGCAGGTTGGCTTCCATGCCAGTCAGCGCATCCGGAGACAGGCTCACGCGCTCCTCGATGGCGATGCGCACTTCATCCGCCCAATCGAGATCATCCGGCGTAACGGTGACGAGCCCCAGTCCCAGGGCAACCGACGCCGGGAGCTTGTTGCCGATGATGCCGCGGGCGACTTCCACCGGCCCGCTGTCGCCGCAGAAGCGCGTGACGAGACGGCTGAGCTGGTTCACCATCGGATAGGCGCCGAAGTTCATCTCCGACAGCGCAATGCGGGGTGCTTTGATGTCGTGGCTGGCCGGGTCGTCGTCATGCAGGAGCAGCATGTAGCTGCGGTCGGCGGCCAGGGCCAGCTCCAGAAGAGTGCCGACGAAGCAGGAGCCCTCGTCGATGATGGCGAACAGCGTACGCGATGACACATCCAGCCGCGCCAGCGTGCGACGGAGAAGCCCGACCGTCTCCCGTACCAGCCAGTCGGTGTCATGTGATCTCAGCGTGGCATCGACGGCCAGAACGGCGTCTGCGTCTCCGCGTGTCTTGAGGATCCACAGGCCGATGTCGGGCTGGTTGGTGCGCAGCATCAGGATCGCGTCATCCAGCTCCCGCGCCATCGCCAGGGGCCACCAGCTCGCACCGGCAGCGTAGATCGTATCGGGATCGGTGGGCTGCAGTTGTGTCGGACCGGACACCGTGATCGTCGCGGTTCGCGCCGAGCGGTCGACGGCGACGTCCACGTGATGGTAGTGGTAACCGGCATCGTCGACCCTGCGCTGCAGGGGCGTCAGGACGATGCCCTTGCCGGTTCCGGGCCGCGTGCTCTCTCCTATCAACGCCTCAACGCGGTCCTTGACGATCTGCGCGAACTGCTGGGGCTTTGCGACATGGTCGACCAGCTTCCACTGCCTGGCGCGGTCGGCACGCACCCCTTCGGCAGTGCTCGCGAAGACGTCGGCCAGGTCGCGGCGCACCTTGCGCTTGTCGGTCAGCCGGGTCAGTCCGCCGGTCCCCGGCAGCACGCCCAGCACGGGGACCTCGGGCAAGCTCACGGTCGAGGAGCGATCGTCGATCATTACGATCTCGTCGCAGGCCAGCGCCAGCTCGTAGCCGCCGCCGGCGACCGTGCCGTTCACCGCCGCCAGAAACTTCAACCCGTCGTGCCGGCTGGAGTCCTCCATGCCGTTGCGGGTCTCGTTGGTGAACTTGCAGAAGTTCACCTTCCAGCCATGGCTGGACAACCCGAGCATGTAGATGTTCGCCCCCGAGCAGAACATGCGCTCGCGGGCCGACGTCAGCACTACGCACTGCACTTCGGGGTGCTCGAAGCGGATTCGCTGGAGCGCGTCGTGGAGCTCGATGTCCACCCCCAGGTCGTAGGAGTTGAGCTTCAGCCGATAGCCCGGCATCAGTCCTTTCTCCTCATCGACGTCCATCGACAGCGTCGCCACCGGCCCGTCGAAGCTCAAGCGCCAGTGTGCGTAGCGGTCGGGGTGCGTGTCGTAGGTGATCAACGTCCTGGGTTCGGACGCTTTGGGTTGTGCTGCTGTGCTCATCGTCTACCCCATAAAGCCATCAGCCACACAGACAGAGAGAGGCAAGCGCAGAATTCGAATGGTCCGACGCACGACACGCCCGTTGCGATCACCGTTCGGGCGATGGCTTCTGCATCATCACTCGGTCGACCCGAAGCAGATAGCCTCTTGCGCGGGGTCTTCTCTGTGATTCTTGTGCCCTCTGTGGCTCGATTCAGATCCGTTCAGACGCGTACCGCGCGCTTGAGCTCCTTCAAGCTCTGCTCGACAGTCCGGCCGGCCGTATCGACGACGGCATCGGCCTGCCCGTACAACACTCCGCGCCCAGCCAGGATGCGGCGCAGGTCATCCATCGCTTCCACGTTCCCGGCCATGGGGCGGGTGTCGCCCTGCGCCACGACGCGTGCCATATGCTCCTCGGGGTCGGCCCGGAGCCACACCGTGTAGCACGCAGACAGCAGCAGGTCGTAGGTCCCCGGCTCCGACACGATGCTGCCACCGGTTGCGATCACGCAGCGCTCGTGCCTTTCCAGCACCTTCTCCAGGGCGCGCCGCTCGTAGCGCCGGTACCCGGCCTGCCCGTACAGCAGGAAGATCTCCGACAGGCCGGTGCCGGCCTCTCGCTCGATCTCGCGATCCAGCTCGACGAAGGGCACATCGAGCTCTCTGGCGATCCGCGCCCCCAGCGTCGACTTGCCGGCGCCCCGCAAGCCGATCAGTGCGATGCGCTGGCGGCGTTGTGCTGGAGACTCGCCGAACTGCTGCTGCAGTTGCTCGCGCACGGCGCCCAGACGCGCTGGCGGCAACCGGTGCAGGAACTGCAATATCAGGGACAGCTCTACCGGTTGACCGTTCTCCTCCCGGAGCAGGTCCGTCACCGGCAGGCTCAGGGCCTGTGCGATCTGGCGGAGCAGCAGCACCGAGACGTTGCCCTCGCCCGACTCGAGCTGCGCGAGGTAGCGCTCCGACACGCCCGAATCCTGGGCCAGGATCTTGCGGGACATCCCGCGGCGGGCACGCGCGACGCGGACCCGCTCGCCGAGCGCGCGCAGGAACTGCGATCCATCCGCAGGCGAGGCCTCAGCGGCCTTCCGTGCGGGACGGGTGGCGCGGCTGGGACCGCTCCGCGCTATAGTGCTTGTCTTGACCATAGTATGCATTATAATGCAGGATAACTCGATTGCAAGCCGGAACCGAGCAATGGGGCTGGATCTCACCATCCTGGTGGGCACGATGACAGGCACTGCGCAGCTGGTCGCGCAGGAGCTGGAGTTGCGCCTGGACGACGGCGATACGCGCGCCCGCGCGGTGCTGATGGACAATCAAGATGCGTCGGTTCTCGCAGGTGGCGGGCTGTTCCTGATCTGCACGTCCACCTACGGGCAGGGCGATGTCCCGGACAACGCCAAGCAGCTGTACGGGTCGCTGCTCACCGGTCGGCCGGATCTGTCGAACCTGCGCTACGGCGTGATCGCGCTGGGCGACCGCACCTATGCCGACACTTTCTGCAATGGGGGCAAGCGCTTCGACCGCATCCTCAGCGAGCTGGGTGCGCAGCGCATCGGCGAGGTGCTTCTGCACGATGCCAGCGCTGGCACGATGCCGGAGGAGGTGGCCGCCGAGTGGGCGGAGGGATGGATCGCGTTGTGCCGCGATCTGTTAGCCGCCGCCTCGACCTAGCCTGAATAACGGGGGCGTCCCGCCGGACTTCGCCCGGCGGCGAGTGAAACCACTGTCGCGGACGTGCGGCTGCAGTCCTGCGCTGCGGGCCCGCTCCTGTCCCCTGGGTCTTGCCTGAGACCGCGCAGGTCCCGCGGAATCGGCCGTGACGCCAGACGGGCGCTGAGCTATCTTACGGCTCCGGCAGTTCGACCGGGACATCACGACGGAGGAGAAGTGGCGTGCCTGCCTTAAGCCTCGCCGACCACAGCGTCAGCCCGCCTGTCATCGCAATCCCCCGCGACTACAACGCCGCGCACGATCTCATCGAGCGCAACCTGGCGGCGGGGCGCGCCGGCAAGGTCGCCTACATCGACGACGCCGGCCGCTACACCTACGGCGAGCTGGCCCAGCGCGTGAATCGCGCCGCCAATGCGCTCACCGGCCTCGGGCTCGAGATGGAGAACCGCATCATGCTGTGCCATCTCGACTCCATCGAGTTCCCCAGTGTCTTCCTCGGGGCGATCAAGGCCGGCATCGTGCCCATCGCGGCCAACACACTGCTGACCCCCGCCGACTACCAGTTCATGCTCGAGGACAGCCGCGCTGGCGCGCTGGTGGTGTCCGAGCAGCTGCTGCCCGCGTTCGCACCCATCCTCGGCAGCCTGCCGTTCCTGAAGTACGTTATTGTCTCGGGCAAGGATGGCCACGGGCATCTGCACCTGCAAGCGCTGATGGCTGCGGCCAGGACCGAATTTGCCTGCGCACCGACGACGCGCGACGACGTCTGCTTCTGGGCGTACTCCTCGGGTTCCACCGGAACGCCCAAGGGTACGGTGCATATCCACTCGAGCCTGATCCAGACGGCGGAGCTGTACGCCCGCCCCATTCTGGGTATCCGCGAGGACGACGTCGTGTTTTCCGCGGCGAAGCTGTTCTTCGCCTACGGGCTGGGCAACGCGCTCACCTTTCCGCTGGCGGTCGGCGCGAGCGGGGTCCTGATGGCTGAGCGGCCGACACCGGCCTCGGTGTTCAGGCGCCTCAAAGAGCACAGACCCACGATCTTCTACGGTGTGCCGACGCTGTTTGGCGCAATGCTCGCCAGCCCCGACCTGCCGCGTCGCGAAGAGCTGGCAGTGAGGATCTGCACCTCGGCTGGCGAGGCGCTGCCTGCTGAGCTCGGCAGGCGCTGGACCGATCACTTCGGCGTCGAGATCCTGGACGGCATCGGCTCGACCGAGATGCTCCACATCTTCCTGTCCAACAGGCCGGGGGACGTCCGCTACGGCACCACCGGCAGGCCGGTGCCCGGATACCACATACGCCTGGTTAACGAAGACGGCAATATCGCAGCGACCGGCGAACTGGGGGAGTTGCAGATCAGTGGGCCTACCAGCGCTATCCAGTACTGGAACAACCGCGCGAAGTCGCTGGAGACGTTCGTCGGCGCCTGGACCCGCGCCGGGGACAAGTACAGCGTGGATGCGGACGGCTACTACACGTACGGCGGGCGTTCCGACGACATGCTCAAGGTGAGCGGCATGTACGTCTCCCCCTTCGAAGTCGAGGCGGCGCTGGTGACACATCCCGACGTGCTGGAGGCCGCCGTCGTCGGCGCGGAGGACGAACAGCAGCTCGTCAAGCCGAAGGCCTTCGTCGTGACCCGTCCAGGCGTGCAGCCGGGCGACGCGCTGGCCGGCGCGCTCAAGCAGCATGTGAAGGACCGGCTCGCTCCCTTCAAGTATCCGCGTTGGATCGAGTTCGTCACCGAGCTGCCCAAGACCGCGACCGGCAAGATCCAGCGGTTCAAGCTTAGAGCGGGGCGGCAGTAAGTGCGGGCAAGCCCTTGCGACCTCGAAGCGAATTGATCTACGACGCTCTGATCGTCGGGCTGGGGCCGGTGGGTGCCACGTTGGCGAACCTGCTGGCCCGCCGCGGGTTGCGCGTCGGGGTGGTCGAGGCCGAGCGCGAGATCTACGACCAGCCACGCGCCATCACCATGGACCACGAGGTCATGCGGATCTTCCAGGCTTGCGGCCTGGCGCACCGCATCGAGCCGTTTACCGCGGCTCATCCCGGGACCAGCTATCTCGGCGTCGATGGTGGCGTCATCAAGCGGGTCGATTCGCAGCCCCCGCCTTATCCGCTCGCCTGGCCGCCGACGGGATCGCTCGTGCAGCCCGCGGTCGAGGCGATACTGCGCGAGGCGCTCGCCGCGACTGGCAACGATGTCTTCCTGGGCGTTCCTGCGCTCGATTTCGCCCAGGACGCCGACGGCGTGACGCTTGCCGCCGGCAGTGCGGACGGCCCCGAGCGGACGCTGCGCGCGCGTTACCTGCTTGCCTGCGACGGCGCCAACAGCTTCGTACGCAAGAAGCTCGACATCCCGCTGGAGGACCTGGCGTTCGACGAATGGTGGATGGTCGTAGACGTGCGTGTCCTTCGTCCCGTCGACCTGCCGGCGAAGAGCATTCAATACTGCTGGCCGGAGCGCCCGGCGAGCTTCGTGATGGGTCCGGGGAATCTGCGCCGCTGGGAGATCAAGCTGCTGCCCGGCGAGGATCCTGCGGAGTTCGGGCGACCGGAAAACGTCGTACGCCAGCTTTCGCGCTTCGTGGATCCCTCGTGCATCGAGGTGTGGCGCTCGGCCGTCTATCGCTTCCACGCGCTGCTCGCCGAGCGCTGGCGCGAGGGCCGCGTCTTCCTGCTGGGTGATGCCTGCCATCAGACGCCGCCGTTTCTCGGGCAGGGACTGTGCGCCGGCATGCGCGACGCCAGCAATCTCGCGTGGAAGCTCGCGATGGTCGTGCGCAACGATGCGCCCGATGCTCTTCTGGACAGCTACGAGCTGGAGCGCAAGCCCCACGTGCGCACCGTGGTCGCGACAGCCAAGCAGTTCGGCTTGATCATCGGTGAGCTTGATCCGGCCGCTGCGCGCCGCCGGGACCAGACCTTGCGCGCACAACTCGAGCGTGGCGAAGCCGAGACGATCCGCCAGCGCTACATCCCGGGTCTCGCCGCGGGAGTCATCGACCCGCAAGGGTCGAGCGGAGTTGCCGGCACCCTGTTCGTCCAGCCGCGGGTCACCGGTCCTGCCGGGGCCGGCCGCCTGCTCGACGATCTTCTGGACTTTCGCTTTCTCATTGCGACCGCCAGCCCCGACGCGCAAGCCTGGCTATCGCCAGCGGCGCGCGAAACCTGGCGGCGCCTCGGCGGGGAGCGGATCACCATCACGCAAGCGCGCGAGGCGCCTGCAGGTGCGGACGGGGAGGTGCTTCAAGTCGTGGAGGACGACGGACTCTTCGCCGCGTGGGCGCAAGGCCATGGGTGCAAAGCAGCTGTGGTTCGCCCCGACCGGTACGTGTTCGGAGTGGCGAACGACGCTCACGAGCTCAACCGCCTCGTCGCAGCCGTGGCAGCATGCGTGCTGCGCCAGCCCGCGCACGCTCACGCGCAATAAGGAGCCCGAACCGGGGCCAATGATGAACCCGCGCGATTTTCGTCCGTTCGTTCCCACCTTGTCCTACCCGCGGGTTGCGGCCTTGCAGGGGCGCGACGCGCATCAGCACGGCGAAGCCTCTCTCGCCAACCCGCTGCCGCGCGACCTGCTTTTCGGCCCCTGGGAGAAGTTGTACCGCGACGGATTCGTCGGCGTGACCACGGACGCAACGGCGCTGGGTGGTCTTTACTCGCTGCAGCCCAACGGCGCGCCGGTCGAAGCGATGGTGGCCGCCGCCACGCGGCTGCTCGCGATTGTTGCTCCGGAGCTGAGCGCTGCGATGCGGTTTGCGGTCGATGCGCGCGAATGGCGGCGCTGGAACAACACGGAGATGTACATCTACCACTACGGGTTGCGCCTGGAAGAGCTCTCCGTGGAGGTACGCGAGGCGATCCTGTCCGTCGTCCGCGAGAGCCTAAGCGCAAAAGGCTACGAGAAGGCCCGCGACGTGATGCGGCTGAATCATTTTCTCGGAGAGCTGGTGGGCAACACGAAGGTGCTCGGCGAGTGGAGCTACAACTTCAGCCTGTTCGGCGAGCCTTCACTGAAAGACCCGTGGGGATGGCAGGTGACCGGTCATCACCTCGCGCTCAACTGCCTGGTTATCGAGCAGCAGATGGTGCTCTCCCCGGTGTTCATGGGCGCCGAGCCCAACTACGCGGACGCCGGACCCTTCGCCGGCACGCGCCTGTTCCAGGACGAAGAGCACGCCGGGCTCGAGCTGATGCGCTCGCTCACGCCTGCGCTGCGGGAGCAGGCTATCCTCTACCACTCCACCCTGGGGGGAGACCTCCCGCCCGAGCGCCGCCACCGCGCCGATCAGCTCCACCTCGGCGGTGCCTTTCAGGACAACCGCGTCATACCTTACGAGGGCGCGCCGGTCGCGGCGTTCTCTGCGCAGCAGCGCAAGCGCCTGCTCGCGCTGATCGACGCTTACGTCGCCACACTGCCCCCCGGCCCGCTCGCGGCGAGGATGGATGAAGTCGAGCGCCATCTCGGTGCCACGCGCTTTTGCTGGATCGGGGGGACGGACGACGACAGCACCTTCTATTATCGGGTGCAGAGCCCGGTGATCATGATCGAGTTCGACCAGCACTCGGGCGTGTTCCTCACCAACGAGCGGCCGGCGAAGTTCCACATCCACACCATAGTGCGCACACCCAACGGCAACGACTATGGCGCGGACCTCCTGCGGCAACACTACGAACAGGCCCATCCGGGCCAGCGGCCGGGGTATATCGAGCCCCTGAAAACATAGCGAGCGAAACCATGGATCTCGGAATCGACGGCCGCAAGGCGATCGTGTGCGCATCCTCGCAGGGACTCGGTCTCGCCTGCGCTACGGCGCTGGCGCGCGAGGGATGCGTCGTCTACATCAATGGACGAGACCCGGGGCGGCTCGAAAAAGCCGTCGCCGCGGTGCGCGACGCCGTCGGCCGGCCCGTCATTCCGGTTACCGCGGACCTCAATACGGACGAGGGGCGTGCGGCGCTGGTCGCCGCATGCCCGAATGCCGACATCCTCGTCAACAACAATGCCGGCCCGGAGCCCGGCAAGCTCGCCGACTGGGACCGGGCGGCCTGGATGCGCGCGATCGAGTCCAATATGCTGGCGCCGATCTTCCTCATCCAGGCGCTGCTGCCCGGCATGCGCGAGCGGAGATTCGGCCGGATCGTCAACATCACCTCGGCGATGGTCAAGTCGCCGCGGTCGCACATGGGCCTTTCCACCGCTGCACGCACCGCCCTCACCGCGCTGTGCAAGGCCGTGTCGTTCGAAGCCGCGCCCGACAACGTCACCATCAACAATCTGCTGCCCGAGCGCATCGATACCGGCCGCCAGGTGTTCATGGTGGAGCGCATGATGAAGCAGCGTGGCGTGACGCGTGAGGAGGCGCGCCGGCTGATCGTAGATACCGTGGCCGCCAAACGATTCGGCCGTCCCGAGGAGTTCGGCGACGCCTGCGCTTTCCTGTGCAGCGCGCAGGCTGGGTTCATCTCCGGGCAGAATCTTCAGATCGACGGCGGGTCGTACCCGGGGCTCATCTAGCTTCAGCGGCAATGCCGCATAGGTGAGCGCCAGACTGAGCATCGAGGTAGTTCGGCGCATGAGCATCGTGTGCTCGAGTTCTGTGCGGGCGT
>DAIQQA010000134.1:0-4725 GCA_036787045.1 Burkholderiales bacterium | reverse complement strand
GTTCTGTGCGGGCGTTGACAGGCCAGCGGCACGGCGCTATGTTGAAGTGCGTTATCGGTCGGGAAGCAGGCGCCCGGCATTCCCAAGACGGTGTCCCGTCCAAGCCCTGTGCATCTGCACCAAGAGGCAGAGATGGACACCGTCGTCCCCGTTCACGACTTGTTGCAGCGCCTGGGTGGCCGGAATTGGCCGCTCGTCCTCCACTTGCGCGGTGCCGACACGGACCGGCTGGATCTGACGCCGCAGTCGCCCGGGCTTCTGGCGGTGTCGCTGGGGCTCGGCTGCACGCATCCGGACGCTCTGCAGCTGCTCAACGCGGGTATGGTGCTCTACGACGCGCTCTACGCCTGGTGCCGGCACGCGCGCGGCGAGACCCACGGCTGGCACCCGGAGACGATGCGGTGACCAAGTCTCCGCACGCGGTTCCCTTTGGCGAGGCGCTGCGCTTCTGGCTCAAGCTCGGCTTCATCAGCTTCGGCGGACCGGCCGGGCAGATCGCGGTCATGCATCAGGAGCTGGTCGAGCGGCGGCACTGGATCTCCGAGGGCCGGTTTCTGCACGCGCTCAACTACTGCATGCTGCTGCCGGGGCCGGAGGCGCAGCAGCTTGCCACGTATATCGGCTGGCTTCTGCATCGCACGTGGGGCGGCATCGTCGCGGGCGGGCTCTTCGTGCTGCCGTCGCTGTTCGTGCTGATCGCGCTGTCCTGGATCTATGTGGCGTACGGCGAGGTGCCAGCGGTCGCCGGTATCCTGGATGGCATCAAGCCCGCCGTGACCGCGATCGTGCTCTTCGCGGCCTATCGCATCGGCTCGCGCGCGCTTAGGAACGCCTTGCTGTGGTCCATCGCGATCGTGGCGTTCGTCGCCATCTTCGCCCTGAAGGTCCCGTTTCCCGCGATCGTGTTGGCGGCTGCGTTGACCGGCTATGCGGGCGGAAGGCTCGCGCCGGCGAGGTTCGCTGCGCACGGCGGTCATGCCACCGGAGGCAAACCGGCTGGCCCCGCGGTCATCGACGATTCCACCCCCATGCCGCCGCACGCGCGCTTCAGCTGAGGCAAGTTCTGGCGGATCGCCGCAGTCGGGCTCTCGCTCTGGGCGGGGGGCATGATCGCCCTATCTGCGATCGATGGGCCCGGCGGCACGCTTGCGCAGATGGGCTGGTTCTTCACCAAGGCCGCGCTGCTTACTTTCGGCGGCGCCTATGCGGTGCTGCCCTACGTGTACCAGGGAGCCGTGGACCACTATGGCTGGCTGACGGCGCTGCAGATGATCGACGGTCTCGCGCTCGGGGAAACCACGCCGGGGCCGCTGATCATGGTGGTCGCGTTCGTCGGATTCCTGGGCGGCTGGAACAGTGCGCTGTTCGGCCCGGACGCGCTGTTCGCGGCGGGTGCAGTCGCGGCGGTAGCGGTGACGTTCTTTACGTTCCTGCCATCCTTCGTCTTCATCCTGCTGGGCGCTCCGTTCGTCGAGACCACCCGAGGCAACCTCGGGTTCACCGCACCGTTGACGGCGATTACCGCTGCAGTGGTCGGTGTCATCCTCAGCCTCGCTTGTTTCTTCGCCTACCACGTTCTCTGGCCGCAAGGCCTGGGTGGGGCCTTCGAGTGGAACGCTGCCGTACTCGGCCTTGCGGCGTTCATCGCCCTGTGGCGGTTCAAGGTCGGCGTGATTCCCGTCATTCTCGCGTGCGGCGGGTCGGGGTTCGTCGGGAGCCTGCTGCTCCAGTGAACCCGAGAGAAGAAGCCGCCGAGAGGTTTCAGAGTGGACGAGTGCCTGCGGGTCTGCCGGCTGAGTTGCTCTACGACCGGTCGACGATGCATCCATAGCGCCCTCGTGGCTGGGAACGAAGGCAGAATTCCGCGATACGACGGGAAATCGCTAGCGCTGGTGCGACAGTCCGCGCGCGTGCGCCAGTAGGGTGTACTTGGCGACCAGATCCGGCCCGAGGTTCTCGGGCCATTGTCCGCGATCGATGTAGCCGAGAAAGTCCTCCAGCACCGCGGCGAAATGCTCTTCGTGGGTCGTGCGCAGCGCCTTGGGGATGACCACGCGGTACACCTGTCCATCAGGCTCTATCGCAAGGCTTGGGAACTGGGTCTGCAGCGCTGCGACTGCATCGGCGAGCTTGATCGCGTAGGCTTTTCCGGGCGACACAGGGTGGACGCTGAGCCGGGTGATGAACCCGGTGTCCGGCCCCTGATCGATGACCAGGTCAGCCAGCGTCCCCCGCAGGATGGCGTAATGGGTGTCGCCTCCCTTCTCGGGCACCGCCAGGTTCCAGAGCGACACGATCCGTGCGGAGACGCCCCGCAGGCGATAGTCGATCTGTGCGTTACACAGATACTGCAGGGCGTTCCCGGACACCGCAGTGCGGATCGCCGGCGGGAAGTCGTCGAGACCGGTGATGCGGCTGAAGACTTCTTTAGGCACTTCCGTCGGCCACTGGCGCGCGGCCAACAGCTCCATGTCGCGCTTGTAGTCGAATGGCTTGCCGCCGCCCGTCATCCACTGGGTGAGATCGACCAGGTGGGTGGTGACGTCCGTAGCCCCTTCTCCCTGCACCGCGACGTCGAAGAACCACGCGGGACGCACCAGCGGCCGCTGGTTGACGATCTTGTACAGGTGATGGACGCTCTCCATGTGGATCGCCGGCTCTCCGCCCTCCGTGCGGAACCGGCCGAACACCTCGGGCCTGTCCGCCAACGCCTTCTGCACGCGATTCGTGATCTCGTGGCGCTCGGTCATGATGTCCATGGCGAGCGGGCGCGTGGTCGCCGCGTCACTGAGCATCGGCAACTCGTCCGCACCGATCAGCCAAGGCTTGTCGCCAAGGACGAAGAAGCCATCGGCATGCAGCTCATGGATCGTGCGCATCTTGGCGTCGTTCTTCCCCGCCACGATCACGACATCGCCCGCCCGATCCTTGCGCAGCTTTTCCATGAAATCGGCGCCGCGGTGGACGTGCAGGTTCCAGCGCGTGGGCTGGCTGGGGCGCTCGTTGAAGGTACGTACCATGCGCAGGAAGCTTTCGACGTCGGGCCCATCTTCGGCGTACACGTACACGTCGTCGTTCAGGCGGGGGTGACGCTTGCGCAGCGTCAGTGCAGCGTGGAAATGGCCAGGGTTTACCACTACGAGGGTATGCTTGCCATTGGTCATCGATTTCTCCTTCTGCGCCTCATCGGCAGACGGGCGCGCGGCCTGCAGCGCGCCCGGCCGCACGACGCTTGCACAAGCTCCGGCGAACGCCGCCTGGATCAACCGGCGCCGACGCGGGTCGACTGGTGCGCGGCGCTCCGTCGTCGGTCCTGGGCTGTTGCTTGCGTGTCGTCGTTCGTCTTGCATCGAACCTCCTGAGGGCGTAGCGGGTTCGCGGAAGTCTGTCGGGTCGACCGGCCGGTGCGGCATCAGTTCCGCCCGAGCGCCGTTGTCCCGTACAGCACGGAGCGATCGATCTGCGACAGCCGGCTCCAGCCGCACAGGCCCATGACGCGGTCGATCTCGCGGCGATAGATGTCCAACGCCATCGCCACGCCATCGCGTCCCGCCGCTGCCAGACCCCAGAGCTGCGGCCGGCCGATCAGGCAGGCACGGGCGCCGAGCGCGAGCACCTTGAGCACGTCCGACCCGCGGCGCACGCCGCCGTCCATCAATACGGGCACGGCCCCGCCGACGGCGTCCAGCACGGCAGGCAAGGCCTCCACCGAGGCCGGCACGGCGTCCAGCTGGCGTCCGCCATGGTTGGAAACGACGATGCCGTCCACGCCGAGAGCCACGGCCCGACGCGCTTCGTCGGGGTGAAGGATACCCTTGATCAGAAGCGAGCGATCCCACAGGCCACGCAGCCACTCGATATCCTTCCAGCCGATGTCGGTGCCCAGCAGGCTGCCGATGCGTGCCGCCACCGAGAGCACGCCGCCGCCCACGTCCCGCGGATAGTTGGCGAAGGTGAAACGCGGGGTCTGCGCCATGCGCGCTAGCCAGCCCGCATGCAGCGCCATGTCGATGACATTCCCGGGCGTCAGTCGCAGCGGCACGGTGAAGCCGTTGCGCAGATCGCGCTCGCGCCAGCCGGGCATCTGGTTGTCCGTCGTCACCACCAGCGCCCGGTACCCGGCAGCGTGCGCGCGCTCGACGAAGTCCTGTGTCAGGCCGCGGTCGCGATACAGAAAAACCTGCATCCACAGCCGGCCGCCGACCTCCCGCGCGAGCGCCTCGATGGAGACCGTCGACGCATGGCTCATGGTGTAAACGGTGCCGGCCTGCTTGGCCGCCTGCGCGGATTCGGCCTCTCCGCGCGGCCACAGCATCCCCGCGAGACCAGTGGGGCCGATCAGCACTGGAACGGACAGGCGTTCGCCGAACAGCTCCACCGATTGGTCACGTTCCAAAGTTGCGTTCAGCGGTCGCGGCAGGAAGCTGATTTCTGCGAGCGCCGCCTCATTGCGCCGCACGACCTTCTCGTCCTCGGCGCCGCCGTCCACGAAGTCGAACACAGCGCGCGGCAGGCGCCGCTGCGCCACGCGGCGCAGCTCGGCGATGCTGTGGACCTGACGTTTCAAGGTATCGGGATGCATGGAGCTTTGAACCACGGAGGACGCGGTGGACAAGGAGGACTACGAGATGTCCGCCGATACCTCGGCCATCGGAGTTAAGCGAACCGATCTAACTCACAGTGCTTGTGTGTCCGCGTTCGCCCGGCCCCCTCAAGGCAGTTGCT
>DAIQQA010000133.1:0-13871 GCA_036787045.1 Burkholderiales bacterium | reverse complement strand
GAGTAATGGAACATGACGGCGGTGTCCAGCCCCCGACTTATGGGACATGATCAGCTTCAAGGGGGAGGTTAGGCGGGGGATGGGTCGTGACCGCGCTCAAACCCATCCCCACCCCGGCCCTAGCCTTGAAGGGGACGAAGCCTTGAGTTAACGCACATGCCCACCATCCAGGAGGCCTCATCGCCCCTCGTTCCGGTTTTCTTCGTGTCTTCGTGCCTTCGTGGTGAGAGGTGGAATTGATGGGTTGAAGTACTAGTAGTTGTGCTTCCCCACACTGACCCGCTTGGCCTGCGGGCCCTCGGCCGCTTCTTCTTCTATGAACTGCACCGGCGTGCCCGCCTCGAGCTGGTCGAAGCCGGGATGCACCACGTTCTCCCGGCTGAAGTACAGCTCGCGACCGTCGGCAGTCTGGATGAAACCATATCCCTCTTCGCGCAGCAGGCGTGCGACCTGGCCGTGTTGCGGCGTCTCATGGACCTTGACCGCGCCGCGCTGCAAGCGCACGGTCTCTTCGAGCTGGCGCTTCACCGAGTCGAAGGCATCGCGCAACGCGACGTAGACGTCCTCGTGATGGTCGCGATTGGCGACGATTTCCTTGCCGGGCGCGCGCACGTCGATGCGCACACGGAACTGGCGTCCCTGGTGGTGATGCTGGCCCAGCTGCTCCACGCTGACACGGCAACTGGTGATATGCGGGTGAAACTCCTCGAGCTTGGCGGCTTTTTCCCGGATGTGCGCTTCGAGCGCATCGGAATGGGCCACGTCGCGAGTTGTGATCTGGAGGGGAACCTGCATTTTTCGCCTCGATTGGATGTGTATTCAGCGTGCCAACTTACCGCTGTCGCGGTCTTGCCGGTTGATCTGGGTCAATGGCCGGCGTACTGGCAGGCACGGCACGCCGTGCATCCTCCGAACGGCCGGGAAGGGGTCCGTCAATGCCGACCGGTATCCGGCACGTGCCGAAGCCCCAGCGCGTACGGATGCGCCCCCGGCGAAAGAAAAGGCAGGGCGCGGGCCGCGTCGCTCATCACTCTGGCCGCAAAGGCGGCCGCTTCGAACCGCGCGTCGAGCGTCAATGACTGATGTTCCCCCACCTTCGGGGCTGCGCGCCGTTCCACCACGAGCCCTTCGGGCGCTTCGAGCGTGGCGAGGTCGGCCATCTGCAGGACCTCCGTGGCCTCGCCGGCGAACACCGGATCGGACAGGATCGCCGCCTGCACGCGCTGCGCATCCGCTCCCTCGGCAAGCTGGACGTAGACATAGCGTTTGGGCTTGCCTTCTGCGTCGGGCCACTGTCCGCTGAGCGCCTCAGTGACACCCGGAATATCCTCGAGCGCAGCGCTGTGGTGCAGGGTCATTCCCGGATGCTTGCCGATCTGCGTGTGGCCGCGGGGGATAAGGACCTCGAACAACCGCTGCAGGAGCGGCAGCGCGCCGGGGTCCCAGCCTGCGCCGACCACGGCGCGCACGCGATGGCGCCGCGCCACGCTGTCGAGGAGGCTGTAGTGCTCCGAGCGCGCGCGCTCGCCGAGCTGGGCGCATTCCACGACGGGCAGGCCGCCTTGCAGCAGCCCGGTGGCCACCGCCGCGGTATCGTTGGCGGGCACGCAGAGCAGGGCGGCGTCCACCGACTCCAAATCGCGGACGTGCTGGGCGACCCTGACAGCCGCAAACGGCGCCGGGAGCGGTGCAGGGTGACGGCGCACCACCCCCGCGAGAGCAAGATCGGGCGCCTCCTCGACGGCCGCCGCGCACGCCCGCCCCAGGCGTCCGAACCCTACGATGGCTAGCCGCAGCCGCCTCACCGGGGTCTAGCCTGTCTCTCTCGCAAGGGTGCGAAATCAGGCTAGGCCGGCATCGACTGCAGCATGCTCTTGAACTTCTTCCAGTCCGTCGCCGGCCAGATCTCCGAATGGGCCCGTCCATGCGTGCGGATCAGCGTGGATACCTTGGCCGCGGTCTCGATATCGGCCGCCTCGAACACGTCCACGTAGTCGTAGGGGCCGAGCACGGCGTAGTTGGAAAGCCATTTGACGGTCGGACACTGGCTCTGGATCGCCTCGGCAGCCCGCTTCTCCAGCTCTTCGAGGGAGTGAGGCGAGCGCAGCACTTCGGGATCGACGCGAGTGAGCATGACGAAGGTGGGCATGGCGAAAACCTCCTTGTTAAGGTAGGAAACAAAGCCAAGCAGCGGACAACGCGATCGGACGATATGCTCTTTACCGAGCGCCTGTGTTGACCGGCGTCAAAGGCTGCCCACCCGGCCGTCCACCCGGACGGGATGGCCTCCGGCGAGGATCGAGGAGGTGGTTGGGGCCGACTCAGGGCCGGGCCGCACAGGTGGCGCGACTCTCTACAGGGCGCCCTTCGGGTGTGGTGAACCACCTCAAGGCCGACCGTGAACGGACTGATCTGCATCAAATGCCGCGGCAAGGTGCGGCCGTATGCTTCCTTCGTTCTCGCTTCGGACGCCAGGGAGAGGTGCGTCCCAAGGAGGGTCGGCATGCGCGACCCCGAGCTAACCCGGGGGTGGCCTGGTGAAATATCCGGGCTAGAGTGCCGTGCAGGCCGCAGTAACACACTTCGGCGGGAGGACCGATGCCGCTCACGCAGCTCGCAAGATCCCAGTGGCAAGGCTACTTCGACCGCGTTTCCAAGGCGCTCGGCGCCACGCGCGTGCACATCGAGGTGACCGGGCTGGGCCTGGGGGACCAGGTCGAAGCCGACTGGATCCCGCTGTTCGGTCTGTCCTATGACCCGAAAAGCGACCTGTTGGCCGTAGTCGCGGAGGGAGTCGACCACCTGATCCGCCATCCGCAGCAAATCCATGTCGATCACGAGCTGGACTGGTTGCACAGCGTCGAAGCCGTCGATGCGGAGGACAACCGGCACATCATCCTGCTCAAGAGCCCGCTCGAGTTGCCCGCGACGTGAGCCGGGCCGCGGGCGGAATAGACGGAGGAAATCGTGCGCCTTGGTGAGATCTGCATCCGTAACGTAGTGCACTGCGATAGAAAGACGACAGCCCTGGAGCTGGCGCAGATCATGCGCAACTCGCACGTGGGCGACGTCGTCGTGGCCGACGAGCCCAACGGTGAGCGCATCCCGGTGGGGATCGTAACGGACCGCGACCTGGTGGTCCAAGTCATGGCCGCGGAAGCGGATCCGGCCGCGGTAACGGCCGGCGATCTGATGGCCCGCGAGCTGGTGACGGCGGGGGAGGGGAACAGCGTGCACGAAACGGCCGAACTGATGCGCCTCAAGGGCGTGCGCCGCATTCCGGTCCTCAACGAGCACGGCGCATTGGTAGGGATCGTGACCCTGGACGACCTGCTCAAGATCATCGGCGAGGAGCTGACTTTGCTTGGCAGAGTATTCTCGCGGGAGCAACTGCAGGAGCAGCAGTCACGCCGCTGACGCGGCGCCCCGGCGCCTATTGAGCCTTGCACAAATACATTACGCTCAAGCTGCAGCAGTCCAACGCCAACCACCCCGTCGCCTTTGGCGCCACCCCTCCTTTGAAAGGAGGGGAGACCCTCCCCTCCTCTCCGAGGAGGGGTGCCGGCGCAGCCGGCGGGGTGGTGTGGGAGCCTGTAACCTGATTCTGCAAGGCTCAATATAGTAATTCGATCCTTCAACTCCACCTCTCACCACGAAGGGACGAAGACACGAAGAAAACCGGCAGGACCGGTACAGGTGCGCTTGCCAGACTGGCTACGTCTCTGTTTCGAAGCATGTCGTTGCGCCCGATTCCAAGGTTTGCACGGGATGCGAGCCGGGTACATGGTGCCGCGCCGGGCTACTCGGGCGCGCCGTAGCGTGGAGCAGACGCCTTGCGTGCGGGGATGCGATCGTGCAGGCACGCATGAGGACCGCGCATGTCGTCGGCGCGCCTCGTCCCGCTCCGGAGTCGCTTCCATCGTTCCGGTCTTCTTCGTGTCTTCGTGGTGAGAGGTGGAAGTAGTGTCTCTAGCGCGACGCGACGCTCACGCGAACCAGGCCGCCCTTCTCCGCGGCAGCGAAGCGGACTGGCAGAAACTGCTCGATCAGCCACATCGCCGTCTGTGCATGTGTCGTGAGCGAACGCGCCAGGTAGGAGCCGCCTCGCGCGAGCGCAAGGTAGACCAGTAGCTGATCCGACGCGTGCAGGTCCGCGGTCGCACCTGCGGTCAGGTCGTTCACCAGCTCCTCCCCGACGGCTGCGCCGAGCGCCTCTGCGCGCACGCCGAACTCGGCTACGCGGCCCGCACCCAGCACCGTATGCTCGGTTCGCGCCCACACCACGATCGCTCCACCTCTGCCCATGGCCTGCATAGAGTCGAGGATTTCCACGCCGATACGCGGCGCAGGCCCTGGCACCGCGGCCAGGCGATCGAGCGCCGCATCGCGCATGCGTGTCGCGATGTGCTCCGGTAGGTTCGCGACATGCGCGTGCCCCCCGATGGCGACAAGGCCGCCCGACTCCTCGAGCGCAATCGGTCGCAACGTGCAGGGCGCGAGCCGGACGCGGACCTCGCCGCCCCCGCGCGGATAATAGCCCCGCCGGACCACTTCGAGCTGTGCGGCCACGCCCATCCGTTCGAGCAGTGGCAGGAGGATGTTGGCGAAGTAGTCGATCGATGGCGCCTGCCGCACATCCGTGCCGCCCGTGACCGTGACCGAAACGCTGCGGCCGCTCGCGACCATGGCCGGAAGCAACGCCTGCAGGACCAGGACGACGCAGCCTGCCGTGCCCACGTCAAAGCGGTGCTCGCCCCCGGATAAGGCGCGCGGAGCGAAGCGCAGCGCCTGCGAGCGCAGCTCGAGTCCATCCACTTGCGCCTCGCATAGGGCCGCCACGGCACGCACCGCCGCCAGATGCTGTGGCGCGAGGCCAGGCTTGTCGCGCTTCGCGCGGATGTTGCGTATGGCGATTTCGCGTCCCGTGACCGCAGCCAGCGCTACCGCAGTGCGCAGCAACTGGCCGCCACCCTCCCCGTAGGAGCCATCGATCTCCACCACGGTGCCGGCTACCTGGTGTGGCGCGGTTTGCGACCGAGGCGCTTTTCCACTTCCAGCACGTGCAGCGTGGTCTTGAGGACGACGTCCGGGTTCAGGCTGATCGAGTCGATTCCGAGCCGGATCAGATACTCGGCGATCTCCGGATAGTCGGAAGGCGCCTGGCCGCAGATGCCGGAATGGCGCTTGTTCCGCTTGGCGCCTTCCACCGCCAGCCGCAACATCTCGAGCATGCCGGGATCGCGCTCGTCGTAGTCGAAGGCGACGATCTCCGAGTCGCGGTCCACCCCCAGAGTAAGCTGTGTGAGGTCGTTCGAGCCGATCGAGAAGCCGTCGAACACCTGGGCGAAGGCGTCGATCTGCACCACGTTGTTGGGGATCTCGCACATCACATAGATCTCCAGTCCCTCGTTGCCACGCTCGAGACCGTGCTGTGCCATCGCGGCGAGCACCGTCTTCGCCTCCTGCACGCGGCGCACGAAGGGGAGCATGAGCTTGACGTTCATGAGCCCCATCTGCTCGCGTACCTTCTTCATCGCGGCGCATTCCAGGGCAAAGCCCTCCGCATACGCCGGGTGGGCGTAGCGCGAGGCGCCGCGGAATCCCAGCATGGGATTAGCCTCGCTCGGCTCGAAGGCCCTGCCGCCGATCAGGCTGGCGTACTCGTTGGTCTTGAAGTCCGACATGCGCACCACCACGGGCTTCGGATAGAAGGCGGCGGCGATCGTGCCGACCCCCTCGGCCAGCCGCTCGACGAAGAAGTCCGCCGGCTTCGCGTAGTGGCGGACCAGGCGCTCGATGGTGGCGCGCTCCTCGCGATCGGCGACCTTTTCCGGATGGAGCAACGCCATCGGGTGGACCTTGATGTACTCGTTGATGATGAATTCCATCCGCGCCAGCCCCACGCCGTCGTTGGGCAGAAAGCTGGTCTTGAACGCGAGCTCGGGGTTGCCGAGGTTCACCATGATCTCGGTGGCCGGGCGCGCCAGGCCTTCCAGGTCGGTGCGCTCGATCGCGAAGGGGATCGCGCCGCGGTAGACCTTGCCCACATCGCCTTCAGCGCAGGAAACCGTCACCTGCGCGCCGTCGGCGACAGTGGCGGTTGCGCCTTCGGTGCCGACCACCGCGGGGATGCCCAGCTCGCGCGCGACAATGGCGGCGTGACACGTGCGGCCACCGCGATTGGTGACGATGCCCGCTGCGGTCTTCATCACCGGCTCCCAATCAGGGGTGGTGGTGTCGGCGACCAGCACTTCGCCCGGCTGGAATGCCGCGAGCTGGCCGACGGCTGCGACAATGCGAGCCTTGCCGCTAGCGATCTTCTCCCCGACCGCTCTGCCCCGGGCCAGAAGTTCCCCACTGCCTCGGATCTCGAAGGTCTCCAGCACCTGACCGCGACGCTGCGAAGCCACGGTTTCCGGACGCGCCTGAAGCAGATACAGCTGCCCATCGCTGCCGTCCTTGGCCCATTCGATATCCATGGGACGCGGCTCGCCGGCCTTCATGCTGTAATGTTCCTCGACCTTGATGGCGTAGTCGGCCAGCGTCAGCACGTCTGCATCGCTGATGCAAAAGCGCTCCCGGTCGGCCGTCGGTGTGGGCACGTTGCGTGTGGCATGCCGCGTCCCGCCTTCCGCATAGACCATCTTCATTTTCTTGCTTCCCAGCGCCCTGCGCAGCACGGCGCGATGGCCCTGTTTGAAGGTGGGCTTGAAGACGTAGAACTCGTCGGGGTCGACGGCACCCTGCACGACGTTCTCCCCGATGCCCCAGGCGCCCGTGATGAACACCACGTCGCGAAATCCGGACTCGGTATCGAGGGTGAAGATCACGCCTGCCGCACCGAGGTCCGCGCGCACCATCTTCATCACGCCGATGGATAGCGCCACTTTGAAATGGTCGAAACCCTGGTCGATGCGGTAGTGGATCGCCCGGTCGGTGAACAGGCTTGCGAAGCAGCGCCTGCAGGCATCCAGGAGCATCTCCTCGCCGCGAACGTTGAGGTAGGTCTCGTGCTGACCGGCGAAGCTTGCGGTCGGCAAGTCCTCGGCCGTCGCGGAGGAACGCACCGCCACGCTCAGCTCGGCGCCGTATTCGTCACGCAGCGCAGCGTAAGCCTGCAGGATCTCCGCCTTGAGATCCGCCGGCAGACTTGCGCCGTAGGCGATGTCGCGAGCCAACGTCCCTCGCCGAGCGAGATCCTGGACGTCTGCTGCATTCAACCCGTCGAGCGCTCGGCGCAGCCTGGGCAAGGCATCGACCGCCTCGAGCGTGCGCCAGTAAGCCGCGGCCGTGATGGCGAAGCCATTCGGCACCTTGACACCCTTGGCCGTCAGCGCTCGATACATCTCGCCGAGCGAGGCATTCTTGCCGCCGACCACGGCGACATCATCGATGCCGATGTCGGAGAAGAACCGGATGTACTTGTAGCGGGCAGGCATGGCGCGCCTCCTTTCGGTGCTCGATGAGCGAAGTCTGCGACACCCGCTCGCCGCGGTCTTGACGCCGGTCAAGGGCTACTGCCGCGCGACCGCCCTCGCAGGCAAATAGGACAGCCGGCCGGAGTACGTGCCAGGGTCGACCTTGCCTCGAGTCGGACTCCAGTCCGTGTCAAGAAACTCAGTGCGTTGCGCGTGACCATCCGACCGGGATGAGATAGACCGGCACCGCTCCGGCCGGCAGCTGCAGGGCCAACCCGAGATCCTCGTCGCTGAACGCGCCGACCGGCGTACCGTCGAGGCCCAGGGCACAGGCCGCGAGCAGGAGATTCTGTGCCGCGTGCCCGGCTTCGAGTTGCACGTAGCGCGGGCCGCGATTGCCGTACTTTCCCGTGGTTCGAGACGGGATGGCCGAAATGCAGAACACGCAGGGCGCGCTCGAAAGCCAGCTCTGCCCGGCGGCAGCACGCGCCAGCTTGAAGCGCACGTCCCGCAGATCGCGCAGCGTCAGGGTGTGGCCCGCCGGGTGGTAACGGTACAGGCCCGACGCAGTAGCGACATCCATTTCGAGCGGATACAGCGCGCCTGCTGACGGTGCGGTGCGCAAACCCTCGGCCCGGTCGCTCACGCCTTGCGCTGCCCACAGCAGTTGACCGATCTGCTTCCAATCGAGTGCGCGGTCGGCGAATTCCCGCCGCGACCGGCGCCGCCTGAGCGCAAGCGCCAATGCCATACCGCCGACCTCGTCGGGCGGCGGAAGCTCGATCTTCTCCGCCATCGTAAGTCCGTTCGTTTCCCTCGAGTCGATCTCGCACCCGAACCAGTGGATGGACGAGGTGATCAAGCAGATCACCGGACGGGGCGCCCACCCAGTCGATGCCACACTACCGGGTCGCAGACGCCCACGGCTTGACCGGGATCAAGTCTCGGTGGCGAGCGTGACCGGGAGTTTGCGAGACACGGCGCGCTCCGCCGCCCCATGAACCGATCCGTGGGTCCTCCGTGGTAGGCAGGGGTCGACAGCGCGAACTGACTCTGCTGCGCCGTCCGCAAGGCCCAGGCCCACCGATCTACATCAAGGAATCCGGTGAGAACCGGCCGGAACGTGTGATTGGCGGCAGTGCCCGGCCCTATCGCCTTGAGTCGAGAAGCAACATTCGTCGACGCCGACATCGGGCAGAAGGACGTCGGACCGCCCGCCACGATCACCCCGGCCCGAGTCGAGCGCGATGGAGGGCTTGCATGGAGCACGCCGGCCGCCGCGCTGCTCGGCGCCGTTGGTTCCGGCAAGACTACGCTTGCGCGGGTTGCGATGGGGTACGTCGGCTACACCACGGCAGCTGGCCACGTACGCTTCCGCGACTGGGACCTCGCGGGCATGCAAATGCACGAGCGCGCGCGGCTGGGCATCACGATGGCTTGGCAGGAACCGGCTCGCTTCGAGGGGTTGACGGTCGCCTGTTTTCTCTCCCTCTCCCCTCTCCCTCGACGGGAGAGGGAGAGCGCGGAGCGCCTTTCAACACCTCTTGAAAACCTCGGTCTGCGCAGTTGGGCGATGCCAGGCTCGCTCCGTCACCATCTGCCGCCCATGCGTGCAGCGCGCTGGTCGAGCCGGTCGAGCCCGAGGCGCGCAGCCGCGTCCAGCGCGTCGCGGTACTCCTCGGCAGTGGTCGGTCTGTCGATCTCCGGATACTCGTCGGTGCGGTAGCAGGGCCGGTACTGATCCATCAAATTCAGATAAGTGTTCCGCGAGACCTCGGTTGCGATGAACTCGAGCACCTGCTGCGTGCCGGCGATGCCCTGTGGCATCACCAGGTGGCGCACCAGGAGCCCTCGCACTGCGATGCCGCTTTCGTCGAGTACCAGATCTCCGACCTGCCGATGCATTTCCTTGATCGCGGCCCGATTCGCCTCCACGTAGTTGCGCACCTTGGAGTACTTGCGCGCAAGCCCCGAGTCCCCGTACTTCATGTCCGGCATATAGATGTCGACGACTCCGTCCAACAGTGCAAGCGCCTCTGCGCTGTCGTACCCGCCGGTGTTATAGACCAACGGCAGGTGCAGGCCCCGCTTGGCCCCATCGTGCACCGCAGCCAGAATCTGTGCCACGACGTGGCTGGGCGAGACGAAGTTGATGTTGTGGCAGCCTTGGCGCTGCAGGTCGAGCATCATGTTGGCGATGCCCGCCGGCTCCATCTCGCGGCCGATGCCCTTCTGCGAGATGTCCCAGTTCTGGCAGAACACGCAACGCAGGTTGCACCAGGAAAAGAAGATCGTCCCCGAGCCGCGCGAGCCGCGTAGGGGCGCCTCTTCGCCGTGGTGCGCACCATAGCTCGCGACCACTGCGCGCTCGCCGGTCCGGCACACGGCGCCCTCGATGGTCTGCCGCCGGTTGACGTGACAGTACCGCGCGCACAGGTCGCAATTCTCCAGCTGACGGTAAGCCTGCTCGACTCGGCGGGCAAGCTCGCCGCTTTGCAGCAAAGGAAGGTAAGCCGGCTGCGGTCCGGGAGGTATCGGTCGCGTCACTTGTACTCCACTCTACAGGGAACGATCCACTCTTCGCCACGGCTCCCCACGCGGCAAGCGCGGGGAGGCCACTCGTCATTCTCCGGCCTGTGACGTTCGACACCTTGATCCATCGCAAGGAGCTGACAATCACCCGATCGTCGGCTGCTCTAGCATGACGCAATCCGGGTTTGTGCAATGCTCGAGGCTCAGGGTGTGACCAAGCTCGCGTACCACCTCCTTGAGCAAACGCGCTCGAATCGGCCTGTTGCACTGAAGCCCAGCCGTGCGCATGGCACGACGCATGCGCGGCCCGGAGCCGAACGTGAATCGATCACACATCGACCGAGCCAGCTCGTCTCGCCTGCTATCATGGCAATCGGCCGGTTCCAGATATGCGGTGGTCCGGGCTCCAAGGGTCCGCGGCCCCGGCCCGGCAACGGCTGCCCGATCAAACCGCCGTTCCCTTCTATGGCGCGCAAGATCCTGCACCTCGACATGGACGCGTTCTTCGCAGCCATAGAGGTGCTGCGGCGCCCCGAGCTGGCCGGCCAGCCGTTGGTCGTCGGCGGCAGAGGGGACCCGAACGAACGGGGGGTCGTGTCCACTGCTTCGTACGAAGCGCGCAAGTATGGCATTCATTCCGCGATGCCGTTGCGCACTGCTCACAGACTTTGTCCGCATGCGGTGTTCCTGCCGGTCGATTACCGGGAATACTCGCGCGTATCGGCGATCATCAAGGATCTCCTTCGCCGGTTTTCGACCAGCATCGAGGACGCGGGCATCGACGAGGCCTATCTCGACATCACCGAATCCGAGCTGCCTTCCGAGCACATCGCCTCGGCGATCAAGCAGCAGATCAACCAGGCGACGGGGCTCACGTGCTCCATCGGGATCGGAGCCAACAAGTTGCTCGCGAAGATCGCGTCGGATCTGGACAAGCCCAACGGGCTGACCATCCTCGGCGAAGCCGATCTCGAGAAGCGCGTCTGGCCCTTGCCGGTGAGAAAGCTGCCGGGGGTGGGACCAAAGACCGACGAAAAGCTGAAGCAAATGGGGCTTCGCACCATCGGTGCGCTGGCCGAGCAGCCGATGGCGAGGTTGGTCGAGGCTTTCGGTCAGGCTCACGGGCGCTGGCTGTACGAGGCAGCCCGCGGCATCGACGAGCGCCCGCTGGTCACTCATTGGGAGCCCAGATCGATGAGTCACGAAACGACCTTCCAGCGCGACGTGGGCGACTGGCAGGTGTTGGCGAGAACGCTCACGCGCTTGGTGCGCAGGGTGGCGAGGGAGTTACGCCAGGAGGGCTACGTCGGCAGGACCGTCACGGTCAAGCTGCGCTATGGCGACTTCGAGACGCACACGCATGAGAAGACTCTGGAAGAACCCACCGCCGATCCCGATGCGGTGCAACGCGCGGCTCTCGAGTGCTTCGCGCACTTTCCGCTGGAGAAGGAGGTGCGACTGATCGGCGTACGCGTGGGAGACCTGCACAAGGCGCTCGCAACGCACACGACGAGCATTGCGGCGAGCTGACCAGGGTGCTTCGGCACCCGTCGGTCTCGGGTCGGGATGCCCGGCATGACCAACGCCGACCCGGTGACGCCGTGAGTGCAGAGGCCCATTTCACCGGCCGCCTTATAGGCGTGGTTCGTGATCGGCGTAATGAAGCCACCTGCGGCCATCGTGCGAGTGCCTCAAATGACACCCCGCAATCAACGCAAGACCTCGTTCCGCGCCAGACGATGCGCCACCTGGTTGTGGCGGCGCGGCAAGCGGTGAAGCTGGAAGCCCCGCAGGCGGCGCGCTAGCGCGCGCACGCCGCGCAGCCGGGGGTCAGCGCGACGCTGCAGCCAAAGCGCAACCAGGGCGTCACAGTCGGTATAGACGCGGATGCGGCGCGCACCCTCGCCGAGCCCGGTGGCCGCATCCAGAGTGGCTTCCAGGGCGGCAATCTCCGCTTCGAACGGCTCGCAGTCGGCGCTCCGCCTGGAGATTCGCACGACGGTGCGGCCGCTCGCGTCGAGAATGATACCGCCGACACCGGCGACACGTCCGTCGTTATGCGCGGCGACCGAGGCGTCGCAAAAGCCGCACATCCAGCCCCGGGGGATGGCGTGACGGTAGACCGCGAGAACGAGGCTCTCGGCACCGGTGAGGATCTGGCTGCGGTGCGCAGCCTGGGACTTTGCCAGCCGCTTGGCACGCAGCCGCACCCGATCGGCCAGAGGGGCGGCGTCCTCTGGCCCTCCCAGCTCGAGCACGCGCTGCCGTTCTGCCGCAGAGCCCAGCAATGCGCGGTCGATCGCCTCGTTCAGCGCACGCTTCGCCTGGCGCTGCGCTCGCGTCGAGGCGCCGGCAGGATGGGCGGCCCCGCCTGCCTGCAGGCTCACTCTACCTCCAGCGTCACGTGCATCCGTCCCGTTTTGCCGCCAGCATGAACCTTCCTCGCGTCGCCGATCTCCTCAACTCCGTCCGTAGTCCAGGTGAAGCCGGGGAGCGCCTCGAAGTGCGAACACGCCGTGAGCCGCCCAAGGCGGCGAGCCACTGCACCCCATCCCCTTTGATGGGACAACGCGCTGCAATGCAGCCGTTGCGGCGGAGACTAACCTTCAGTTTACGTCGTAGCCAAAGGCTCGGATGGGAGTGAACACGACCCCAATCATCGTGCTGGGCATTCGACCCCCACCCTTACCCGCCCTTACCCTTCCCTCCCCAGGGAGAGGGGAGTGCGACCATGCATGGTCCCTCGTGCCCATGCCTTGATATGCATCAACGCGTCGCGAGGCGAGCCCCGTAAACTGCGGCTCGGCGTTCGCAGCTCGGTCTCTTCGGCGGAAGGAAAGGGTCATGACGGACAGCCTCCCGATTCGTGACGAAGCTCAGCCAGCGAGCTGAAGTTCGTCACTGATCAGGAGCAGCCTTGGGTGGGAGGAGGGTGAATTGAAGCTCCAATGGGGTGATGCATTGCGTCAAGGACTGACCCGGCTCGCCGAAGTGCTGGGCAATCTTCTGGTGGATCTGTTTCATTATCTGGCGTTGTTCGCCATCGGCGCGGCCACCGTATGGGCTGCCGTCGTAGCCTTCATCGGCATGGCGATGAAGGGCCACGCGTCGATCGACGACATCCTGCTGCTCTTCATCTATCTCGAGCTCGGGGCGATGGTGGGCATCTACTTCAAGACCAACCACATGCCGGTACGATTCCTGATCTATGTGGGAATCACCGCGCTGACCCGATTGCTGATCTCCGAGGTGCAGGCCCACGTTCGCCCCGAGATGGGGATCGTCGTGATATCGGGAGCGATCCTGTTGCTTGCGCTGGCCACGCTCGTGATCCGGTTCGGCTCGTCGAAGTTCCCCTCTGTTCAGGCGGATTCCGATGCGAGGCAATAGTCGAACATGCCTCGCAGAAACGCCGACTGGATGGCCGAGCTTGCCGGCGATATCGGAGGGCGCAGGCTGCGCGAAGTGGTTCTTCCCGGCACCCATGGCTCGTGTACCTATGCCATCTCCGAGGGCTCATCGCCGTCCCCCGACTGCCCTGCAGCCCTGCGCGCGCTGCTCGCTTTCCTCTCGTCGCCGGCGACACGCGCTTCGGTGCCGGCGGAAACCCTCGCTTCGCTCAGGAGCACGCTTACGCGCTTGTTCCGGCTGCAGGTCCGCACCGTGGCGCAGCAGCTCGAAGCGGGGATCCGCTATCTGGAGATACAGGTAGCGCCGCGTCCGGAGCTCAGCTGGAATGTCCTGAACGTGACGCGCATGACCGGGCTGCCCAAGGCCCGGGGAAGACCGGCCTCGCTCGCGCATCGCCGGCAACATCACATCGTCTACCGCGATGTCCGCGGCGACGTCTGGGACATCAGCTATGGAGGGTGGAAGGTCCGAGACCTCACGCAGACACAATGCGGGCCGGCCGATAGCGCG
>DAIQQA010000284.1:1783-3985 GCA_036787045.1 Burkholderiales bacterium | reverse complement strand
ACGCTGCGCCGCGAGGCGGAGGCGGCGCCCGCGCCGCGGGACTTCGTGGGCGCGCTGCGCGCGAAGATCGCCGCCGGCCAGGCTGCGGTGATCGCTGAGATCAAGAAGGCGAGCCCGAGCAAGGGCGTGTTGCGGGAGGATTTCCGGCCCGCCGAGATCGCCGCCAGTTACGCCCGCCACGGCGCTGCCTGCCTGTCGGTTCTGACCGACCGCCAGTTCTTCCAAGGTGCGCCCGAGTATCTCCAGGCCGCGCGGACCGCCAGCGGGCTGCCCGCGTTGCGCAAGGACTTCACCGTCGACCCCTACCAGGTGTTCGAGGCCAGGGCCATGGGGGCGGACTGCATCCTGCTCATCGTCGCGGCGCTCGACCGGGCCGCGCTCCTCGACCTCGAAGCCCACGCCGAAGCGCTCGGCATGGGTGTGCTGGTCGAGGTGCATGACGCCGGGGAACTGGACGTGGCGCTCGAGCTGCGCACGCCGCTGATGGGTGTCAACAACCGCAACCTGCGCACCTTCGAGACGCGGCTCGAGACCACCCTGGACCTGCTCCCCCGCATCCCGGCCGACCGGATCGTGGTGACCGAGTCGGGCATTGCCGGCCCCCAGGATGTCGCGCTGATGCGTGGGAACGGCGTGCAAGCCTTCCTGGTCGGCGAAGCCTTCATGCGGGCGCCCGACCCGGGGGTGGAGCTCGCCCGGCTGTTCGCCTGACGCTGCGCGTCACTTGCCCTCAATAGTGTTGTATCGGCGCAACACTCCCCCCTGAAAATGCCTAGAAACCTTGCCCCCAGGCTTGCTTGGGACTGTTGCGCTTTGGCAGAATCGCGGTGCCCTTTGGCTTAAAAGGGAGAAGGAGAAATCCGTGGAGCGGGCGGGCGCAAGCCGGTCCGGATCCCCGGCTAAAACCTCAGACGGTTTCCTTAAGGAGATGGTATGAAGAAGACTTTGATAGCTCTGGCTGTGGGCAGCGCCTTCGCGGCGCCCGCGGCCTTCGCTGATGTCACCATCAGCGGCTCGATCAACATGGGTATCGAGTATTTGAACGTCGGTGACGCGTCCGATGAGGCCATTACCCAATTTGGGGCCGCCAACCTCGGCGCCAACGGCGAGGGCACCAGCAACTTCGGTGTGGCCTCCAACTACAGCAACGTTACCATTTCGTCGATGGAAGACCTGGGCGGCGGCCTGAAGCTGGACTTCGCCTACCAGATCACGGCGCCGGCTTCCAGCGTCGGTGGTGTCAGCAACCGTAACAGCCACATCGGCCTGGTGGGCGAGAGCTGGGGCGGCGTGTGGTGGGGCTCGAACGAAAACATCTACGAGCGTTATTTCTACACCATCGACCCGCTGGACGGCGCGGCCGGCATGGGCGGCAACCTGCAGATGATGGGTACGCCGGGCGGCGCGGTGTTCGGTACTTGCGGCACTCCCCCTTGCGGTTACACCTGGTACCGCCGCGACGAGCAGGCGATCTGGTATGACAGCCCGAACTGGAACGGCTTCACCTTCGGCGCGGTGTTCCAGACCAACTACGCCAAGAACGTCATCCCTGACACCGACCCACAAATGTGGCAACTCGGCGCCAAGTACGCCGGCACCTCCTTCCCGCTCGAAGTGTGGGGCGCATACGGACACCGCAAAGACCAGTTCGGTTTGGTCAACGCGGGCCTGTCGAATGTTAATTCGGGCATCAGCAGCAGCAAGGACACCGCGTGGCACGTGGGCGCCGCCTACACGCTGGGTGACATCAAGATCTTCGGCGGGTACGAGGACCTGAAGTATAAGGTCGATGACCCTCTTCTCCCGACCGATTTCTCCGAGTACAGCCGTGCCGCGTGGTACATCGGCGCGAAGTGGAACCTCGCCACCGGCTACATCGGCGCCCAGTTCATCCAGGCGTTTGAGGGCGAGGCGCAGGAGGGCGGCGTCGGCGAAACCGACGAGATCGACGATACGGACGCCATGATGATCGGCCTGGGCTACTACCACAATCTGTCGAAGCAGACCCAGGCGTACGTGGTCGGCACCTGGATCGACAACGGGGACTTCGCCACCTACGGCTCGGCCGGGATCAGCAACGCGTCCAACTTCAACCCCGGTGCAACGGTTTGGGGTCTGGGCGTCGGCCTGAAGCACTCGTTCTAAATCGGCTTCAGCCGGTAGCAAACGACGCAACGGGCGCCTTCGGGCGCCCGTTTTTTT
>DAIQQA010000284.1:0-1683 GCA_036787045.1 Burkholderiales bacterium | reverse complement strand
GTCACCCGAGCTTGGCCAGCTGCGCCTGCACCTGCTCCAGCGTGCGGCTGAACTTCGCCAGCCGCTCGCGCTCCTGTGCGACGACCGGCGGGGGTGCGCGTTCCACGAAGGTGGCATTCCCCAGCTTCGCCTGCGCTTTGGCGATCTCGGCCTGCAGCTGCGCAGCCTCCTTGCCGAGGCGCTGGCGCTCGGCGTCGCGATCCACCTCGATCTTCAGCATGAGCCGGAAGTCGCGGATGACGGACACCGGGGCATCGGCCTGCGGCAACTCGTCGACGGCACTGACGTCGGACAGACGTGCCAGCGCCTGCAGGTAAGGCGCGAATGACCGGATGGGCGCCGGGTCGCCGGTGACCGCCAGCGGCACCTTCTGCGACGGCGCGATATCCATCTCGGCACGCAGGGTCCGGCAGGCGTTGACCATCTCCTTGAGCAGCGCGATGCGCTGCGCGGCGTCCGCGTCGATGTTGTCGGGCTGGGCCTGCGGATAAGGCGCGAGCATGATGCTCTCACCCTGCCTGCCCGCGAGCGGCGCGACCTTCTGCCACAGCTCCTCGGTGATGAAGGGGATGATCGGGTGCGCCAGCCGCAAGATCGCCTCGAGCACGCGCACGAGCGTGCGCCGAGTGGCGCGCTGCTGGCCTTCGGAGCCGGTCTGCAGCTGCACCTTCGCAAGCTCCACGTACCAGTCGCAGTACTCGTCCCAGACCAGCTCGTAGATGGCACGCGCAGCCAGGTCGAAGCGGTAGTCGCGGAAGCCGGCCTCCACCGCCGCTTCGGCCTCCTGCAGCCGCCCGACGATCCAGCGGTCCACGAAGCTCAGCTCCACCGGCTGGGACTCGTCGAGTCCGACATCCTTGCCCTCGGTGTTCATCAGAACGAAGCGGGTCGCGTTCCACAGCTTGTTGCAGAAGTTGCGGTAGCCTTCGCAGCGGTTCAGGTCGAAGTTGAGCGTGCGCGCGAAGGTGGCGAGTGAGGCGAACGTGAATCTCAACGCGTCGGCACCGAAGGCGGGAATGCCGTTGGCGAAGTTCTTGCGAACGTAGCGCTCGATCTTGTCCTTGTGATCGGCGCGCATGAGCCCGACGGTGGATTTGGCCACCAGGTCGGGCAGGGAGATCCCGTCGATGAGGTCGAGCGGGTCGAGGGTGTTGCCCTTCGACTTGCTCATCTTCTGGCCTTCCGCATCGCGCACGATGGCGTTGATGTAGACATGCCGGAACGGGACCTTCCCGGTGAAGTGCAACGTCATCATGATCATCCGGGCGACCCAGAAGAAGATGATGTCGAAGCCCGTCACCAGCACCGAGGAAGGCAGGAACAGGTCTTGGTCGGGCGTCTCATCCGGCCAGCCCAGCGAGGTGAACGGCACCAGGGCAGAGGAGAACCAGGTGTCGAGGACGTCGCTGTCGCGACGCAGTCGGGCGTGGGGCGTGAGGCGTGAGGAGTACTTGAGGCGCACTTCCTCTTCACTGCGGCCCACGTACACGTTGCCGGCCTCGTCGTACCAGGCCGGAATCTGATGGCCCCACCAGAGCTGACGCGAGATGCACCAGTCCTGGATGTTCTCCAGCCAGTGGTTGTAGGTGGTGGTCCAGTGCTCCGGAAAGAACTTCACCGCACCGCGCGCCACGGCCTCCAGACCTTGCCTGGCCAGCCCGTCCATGCGCACGAACCACTGGT
>DAIQQA010000283.1:0-3998 GCA_036787045.1 Burkholderiales bacterium | reverse complement strand
GCATCGAGAGCGAGCTGCACAATCACTTCGGCTACATGAGCGCCGCCCTGGGCGAGCGGGACTGGTTCGTCGGCAACCGCTTCTCGGCGGCGGACATCCAGCTCTCCTTCCCGGTCGAAGCCGGCGCGATGCGGGGCCCGCTCGCGGAATATACCAACCTGGTGCGGTTCAGAGATCGGTTCGAGTCGCGGCCGGCGTTTCGACGAGCGCTGGAGCGCGGCGGCCCATACAAGTTCGCCCGGTCGTGAGGCGGGTCACGCCTCGCCTGCTGATCTACCTGAAAGTATAAAGTATAGGCCTGACCCCATCTATTGATGGCTGGCCACCTGCTGCTCCAACTCTCGGATGCGTGCCCTCAGCGGTTCTAGAGCGATTTCGATCTCTTCGATCGTGAAGCGCGGCGTGATGTGCAGCGGGCAGTTCCAATCGAACGCCTCAATCCGGATCAAGACGCCTCGTTCCACACGCGCGCGATAATCGGAATCTCTAAGCCGTTCAAGCGGCATCTCATCCTCGGTCGTATCCACCGTCGTGGCCCGGCCAAGCAGCTTCAGACGTCGGCCCTTGGCATAGTCCATCAGGATCAGCGCAACCCGATCATTGCCTGCAAGATTCCCTACCGATACGTATTGCCGGTTGCCGCGGTAATCGGCGAACCCCAGGGTGTGCGGGTCGAGCACCTTCAGGAAACCCTTCGGCCCACCGCGATGCTGGATGTAGGGCCAACCCGTTTCGCTGACGGTTGCGATGCAGAAGCTATCCCGCTCCGCGATGAACGTCATCTCGTCCGGGCCCAACTGATCCTGTGGGGCGCCTCGCGCCTCGACGTGCGCGCTCTGCTCACGGCTGCCGTGCCTTTCCTGCGCCTTCCTTACAGCGGGAGTCAAAGCGATTTCTGCAAAGCGATTGCTCACAGCAGCCCTCGGACGATGGCGCGCGAAGCGGAGGCGGCCGCAGCCGCCTTCGGACCTGAGTTACAGCTTTGGCCAGTTCGCGTTGGCGCGCGTGATGAACCCGGCCGGATCCCGGTCGAAGACCTTCTGGATGTCAGCGTTGAAGTTCAAGTAGAGTTTGCCGTCGACGATGCGCCAACCGTTGACCGGGTCGACGTCGAACAGCTTGCCGTTCGCCACGCCCCAGGAGGAGAACCCGCCGTATTGCGGCACATACTTCTGTGGGTTGGTCTTGAACTGATCGCGATGCTCGCCGGACACGAACTGCCACTTAACGCCGGCATACTCGACTGTGTAAGTATCCTTGCCTTGAGCGGGTTTGCCGTCCGTGAAGTAGTTGACGACATCGTAGCCTTTGGCGCCAAGGCCGGCGTGCAGACTGTTGTAGGATCCGCCAGCCTTGAGCTCGGCGTGGCCTACGCCGCTCATCACAGAGGCTGCGAGCAAAGCGGCGCCACTGTCTGCAGTTCAGCGCCCTCTCGCCAACACCGTATTGGGAGTTTTACGTTTCCGGCAAGGCTCGGCAGTTTCGAGTCCAAGGCACGCTCTCATCAAATCATGGCGCGGCAATGATTGACGCCGCCCGCCGGGGCCTCGGTATCGTCGTTGCTTTGTCCTATCAGGTGCAGGAGCTGGTGGCGCGAGGCGAGCTTCGCGTTCTGCTCGAGCGCTTTGAGCCGCCCTCCATACCGGTGCACGTCGTGTTTCCTTCGGGAAGGCTGCAGCCCGTTCGGGTGCGGGCCCTCGCTGACCTGTTGGTGGATCGGTTGAGGACGAACGACTTGACCACCCTCAAGTTGCGAAAGCGACGTGAAACGGTGAACCGTTAGGCCGCTCGCTTTATCTTCCGCGCACGGCAAGGGTCAGGCCTATACTTTATACTTCGGACTCACGTCAGAGGGGCCACCCATTAGCCGACGGCGTGTCAACAGCTGGGACCACGGCGCGCTCCTCATTCTCATCTCATCGGTAGGCTGCTTCGTTCGGATCCGTGGTTCTCCCCGTTTCCGCTGTGCAATAATGCAATCGTCACGGGGAGTCCGAGAGAATGACCCAGCGAGGTGTAATGTCGCGCGCTCTGATCGCCGCAATCGCGGGAGCAGTTCTGATCGGAGCGGCGCGTGCAGACGATGCTGCACCCGCAGGGCAGCGCAGGATCCTGGGTAAGGTGACAGAAGGCGCCGCGCAGCATCCTTGCGACCTCTCCAACTGCGCCACCGTCGTGGCTGTACACCACCGGGGGTCGTGGGAGCCCTCCGCCCCCATCAGCGCGCGTGGCCGCAACCCCCCGTTCGGCCCGTACGATCCGCATCTTCCCCCCATCACGCAGCCGAGCTCCAGCGTGCAGCAGCGCAAAGAGGTCTGGATCATCGAAGTTCGCAGGCGTGATGGGACCGTGGAAGCGTTCCGGCAAAGCTACCCAGCGCTGTTTCAGGTCGGAGACGAGGTGCTGGTCGAGGGGAACCGAATCCAGGCTTGGGATTGACGGCGTGGCAGCGGTCGGTCGTGATACGGGCAGTGAATTCGAGTTTCCTCACGACTCTGATACCAAGCAGTATGTCTCTGCTCACGCGATCTTGAATCGCCTGGGCGGCAGCGCGGCCGTCCCGATCGCAACGCTGACAACGCACTCGGGGCTGCAGGCGTCGAGCTTTCGCCTTCGCTATCGGGGAACCCTTCGCTGTTGACACGCCGTTGGCTATTGAGCCTTGCACAAATGCATTACCCTCAAGCCGCAGCCGTCCAGAGCCAACCACCCCGTCGCCTTCGGCGGCACCCCTCCTTTGTAAGGAGGGGAGACACTCCCCTCCTCTCCGAGGAGGGGTGCCGGCGCAGCCGGTGGGGTGGTGTGGAAGCCCGTAACCTGATTCTGCAAGGCTCAATAATGGCTGCGGACTCCGCCCTGCGCCGGCGGTCCATCCCACTACTACCGTTCGATGTCGCGCACCGCAAGAGCGGCGTAGTTACGGACACTAGGGTCGTACGCCTCGCGTTGGAGCCGGCGCAGAGCGGGTAGCGCTTCGGCGGCAGCCGGCCCGATCGCGCGCAGAGCGATGACCGCGTCGTGTTGCACCTCGGTACGGTGCTCTTCGAGCGCAGCGATCAGATCAGGGACCGCCGGGGCGGCATCGGCCCCCAGCATCCCCAGCGTCCGCACGACGAACACCCGTCCGTTGTGCCCTTTGTTGCGCAGCGCTTCGATCAGCTGCGGCAGCGCCGGCTTCGCCTCGCGCCCGAGATGGATCAAGCCGATGGCAGCGAAGTAAGTGAAGGTCGTATCGCGCCCGTTGAGCAGCCCGCTCCACAGCGGGAGCGCAAACACCGGGTCGAGCTGGATGCGCGAGAGGTGGCTGACGGCCTGGTGCCGCACCTCCTCGTCCGGATCGGCGAGCCGCTCTTTAAGGCACTGGAAGGCAAGCGCCATCGCCTCGGCGTATTCAGCCAGCCCATGGCAGGCAGCATGCTGCACGGGCCGCTCCGGGTCCTCCAGCGCAGCGACCAGCGCGGGCAGGACGACCTCCGGCTCCGACTTGATCCGGCCGAGCGTCTCCGCAACGCTTTGCCGCACACCAGGGTCCGGCGACCCGAGCGCCCGCACGATCTGCGGCACGATGCGTGTGCGGTCATAGCGCATGGTTGCAAGGGCGAATTCAGCGAAGTCGCGCGCGTGGCGGTGCTCGTGCTCGAGAGTGGCGACCAGCGCCGGAGCCAGCTCGGGACAGCAGCTCGAGTCGTGCTCGAACTCACCGCGCCGCCCCCACAGCGCGTTCAGCGCGGCCGAACGCTCGAAAGCATTTGCTGAGCGCAACGCTTTGACCAGGCGAGCGCGCTCCTCGCGGGGATCGACCGGCTCGGGCACCACGGCCTCCGGCTGCCAGTACTCGCGCTGTCCAAACCGCTGCAGTTCCCGGTTCAGCAGCCAGCCGGAAGCGACGACCCAGATCAGCGCGAACAGCACGGACTGCCGCAGGCCGGGCCAGTAAACGGGGTCAGGCCTATACTTTATACATCGAACCAAGTCCGGACCGGCTCCGAGCACTACCC
>DAIQQA010000282.1:0-3998 GCA_036787045.1 Burkholderiales bacterium | reverse complement strand
AACTCCCGACATTCGCCTTGTAAGGGCGACGCTCTACCAACTGAGCTAAGCACCCCCGCACCGCCAACCCGGTTGCGAGCAGGTCGCTGCCGACGTCGCCAAGCGCTCGACCTCCGCTCACGCGCGAGGCCACCGCCTGCCGCGAGTCGGCACTATGCCAGGCCGAACCATCACCACGGCACGCGGCCCCCGCGAAGCCGGCCCCCCGCAACCGCAAAGGCGCGCTAGTTTACCGAATCCTTCAGGGCTTTGCCAGCGCGGAACTTGGGCACCTTGGCGGCCCGGATCTTGATGGATGCCCCCGTGCGCGGGTTGCGCCCGCTGCGCGCCGCCCGTTTTCCCACGTAGAACGTCCCGAAACCTACCAGCGTGACGGTCTGTCCCTTCTTCAGCGAGCCCTTGATCGCGGCGATCGCCCCATCCACCGCACGTCCTGCTGCCGCTTTCGAGATGTCGGCCGTCTTTGCGACTACGTCGATGAGTTCTTGCTTGTTCACGTGCGTCCCCTTTCCATTAGAGTTGAGCCGCCCTGCTGCATGAGGCACGCCGCGCAATCTCAATGCGTTGCACGCCTGTGCGCAGGCCTTCCCTGACGTGAGTATTGAACTGTGTGAATGGCACTGCCCCGCGGTGAGGCCCCGCGGAGCACACACAGAAACGACGCTCCCCCTCGCGCCTTATAGCAAGTGCCAAAAGCCCATGTCAAGCGGGGTTGCGGGCGTTTCGGCGCGGCGAACCTACGCGCATGACATGCAGCGCGCGCGTCGATTCGCAGTGCAGCAAGGGAAAACAAGAGGGCGCCCGCAGCGTCACGCTGCGGGCGCAAATGCAATCAGTGCTTGATGGCAGCCACCACCTCGGTGGTCTGGACGGGAGGTATGGCGACCTCTTCGCCTTTTTCCGGAAGCGGCTGGGGCTTGCGCTCGAGGGCGAGGTCGAGCACTTGATCGATCCACTTGACCGGGTGGATGTCCAGGCGATTCTTGATGTTATCCGGGATTTCCGAGAGATCCTTCACATTCTCTTCCGGGATCAGCACGGTCTTGATCCCGCCGCGGTGGGCCGCAAGCAGCTTCTCCTTGAGCCCGCCGATCGGCAGAACCTCGCCGCGCAGGGTGATCTCCCCAGTCATCGCCACGTCTGCGCGCACCGGGATGCCGCTCAGCACCGACACCATGGCAGTGCAGATGCCGATGCCAGCGCTCGGCCCGTCCTTGGGCGTAGCGCCCTCGGGCAGGTGGATGTGGATGTCGTTCTTCTGGTAGAACTCTTCGGCGATGCCGAGCTTCTGCGAGCGGCTGCGCACGACGGTGAGCGCCGCCTGGATGGACTCCTGCATCACTTCGCCCAGCTTGCCGGTCGAGACGACTTTGCCCTTTCCCGGCATGACCGCGCTCTCGATGGTGAGCAACTCGCCGCCCACCTCGGTCCAGGCGAGGCCGGTGACCTGCCCCACCTGGTTGTGCTTCTCCGCGATCCCGAAGGTGTAGCGACGCACTCCGAGGTAGTTGCCCAGATTCTTGGCATTGACCGTGGTCTTGGTGGCACGCTTTTTCAGCACCAGGGACTTGACCACCTTGCGGCAGATCTTCGAGATCTCACGCTCGAGCGCCCGCACCCCCGCTTCGCGCGTGTGGTAGCGGACGATGTCACGGATCGCGCTCTCCGAAACGGCAATCTCCTCGGGCTTCAAGCCATGGTTCTTCAGCTGCTTGGGCAGCAGATAGCGGATGGCGATGTTGACCTTCTCGTCCTCGGTGTAGCCCGACAGGCGGATCACTTCCATGCGATCCAGCAGCGGTGCCGGAATGTTCATGGTATTCGCGGTGGCGACGAACATCACGTCGGACAGGTCGTACTCGACCTCGACGTAGTGGTCGACGAAGGAGTGGTTCTGCTCCGGGTCGAGCACTTCCAGCAGGGCCGAAGACGGATCGCCGCGGAAGTCCATGCCCATCTTGTCCACCTCGTCGAGGAGGAACAGCGGATTGCGCACACCCACCTTGGTCATGTTCTGCAGGATCTTGCCGGGCATCGAGCCGATGTAGGTGCGGCGGTGCCCGCGGATCTCGGCCTCGTCGCGCACGCCACCCAGGGACATACGCACGAACTTCCGGTTGGTCGCGCGCGCGACGGACTGGCCGAGCGAGGTCTTGCCAACGCCGGGCGGACCGACCAGACACAGGATCGGGGCTTTCACCTTGTCCACCCGCTGCTGCACCGCGAGGTACTCGACGATGCGCTCCTTGACCTTCTCCAATCCGTAGTGGTCTTCGTCGAGAATGGTCTCGGCGCGCGACAGCTCGCCGCTGATCTTGCTCTTCTTCTTCCAGGGCAGGCCGACCAGCGTCTCGATGTAGTTGCGCACCACGGTGGCCTCTGCCGACATGGGCGACATCAGCCGCAGCTTGCGCAACTCGGACTCCGCCTTGTTGCGTGCCTCCTTGGGCATGTGCGCGCCCTTGATGCGCTTTTCCATCTCGTCGAGGTCGGCGCCCTCTTCCATGTCGCCGAGCTCCTTCTGGATGGCCTTGACCTGCTCGTTGAGGTAGTACTCGCGCTGGCTCTTCTCCATCTGCTTCTTGACGCGCCCGCGGATGCGCTTCTCGACCTGCAGAATGTCGAGCTCGGTCTCCATAAGCGCAAGCAGATGCTCGAGGCGCTTGCGCACGTCGAACATCTCCAGCACCTCCTGCTTCTGCTCGAGCTTGAGCGGCAGGTGGGCGGCGATGGTGTCGGCAAGCCGGCCCGGCTCGTCGATTCCGGCCAGCGACGTGAGGATCTCGGGAGGGATCTTCTTGTTCAGCTTAACGTACTGGTCGAACTGGGAGATCATGGCGCGGCGCATGGCCTCCAGCTCGGTGCCGTCCTCCACCTCCACCGAGATGGGGGTGGCGTCCGCGGCGTAGTGGGTCTTGAGGTCGGTTACGATCAGAATGCGCGCGCGCTGCGTGCCCTCCACCAGCACCTTCACGGTGCCGTCCGGGAGCTTCAGCATCTGCAGGATGTTGGCGATGGTGCCCGTGTTGTACATGTCCTCCGCGCCGGGCTCATCCTTTGCGGCGGACTTCTGCGCCACCAGCAGGATGCTCTTGCCGGCCTCCATCGCCGTCTCGAGGGCCTTGATCGATTTCGGCCGCCCGACGAACAGCGGGATCACCATGTGCGGGAACACCACTACGTCCCGCAGCGGGAGCAGCGGGAGGGTAAAGGTCTCGCCCCCGGAGATTATGCTAGTCATTGTGGTTTACCTGGAAATGGATAGGGCACGTCAAGAAACAAAGGTGGGGCGTCCGCCGCCCAATTCAAGCCGCACCGGAAGTGCATGAATCCACGGGCTTTCCGCCCGGAGTCCGGAGCCCTGCTCAGGCCGATCCCGCCACTTTGGGCTGGTCCGAGTAGATCAGCAGGGGCTTCTGGTCGCCGGTGATGCTGCCATCGTCGATTACCACCTTGCGCACGTTGCTCAGCGACGGCAGGTCGAACATGATGTCGAGCAGGGCGCTCTCCAGAATAGACCGCAGCCCCCGGGCGCCGGTTCGCCGCGCCAGGGCGCGACGCGCCACGGCATGCAGCGCTTCCTGACGCACTTCCAGCTCGACGCCCTCCATGCTGAACATCTTCTGGTACTGCTTGAGCAGCGCGTTCTTGGGCTCGGTAAGAATCTCTATCAGCGCCGCCTCGTCGAGCTCGTCGAGGGTGGCCACGACCGGCAGGCGCCCGACGAACTCGGGGATCAGCCCGTACTTGATGAGGTCCTCGGGCTCGACCTCCTTCAGGATGAGCCCGATGTCCTTGCGGTTGTCCTTGCTGCGCACCTCCGCCCCGAAGCCGATGCCGCCTTTTTCGGAGCGCTGGCGGATGATCTTGTCCAGCCCGTCGAAGGCGCCGCCGCACACGAACAGGATATTCGTCGTGTCCACCTGCACGAACTCCTGGTTCGGGTGCTTGCGCCCGCCCTGCGGCGGCACCGAGGCGATGGTGCCCTCGATCAGCTT
>DAIQQA010000281.1:0-4023 GCA_036787045.1 Burkholderiales bacterium | reverse complement strand
TCGCGGATCTCGATGTTGGCGCCGTCCAGGGTGCCGATGGTGAGCGCGCCGTTCAGCATGAACTTCATGTTTCCCGTCCCCGAGGCCTCCTTCCCGGCGGTCGAGATTTGTTCGGAGAGGTCCGCGGCCGGGTAGATGGTATGCGCGTTCTTGACGTTGAAGTCGGGGAAGAACACGACTTTCAGCCGGTCGCCCACGGTCGGGTCGTTGTTCACCACCTCGGCTACGCCGTTGATCAAGCGGATGATGAGTTTAGCCATGTGGTAGCCGGGGGCAGCCTTGCCGCCGAAGATGAAGCAGCGCGGCACGATAGTGAGCTGCGGGTTCTGGCGCAGGCGCTGATAGAGGGTGACGATGTGCAGGACGTTCAGGTGCTGGCGCTTGTACTCGTGGATGCGCTTGACCTGGATGTCGAACAGCGCACCGGGATCGACCACTACACCGGTCCGTTCGCGAATGCGCTGCCCCAGGGCCTCTTTGTTCACCCGCTTGATCCGGCGCCAGTGCTCCTGGAATGCCTCATCGCTCGCCCGTGTCTCGAGCGCTCTCAGCCGCGACGGATCGGTGACCGAGCTCTCGCCGACGGTCTCGCTAAGCAGCCCCGCAAGCCCCGGGTTGCTCAGCACCACGAACCGGCGCGGGGTGACGCCATTGGTGACATTGCAGAAGCGCTCGAGCCATAGCTCGGCGAAGTCCCGCAGCACGGTCTGCTTCAGGAGCATCGAGTGCAGCGCCGCCACGCCGTTGACGGCGTGACTGCCGACGGTGGCGAGGTTCGCCATGCGCACCCGCTTCTCGCCGCCTTCGTCGATCAGCGACAGCCGCGCCACGCGCGCATCGTCGCCCGGATAGCGTTGCCGGACTTCGTCGAGGAAACGGCGGTTGATCTCGTAGATGATCTCGAGCGGTCGCGGCAGCAGACTGCGAAATAGCGGTAGCCCCCAGGTCTCGAGAGCCTCGGGCAGCAGCGTGTGGTTGGTGTAGGCGAGCGTGCGCCTGGTGATGTCCCAGGCGTCGTTCCATGGCAGCTGCCGCACGTCCACCAGCAGCCGCATCAGCTCGGCCACGGCGACCGACGGGTGCGTATCGTTGAGCTGCGCCGCGAACAGATCGGGCAGCCGCGCCGTGGTCTCGCCCTTCACGTCGAGCAGGCGCAGCATGTCCTGCAGCGAGCAGGACACGAAGAAGTACTGCTGCGCGAGGCGCAGGCGCTTGCCGATCTCCGGCTCGTCGTTCGGGTACAGCACCTTGGAGAGCGTCGGGGCGGACGATCTCCCAGGGGTTGCCCTTCTGCAGCCACTTGTCGGTGACTTCCACCTGCCAGCCGTCGCGGATCTCCTGGTCGAAGATGCCGAACTCGTAGCGGATGCCGTAGCCGATGGCCGGGACTTCGAGCGTGGCGAGCGAATCCAGATAGCAGGCCGCCAGCCGACCGAGGCCGCCGTTGCCCAGGCCCGGCTCCTCTTCGAGCGCGAGCAACGCGTCGAGGTCCTGGCCGAGAGAGCGCATTGCTTCGCGCGCGTTCCTCTCGATACCGAGGTTGACCAGGTTGTTGCCCAGTTGCGGCCCGATCAGGAACTCGGCCGACAGGTAGCAGGCCACCTTGACATCGTGCGCGGCATAGGCCTGCACTGTCCTCACCCAGCGCGCGAGCATCCGGTCGCGCACGCTGTAGGCGAGCGCCATGTACCAGTCGTGGGGGGTAGCGATGCCGGGGAAACGCGCCTGCAGACACGCAAGGTTGTCGAGCACCGCGCGCCGCAGTGTCTCGGCCGCGAGGCCGGTGCGGGTCGGTTCGGGAGTCACGCCGGATTGCCCTGTGCGGCGTGCCAGCGCTCGTGCTGCTCGCGGATGATCGCGATGGCCTCATCGGCACCGTCCACGCAGTTGGGGATCTTCATGTCCTCGGCGTTGGCCAGCTCGAAGCCGGGGCGCAGCATCTGCGCGCTTGCCCAGTCCACCAGTCCCTGCCACATCCGTCCGGCGAAGATCAGCGGCGTGTCGTGCAGATGCCGCACCTGCAGCAGCTGCCAGATCATCATCGACTCCAGCACCGTGCCGATGCCGCCCGGGGCGACGATGTAGCCCGGGCCGCCGCCGGTGACGATGTCGCAACCCATGACGCTCAACCCCGCAGACATGCGTTTGACCTCCTGGTACACCCAGTGCCCGGGCTGGGTGCGCGCCGAGGCGAAGATCGTGACGCGGTAGCGCTCGCGCCCGGATGGGCGCAGACGCGAGAGGTTGTTGACCGTGGCCCACAACCCGAACAGGGTGTCGCTGAGGATGCGCTTGACGGCCTCCTCATCGGCGAGGCTCACTGTAGTCGGGGAGGGGGCCGCGGGTGGATCGGTGCTCATAGCCGCGAGGATTCTTCGTCGAAGGCGCGGTCTCGATGTGTCCCTTGGCTCTCAGGAGGGATTGCCCTCTCTCTTCCAGCTGCTGTCCGGATCGAACCGCTTCATCCCGCGCACCCGGTCCACTGTCTGCCGGCCGAGGTCCTTTTCGTACACCACACCGCCGTGATTGACCATGAAGGTCATCACGCCCGTCTCGCCGTACGTCACGGGCCATGCCACAACCGCGAACCCGCCGATCATGTGCCCCCTGACCAGATAGTCGAAAGCGCCCCCGGGCGCGTGCCGCCCCTGGGCAGTGAGGATGCGATACCGGTAACCGTGGTAGCCGCTTCCGCGAGCCCCACCCTTGGCCTGTGCCTCCGCGACCAGCTCCCCGAGCGGACTTGGGTCTTCTCCCGGGCCCGTTGGCCAGTACAGACCATCCTTCTTGCCTGGCGCGCTGGCGAGCTTGGGCGCGTAGTCCAACAACCCATCCCCGTCCGTGTCCCGAGACGCATACTCGCGCTGCGCATCGAAAATGGCCAGGACCACTTGCCTGGCTGCAAGCTCGTTGCGGCCGATGCGGCGCACCCGCATTTCCTCGGCGCCGGCCTTTGTGTCGAAGCGCCAGCCTGCTCCAGCCTTGACAATCGGGATCGGCAAAGTCCATCCGTCGGCGCCAACCTCGAGCAGCGCCTTGTTCTCGCCCGCGGACACGACCCGGTGAGACTTCGCCCATGCCTCGAGAAAGCGCAGCGTGATCTCCTGGTCCGGCTGCGGGATGTACCGGCGCAAATCGGAGCCCAGAATTGCCCTCATGGCGTCGGAGTCGCTGGTCATAACGGCACTCCCGAAGGCTTCGGCCGCCTCCTCGGGGGACGCAAAGCGCTGTTGCTCGCTCGCCAAGGCTGCGGGCGCCACGAGCGCCAAGGCCAGCGCTGCTGCCAAGCAGCATCTCACAAGTTCAAGTCCGGCCGGCCGTGCAGCGGCTCGATACGGCATGCTTATGCTGGATCGGTCCATCGTGTTCTCCTCTGTTAGCGGCGACGCCCGCCGCCACCGCCACGCGCTCCCCCGGCAGGCCGGGAGGCGCCCCCCGATGGCCGAGTTGCAGGGGATGGCCGGGCTGCGGGGCTGGCGCGAGTGGCGGCTGACGATTGCGCGCTCGCCCTTCCGCGGTCTGCGTCGCGCCGTGTCTCCGCGCCGGCGCCCACGCCGGCAAATGCACCGCCCGCGTCGGCACGCTGATCAGGGCGCGCGCCGGCCGGCCCCGCCGGCATCGTGCTCGCGCTGGGGCCTCGGTCGTCGCGACGGGCCCCGCCCCCCGCCTGCGGCTGCCCACCCCCGCCCGCGTGGCCCCGGTAATCGCGCCGCGCATCCGCGCCGGGCGCTCCGGCCGCGTACTTGTCGCGCGTCGCCGGATCGCGATAGGCCACACCCTTGCGATGCGAAGGGTCGTGCTGCCAGTTCGCCCTGCCGCCCTCCCCAACCGGGCGGTTGGAAGTGAAATTGCGGTCGATGTTGACGGCCTTGTTCACGTCGATGTCGATATCGTTGCGACCCCAGTCGCAGCCGCCGAAGATCGCGCCTACCGTCACGACGCCGAGACCGAAGGCGAAGCCGGCAGCGAGGTATCCGCCCGGATAGTAGGCCGGCGGGGGCGGCCAGTAGTAGGGTGGGTAGG
>DAIQQA010000280.1:0-4030 GCA_036787045.1 Burkholderiales bacterium | reverse complement strand
CGGCATGACCGACGTGCTGGAGCTGATCCGCTCCCACGCCCGCTGACCCCTCGTGCGAGCCGTGGACACCTTCTTCGCCCGCTTCGAACGCCTGCTGCTGCCGCTGCTCGGGGCACTGCTCGCGTTCATCACCATCGGGGTATTCGTCCAGGTGGTCCTGCGTTACGTGTTCGCGACCTCCTTCCTGTGGGGCGAAGAGCTGTCCCTGTTCGCCTTCATCTGGTGCGTTTACCTCGGCGCCGCCATCTGCGTCTGGCGCCGCAGCCACTTCGCATTCGACCTGTTCGCCGACCGGCTCACGGGCCGCGCCGCCGGATTGCAGAGCCTGATTGTCGATCTGTGCGTTCTGCTCGTCGCGGTGGTGATGCTGAAGGACGGCTGGGCCTTCTCCGAGCTCAGCCGGCAGCGCTTCTCGCCTGCGCTCGGCATCACGCTGCTGCTCCCAACGGTCGTCATCCCGCTGAGCGGCGCGCTGATGGTCGGCGCGGCACTGGCACAGGTCTGGGGTGATCTGCGCCAGGTCCTGGGCAGGGACCGACGCTGATGCACCCGCTATGGCTGCTCATCCTCTCCTTGACTCTGGCGCTGGTCGCGGGGGTGCCGATCGGCTTCGCGCTGCTGCTGTCTTCGCTGCTGGTGATATGGGTCGAAGGGCTGCCCACCACGGTCGTGATCCAGCAGATGTTCAACGGCATCAACACCTTCACCCTGCTCGCCCTGCCGTTCTTCTTCCTGGCCGGCAACGTGATGACCCATGGCGGCATCTCGGAGCGGCTGGTGAAGCTCGCCATGGCGCTGGTCGGCCATCTGCGCGGCGGGCTGGCGCACGTCAACGTCGTGGTGGGAATGTTCCTCGCCGGAGTGTCCGGCAGCAGCACGGCCGATGCTGCGGCCATCAGCACAGTCTTCACCCCGGCGATGAAACACCGCGGCTACGACGAGAATTTCGCGGTGTGTCTTTCCGCATGCAGCTCCACCATGGGCGCGGTCATCCCGCCGTCGATTCTGATGGTGATCTACGGCGCCACCGCCGGTGTGTCGATCGGCGCCCTGCTGATCGGTGGCATCGTTCCGGGGCTGCTCATCGGGGCGGCGCTCATGGTCCAGTCCCATGTCTTCGCAGTCCGCTACGATCTTCCGCGCGAGCATCCGAAGTTTCTGGGCCTGCGGGCGGTGGGGGCCGGTCTTCTGGGCTCCGCCTGGCCGCTCGGCGTGCCGGTAATCATCGTCGTGGGCATGGTCGGCGGCGTGTTCACGCCTACGGAGTCGGCCGCTGTGGCGGCGGTGTACGCGCTTTTCGTCACGCTGTTCGTATACCGCAGCATTCAATGGCGCCACCTGCCCAGGTTGTTCGGAGAGACCACGATCCAGTTCTCCCAGGTGCTGTTCTGTGTCGGCGGCGCTGCCCTATGGGGCTGGATCCTGGCCTTCTATCAGGTGCCGGACATCGTGAGCGAGTTCATCCTCGGGTTCACACACGACTGGGTAACGATCATGCTGCTCATCGTGGTCGTCAACGTGCTGCTCGGGACCTTCATGGATGCGATTCCGGCGATCCTGATCTTCGTGCCGATCGTGCATCCGCTCGCGGTCGAGGTAGGCATCCATCCGGTGCACCTGGGCGTCGTTGTGGTGATGACCCAGGCGTTCGGCCTGCTAACGCCGCCGCTGGGGATGTGCGCCATGACCGCCTGTGCGGTAGCCGGCGTCCCGATCACACGCATCCAGAAGCTGCTGCACATCATGATGCTGCCGGTCCTGCTCATCTGCATACTTTGCGCGTTGCTGCCGTGGCTGGTGATGGTCCTGCCGCGGCTGCTGACGCCGAACTGGGTTTGACAACCGACAAGGAGGTGCCATGCTATCCGTGGAAGCCCTCGAAACCCCCGCCGTAACCGTGAATCTGGACATCATGCAGGACAACGTGCGGCGCGTGCAGTCGCACGTCTCCAGGCACGGCATCGCCTTCCGTCCCCACATCAAGACGCACAAGATCCCCGCGCTCGGCAAGCTGCAGATGCAGGCCGGCGCCGCGGGGATCACCTGCCAGAAAATCGGCGAGGTGGAGGTGTTCGCCGACGCTGGCGTGGCCGACGATGTGCTGCTCACCTTCAACATCGTGGGCCGACAGAAAACCGATCGGTTGATGGAGCAGATGAAGCGCCTCGGGCGCCTGGCCGTGGTGCTCGACAACGAGCCGGTGGCAAAGGGCTTGTCCGAAGCTGCCGTTCGGCGTGGGCTGGACGTGCGCCTCCTGATCGAGTGCGACACCGGCATGGGGCGCAACGGTGTCCAGACCCCGCAGGCTGCTCTGGACCTGGCGCGCGCCGCAATGAAGCTGCCGCGGATGCAGTTCGAAGGGCTGATGACCTTCCCGATCCGCTACCCGGGCTCCTACGAGTTCTTCGACACGGCGCTTCGATTGTTCAGGAGCGCCGGGATCCCCGTGCCGGTGGTCTCGGGCGGCGGCACGCCGGCGATCTTCAGCGTGGACAAGTTCCCGATGCTGACCGAGCACCGCGCCGGCACATACATCTTCAACGATGTGATGACGGTGGCCTCGGGCACGGCAACCTGGGACAACTGCGCGATGCGCGTGCGTGCGACCGTTGTCAGCCGGCCGACCGACGCCCGCGCGGTGATCGACTGCGGAACGAAGGTGCTGACCTCCGACCTCTACACGGTGACCGGCTACGGCCACGTGCTCGAGTATCCGGAGGCAGTCATTCCGCACCTGTCCGAGGAGCATGGCGTGATCGACCTGTCCAACTGCAAGCGCAAGCCGGAGATCGGGGAGGTAGTGCACGTCGTGCCGAACCACTGCTGCGTGGTGAGCAACATGGTGGACGAGATGTATGGCGTGCGGGCCGGCAAAGTCGAGGTGACGTGGCCGGTGGCCGCGCGCGGCACGGTGCGTTGAATCCTAGAGAACCAAGAGCCTCTCACCGCCAAAGACGCAAAGGACGCCAAGGAAGAACCTGAGAGCAGAGTCGAGTGAGGGACGTAGATGACCTCTGCCAGCCGCGGTCAGGATAATCCAGTCAGGCGCATAGGCTGTGCTTCTTCGCTCACCTTGGCGTCCTTTGCGTCCTTGGCGGTCAGCGCTTGGCTGTGAACCTGGCGAGCGTAGGGCGCAATAGCCGCCACTGTTGCGCCGCATGGTACCCATCCGGCGGGTTACGCTTCGCTAACCCGCCCCACCGAGGTCAGCTTCACGGCACGAACCGGCGCGTCGAGGTAGAAATCGCTGTAGACGCCGTCGTCACGCCGAGCCGGAGGCAGGCTGGGAGGTCGTACCCCGTTCCATGGCCGAACAGGTAGCCGGCGTTGAAGGCGTCTCCCGCACCGATGGTATCGATCACCCTCACAGCGGGGGCCGGACACGCGACGCGCGCGTCCGCGCGCCAGGCACACGCGCCATCCGCGCCGCACTTCACGACCAGGGTCGCGCCCGGCTGGAGGCGGGCGTGGAACCACGCCATCGCGCTGTCCAGCGACTCGCGCCCGGCCAGCGCAGTCGTTTCCAGCTCATTGAACAGAACGTGATCCACCAGCGCCAGCCACGACTCGACCGTCGGCCGCACCGCGTCCCAGCCGCCGTCCGGCCAGCCGGTGTCGAGCGCAGTGGCGAACCCGCCACCCACCAGTGTTTGCAGCAACTGCCGCCCACCCGTCACCAGCAGCGGGCTAAGGAACACCCCGCAAATCAGCACGACGTCTCCTGGCGCGGCCCGCTCGGGTAGTTGCGCCAGGACGTGCTCGGGCGCGAAGCCGGCGAGATGGCCCACGCTGGTGAAGAAGGTGCGCTCACCGCTCGGGTGCAACAACCCCACGGTAACCGTCGCCGCTGCGGGCGAGCGCTCCCAGTTGGGCGCCCCGTCCGGGAAGGCACTGCGCAGCCAGTCGCCCAGCGGATCGCTGCCCATGTTGGCCACCACGCGATGACGCGCGCGCAGTGCCGCAAGCGCCAGACCGGTGTTGCCAGCCTGTCCCCCTACACGCAGCTCGTAGTGCGGCAGGATCGTTTCGG
>DAIQQA010000132.1:1242-14122 GCA_036787045.1 Burkholderiales bacterium | reverse complement strand
GTCGCCTTCTTTAGGACCTCGACCTCCAGCTTCAGTCGCACGTTCTCGGCCCGCAGCCGCGAGAGCTCCATCTGCTCAGGCGTGATGTCTTTGGCCCCTCGTGCAGCTTGCCCTTGGCGGCGGAGCTTGACCCAGTTGCGCAGGGTCTGCTCCACCAGTCCCAGGGCGCGGGCCGCCTCGGCGACCGTCTTGCCGCCCTTGACCATCGCCAGGGCCTGCTCCTTGAGCGCCGCGGTGTACTCTTGCTTCGGAATCCGCTTCATGTCTTCCATCCAGTAACGTGGATGCCACAACGCTACCTTTGCAAGGCGAAATTTGAGGGGAAGCTCAGAGCCCAAACTGACGTGCGAGTCCGACCAATGCATCGCCTGGTAGATAGGACATCGAGCGAGCCGTGCGGGCTCATCGCGGGGATTGTGCCGACGGCCGCCAACCGTCGACCTGCTCACCGACGAGCCGATCAGGACGAGCAAGCCGTGACGCGGCCGGGGCCCACGGCCGCGGTGTCGATGCGGGCAAACGCGGCCCGGAAGTAACGTTAACGATTGATTTAGATCAACGGCGCCGGGATCGTAGCGATCAAGATTAGACTGTGGTGGTTTCAGCATAATACTATTGAGCCGCCCTAGTCGGTTCAAAGGACTGCGCCGCTTCGTCAAGCGTCTAATTCCCGCCAGGAGGATAGCAATGAGCACTCGTACACCGAAGCAAATCTTTCAGCATCACGCCGAGGCGCTGGGAGGCGAGGATCTTGACGGCATCGTCGCCGATTACAGCGATGACGCATTCTTCATGACGCCCGCGGGTGTCTTGCGGGGCAAGGCGGGCATTCGCCAGGCCTTCACTAAACTGCTCTCCGACGTGCCGAAGGCCAAATGGAATCTGAAGACGCAGCTCTACGAAAACGACATCCTGCTCCTCGAATGGACGGCCGATTCTGCCAAGACTAAGATCGACGACGGCATCGACACGTTCGTCTTCAAGGACGGCTTCATCCGCGTGCAGACCGTACGCTACACGCTTCAGAAGAAGTAGCCGCCATGAAAGCAGTCCGCCTGCACGATTACGGCAAGCGACCGATTCTGGAAGAAGTTGCCGACCCCAAGATCACCGGGCCGCACGATGTAGTCGTGCGCATCGGCGGCGCCGGGCTTTGCCGAACCGACCTGCACATCGTCGAAGGCCAGTGGAAGGAAAAGAGCCACGTCAAACTGCCGTACACGCTAGGCCATGAGAATGCGGGTTGGGTGCACGCTGTGGGCGCCGCTGTCGAGCACGTCGGCGTCGGCGACACCGTCATCGTTCACCCGCTGATATCTTGTGGGTTCTGCCGGCATTGCCGCTCCGGCGACGACATGCATTGCAGCCGCGGCGCCTTCCCCGGCATCGACACCGACGGAGGCTTTGCCGAGTTTCTCAAGACCGGTGCGAGGGCGGTAGTCAAGCTCGATCCCAAGATCCGGCCGCAGGATGTGGCGGCCCTGGCCGATGCGGGGCTCACGGCCTACCACGCAGTGAAGAAGGCAATCCCGCTGCTGTATCCCGGAACGCATGCGGCCGTGATCGGTGGCGGCGGAGGCCTCGGGCACATCGGCATCCAATCGCTCAAGGCGTTGACGGCCGCCGATGTGATCGTCGTGGACAATTCGGAAGGCGCGCTTGAGCTGGCAAAGAAATGCGGTGCAGATCACACCGTGCTCGCGAACGGCAGCCAGGTGGCGATGGTCAAGGAGATCACCGGCGGCGCGGGTTGCGAGGTGGTCGTCGACTTCGTCGGCGAGGGCGGTGCCATCGCCGATGGGATCGGCATGTTGCGTCGCGCTGGCACGTACTACGTCATCGGCTACGGCGGCATGATCGATGTGCCGGCCATCGACATGATCTCGCAGGAGATCAACTTCGTTGGCAATCTCGTCGGCACCTATAACGACCTTTCCGAGTTGATGACGCTTGCCGCCGAGGGGCGGGTGAGGCTTGAGACCCGGATCTATCCGCTCGCCGCGTTCAACGATGCCATGAACGACCTCGAGCATGGCAAGCTGCACGGACGGGGTATTTTCGTGCCGGCGGCGGCGATGTGAGCGAGGTGATCGGCAACAGACCAGACAAGCTTGACGCGCTGGCAGCAATGGACGAGCACTGCACGATGGCCAGGTCCATCGTCTGCGGGACGTCGCGCTCGAGCCTTGTGACCTGCCCGGTCTAGGAGCCGAGAGCCCAAACGAGATTCCAGTTGCGAAGGGCGTTCGTGCAGGAAAGCGTTGACCGTCGACGCAGGGGCGAATGACTGCTCTCGGGTGAGCCGAGTGGCGGCCGGCGCGTCAGTTTGTCGGCGTCAGCGACTCGATGGAATGCTGAGCTCCTACCGCCAAGAGCTTGTGGTAGCCTCCGACCGAGAGCTTGTACCGAGTGGGGGTAAAGACCGCGCTCATGGGGTTGCTCCGCAGTTGCTCTTTGCTCGCCTAGTCTACCGCGAAGACAGCAGTAGGTCTTACCTGGATCAGCGAGCGCTGCGAATCAACTGCCGAGGAGTTCCACGCCGTAGACTTTGCGCAGGGTGTCGCGTACCGGCCCCGAGCGCAGCCAGCCCAGGCTCAACAAGCCGACGGCGGTGCGCATGTACTCCGGACCGAAGCAGTTGAGCAGCCGCCGCTCGTCGTCCCGCGAGAAGTGGCCGGTGAGCACGGCAGCACGCATGGCATCGATGCCCGGCTGCAAGTCGAACACGTTGCCTACCACCACGCCCTCGGGCGCACCGGCTGGCGGCTGTGCAAACCCGCAGTGTGCCTGCATGTGGATCATCACGCTCTGCACGACGAGCGCGTAGGCGAGGTACTCGATCGAGCCCGCGCTGCCCGGTCCGCCCCAGTCGCTCGTGGTGACGACGGACACCGGGCCTCGATTGAGCCAGAACCACGCGCGAGTGCCGCCCCCGCCAAGCGGTTCGGCGATGATGAGCACGAGGGGCGGATGCGCTCCGTCGGCCTTGATCATCGACGTGTGAAAGGCCTCGGCGATGCACAACGGCGGCGTGTCATCCTCGGCGCAACGGTCCTCGTCGGCCTTGCTGACGAGGTCGGTGCGGAACGGGATTGTTTCAAACTCCAGCTGCCACGCGCGCTGGCGGTGGTTGATCTCGTACAGCAGATACTGCGTGATCTCGCGCAGACGCCGGTAGTCCGCCGTTGCCTTCTCCCGGCCGCGGTCCTGATCCGCGTGCGGAGCGGCGGCGAAGGCACCGAACGCGGCGAAACGCACCCGGATCGGGCTCACCTTGAACTCGGGTGTCCACACCTGCAAAAGGTAGAGCGCCATGGCGCCGATCAGCAACACCAGACCGATCCGTCCGGCCCAGCCCGACTCGAGCCGTCGCCCGCGGCCGGGCGGTTGTGTTCCCTGGGCAGCACCCGAGGCTGGGGGCCGGGCTTGCGCCCTCATGGCGCGTCCGGCGGTGAGCACGATGAAAACGCCGACCACGGCGGCGAAGCCGACGGACACCTGCCGCAGCAGATAGCTCTGCAGGAACAGTGGCAGGTCAAGTGTGACCTGATAGCGCCACTGCAAGTATTGATACGACACGATGCACACGCCGATGCACAAGAACCCGACCAACAGCAGGGGCTCGAGCACTGGCCAGTATGGCGTGCGCTTCAGGTAGTCGAGGAGTGCCCTCCAGAGCTCACCGACCATGTGTCGTCAAGGGGCGCAGGGTCAACCGCTGGCGTCGTCGGGAAGCGCCGCGGCCTTCTTCTTCGGCTCTGGCTGCAGCAGCAGGGGCGCGGGCAGCGACTTGATCGTGTATTCGAAGCCTTCAAGCTGCCCCTTCAAGTCCGCCAGGGGCACGAAGGCATACACCATCATCGCGCTGTCGGGGCTCAGCTGCTCCGGATAGGTGAGTCGCCTCTTCGTGTCCGGCGGCAGCGAATCCCACAGCGTCCGGTCGAGCGCCGAGAGCTGGAAGCTGGCAGCGATCTTCTTGCCGCCGCAACTCACGACGAGGCGGTCCTGCTCGAGGGCCAGGGTGAGGGGAGCCGAGCGCGCACCGGTACGCAGCAACACCGGAATGAGCTTGTATTTGCCGGCCACGGAGTTCAGCTCGTAGGTGACGAATTGCACCGTGACGCTGGCGATCACGCCGTCGTTCGGCATCCCCTTCCAGCTATTGGTGTAGGTCTCCTGCGGGTCGTTGAGCGTTCCGCCGCCCGCGGCCAGCGCCACCGTCGCACTTACCGCGACCGCGATCCCTGCCGCAATCCACGTGATGGTCTCTCTGCTCTGCATGTGAGATCCTCTCTGTGCTGGGCGTCTTCGACGACGGATAACGGATAGGAAATCCAACCGTATCACGTGTGGCGGGAGGGCTCAAGGCGGAGTGCGGGATCGGCCTGCGGGAGCTGAGGAAGGGCTCGGGAAGTGCCCCGAGGCGGTCCGCGGTACTTGGGTGGCTGTGTCGTCGTCGATCTTGATGTTGGTCCGCACGGCTGCCTCCATGTGTACTGTTAAGCTACTCTATAGACATTGCTCGTTGGGTCACTCCCTTGCTGCACGCCCCCTTCGGAGGCCTTGGTCGCAGGACGTCCCTTCCTCGGTCTGGAGACCGAATGGCCTCACAGCGCCGCGACGAGGTGAGTGCCGATCTGCGATCGCGACACACCCAGTGCCGCTGGAGACCGCGCCCCCGCGAAAGTGCTAGGCTGGCATCGCAATGCTCGCCGGAATTCTTGCCCTCGTCTCTCCGCTTGCAGTGGGCTGATCCGCGTTCCCACGAGCGCGTCAAACCGAAGGAGATTGCGCATGGAACTGAAAACTGTCCCCATCGAGAAGCCGCCCGACATCAACTTCATCCTCGGACAGTCGCACTTCATCAAGACCATCGAGGATTTGCACGAAGCCATCGTGCAGACGGTGCCGCAAATGAAGTTCGGAATCGCCTTTTGCGAGTCGAGTGGTCCGGCGCTGGTGCGCTGGACCGGCAACGACGACGAGCTTCTGGACCTGGCGAAGAAGAACGCACTCGCGCTCGGCTGCGGTCACTGCTTCATCATCTTCGTGAGCAGCGGTTTTCCGATGAACATTTTGAACACGATCAAAGCCGTGCCCGAGGTGTGCGCGATCTACTGCGCTACGGGCAACCCGGTTGAGGTCATCGTGGCCGAGACGGACAGCGGGCGCGGCATCCTGGGTGTCATCGACGGCATGAAGAGCAAAGGCATCGAGACCGAACCTGACATCGCTGCGCGCAAACAGATGCTGCGCAAGTTCGGCTACAAGCTGTGAGGTCCCACATGATCCGCAACTGTGCATAATGGCCGTTTGCGAACCTCTGACATCACTCCAGCATTCAAGGTCGCGATGGCTCATTGGCCCGTAGTGGGATTGCTCGGTGGATCATCATTCAGCACTGCCATGCGGAATTACCCCGAAGGAGGTATGTATGCGCTTCGAAGCCCTTTCCTTTGGTTCCATTCGCATCGATGGGGTCACTTACGAGCATGACGTGGTGATCGACCGCGAGCAGGTCCGCAAGCGGAAGAAAGGGCCCTCCAAGAAGTTCCGCGAGGCCTTTGGACACACTCCGCTGTCCGTTGAGGAAGACATCCCGTGGAAATGCCGGCGGCTTGTGATCGGCACCGGGACTGGCGCCTTACCGGTCATGGATGAGGTGAAACGTGAGGCCAAGCGTCGGCGGATCAAATTGGTGATCTTGCCGACGGCTGAGGCCATTGCGGAGCTGAAGCAGCACCCGGACCGAGCGAACGCGGTCCTGCATGTCACATGCTAGGCCGTGCCAGTAGGGTCGACAGATTTCGGTCTTGATCCCGCGGGCCGCTGAGAGCTCCCGACCACCATGCGGCACAATACGCCGCGATATTGCGCCCTGGGAGCTGCGGCTCAGCTGCCCAAGCCCTCCATGATGATGCTCTTACCGACGGTGCGGCGCAGGTGGCGACGCAGCTTGCCGATATCGGTGTGCACTGAGAGCTCCTGCTGGAGGATCTTCTGCCCGTCGCGCACGCGGTAGCCGAGCCTGCCCGTCTCGGCATCGCGATGGATTCTGACGCTCTTCATCTCTTCCTCCTCGCAGAGGTGCGCTTGGCGATCGCATCGATCAATGGCCTATCGATCGACGCTTTCGGCTCCGCCTGCATAGGCGCCGCGCAGGGCTACATACAGCACTTGGCAAAGTGTCTCCCGCCGGACCCCCTCGGGCTGTTTCGTCACTAAGGTCAGGTTCTGACCTTCGTTCTCGACCAGCGGGGCGATCGCGCGTCCGCCCACATTGAGCTGCGCGATGAGCGGCGCCGGGATGTCGGCGCACGCCGCAGTGATGGCGATGCGGTCGTAGGGCGCAGCCTGCGGATATCCCAACCCGCCGTCGCCGAGCACCAGGACGACGTCGGTGTAGCCGGCGCGCTTCAGATTTTGTTTCGCGAACTCATGGGTCAAGGGATCGATCTCGACGGAGACCACCAGCCCCTCGGCACCGACCACTTCGCGGGCCACGGCGGCCCCGTAACCCGATCCCGTGCCGACCTCCAGGAACCGATGCCCGCGGTCCAGGCCGAGCGGCTCGTAGAACAGCGGGTAACTGTGCGGACAGGAGATCGTGGCCGACACGCCGGGCAGGGGCAATGGCACCTCCTCGTAGGAGTAGTCGCGGTACTCCGCGGGGATAAAGTTCTCCCGCGGCACGGCGAGCAGCGCCGCCTTGATACGCTCGGATTCGAGCAGACCCTGGGCCTCGAGCCAGCGCACCTTCCGTCGCCGCTCTTCAGCGTACTGCGCCGGGCTCTTCGTGGGCGTCTTGGGTGGCGGGACGATCCATCCGGCCATCTGCGTTGCTCCTGGAGTGCCCAGCCAGTGTGGCCGAACCGCGCTCGGGCCTCTTGACCCGGATCAATCTTTCGCCCCCACGGGGGAAATGCTTGACACAGATCAGACCGGGGCCGCTGCAGGCCCTTAGGATCGGAGCGATTGAGAACCGTGTGCCATGGCCGACCAACGGACACCCCAGCGAGGCCCGCCCTCCGAGCAGCTGCGTGCGGCGCTGCCCTACCTCCTGATCCTGCTGCTTCTCGCCGCGCTGGTTCACTCCCTTACGCTCAGGCCCGGCGGCATCGAGATCAGCTACAGCGAGTTCAAGCGCCGGGTCGCCCAGGGAGAGGTCGCCGAAGTGATCTTTCGGGACAGTGAGATTGCAGGCCGGCTGCACCAGGCTCAGCGCCTTGGTACGGAGGGCGCCGAGAGCCAGCGTTTCGTCACTCGCATGCCTGCGGTCGGCGACGACGAGCTGCTGGCGGCACTCGAGCGCCAGAACATCCAGGTACGGGCCGAGGAAGGCGGGAAGGGGTCGCCGTTGCTCTACCTGCTCCCCTGGCTCCTGCTAGGCATGGTCGCGTGGTTTTACATCCGAGCCTCGCGCCTCATCGGCGGCGGGCTCGGCAGGGGAGGGGAACTCCAGCGCTTTCTGCAGAGCACCGTGCGGCAGGCGGAGCGCCCGAAGACGACCTTCGCCGATGTCGCCGGCCAGGAAAACGCCAAACGCGAGGTCCAGGAACTGGTCGACTATCTGCGCAATCCCGAGAAGTTCCGCCGCCTGGGCGCCGGCCTGCCTCGCGGCGTGCTGCTCATGGGTCCGCCCGGCACGGGCAAGACGCTGCTTGCCCGGGCACTGGCGGGCGAGGCGGGAGTGCCGTTCTTTTCGATCTCGGGCTCCGAGTTCATTGAAGTGTTCGTAGGCGTCGGCGCCGCGCGTGTACGCAATCTGTTCGAGGCCGCGAAGAAGCAGGTGCCCTGCATCATCTTCATCGACGAGCTCGACGCGGTCGGACGCACACGGGGCACCGGATTGGGCGGCGGCCACGACGAGCGTGAGCAGACGCTGAACCAGATCCTCGCGGAGATGGACGGGTTTGCCCCACACGAGGCGATCATTGTCCTGGCTGCCACCAACCGCCCGGACGTCCTCGACCCCGCCCTGTTGCGCCCCGGGCGCTTCGATCGCCACGTCATGCTCGACCTGCCGGATCGCAATGACCGCGAAGCGATTCTCGCAGTGCACACGCACGAGGTGCCGCTCGCCCCGGACGTCGACCTGCACGACATCGCCGCGACCACACCGGGCTTCTCCGGCGCCGACCTCAAGAACCTGGTGAACGAGGCGGCGATCCTCGCCGCACGCGCGAGCGCGGACAGGGTTGCCCGCCGCCATCTCGACGAGGCGCGCGACAGGGTCATACTCGGCGCTACCCGGTCGCTCGTGATCCAGCCCGAGGAGCGGCACCGTCTCGCCATCCACGAGGCGGGCCACACGATCGTCGCCTACTTTCTCCCGCATGCGGACCCTCTCTACAAGGTGAGCATCGTTCCGCGCGGGCGGGCGCTGGGCGGCACGCAGCAGCTCGCCGAGCAGGAGCGTCACACGCTGCCGGAGGACTATCTCAAGGACCGGCTGGCGGTGATGCTCGCCGGAAGGACAGCGGAGCGCGAGCGTCTGGGGACAGTCAGCTCGGGGGCCGACGACGACATCCGCCAGGCGACCGCCCTCGCGCGCTCGATGGTCGCGCGCTGGGGCATGTCGAAGGCGATCGGGCCGGTCGATCTGCGCGACAGCGAGGAGCACCCGTTTCTGGGACGCGAGATCGCCCAGCCGCGGCGGTTCTCGGAGTCTTCGGCCCAGGCCGTCGACCAGGCCGTTCGCGGGCTGTTGAACGAAGCCGAGCAGCGCGCGCTCGCCGTGCTGCAAGAGCACAGCGCCGACCTGGATCGGCTTACCCTAGGCTTGGAGGAAGAGGAAGACCTGGACCGCGAACGCATCGAGGCACTGCTCGGGCCGCGGCGCCAGACCGCCCTGCGCGGTCCTGAGGAACGAGCCGCGTTGCGTTAGGTGCCGAGTCTTTCCCTCTTACCTTGGTTCTAGGAAGGAGACGAAGATGGCCAGAAGAACTCTCGCCTTGATCGTTCTGCTCCTGGTTGCCTGCGCTCCACGACAAGCAGTGACGGCAGGACCCGAGCGATCGGCGACCGGGCCGACGGCCAACGCACCGTTTCCTGACTTCGTCTCCCTCGTGAAGCGGGAAGGCGACAAGGTGGTCAACATCAGCGCGACCAGGACGGCCCGCGGCCTGGAAATGCAACCCGAGGTTCCGGGGCTGTCGCCGGACGATCCCCTCTACGATCACTTCCGGCGCTCCCTTCCTCCCGCTCCAGGCGGGTATCCTGCGCGCACGCTGGGCTCGGGGTTTCTCATCAGCCAGGACGGCTACATCCTGACCAACGCGCACCTGGTCGCCGACGTCGACGAGGCCATCGTCCGGCTCGTCGACAAGCGCCAGTTCAACGCCAAGGTGATCGGCGTCGACGAGCGCACGGACGTCGCGTTGATCAAAATCGACGCCAGGGACCTGCGCGCGGTGACGATCGGCGATCCGGCGAAGCTCGAGGTCGGGGAGTGGGTGGCGGCGATTGGCTCCCCGTTCGGATTCGAGAACAGTGTGACTGCCGGGATCGTGAGTGCGAAGGGTCGTCTGGTTCCGGACGAGAGCGAAGTGCCGTTCATTCAAACCGACGTGGCGGTGAACCCCGGGAACTCCGGCGGTCCACTGTTCAACCTGCGCGGCGAGGTGGTAGGCATCAACTCGATGATCTACAGCGCCAGCGGCGGCTACATGGGTCTGTCCTTTGCCATCCCGATCGATGTCGCCATCATGGTCGCCGACCAGCTTCGGACGCAGGGCAGAGTGATCCGCGGTCGGGTGGGCGTGCAGATCCAGGAGGTGACACCGGAGCTGGCAGCCGCCTTCAATCTCGAGAGGGCAGCGGGCGCGCTCGTGGTGGCCGTCGAGAAGGCGAGCCCGGCAGACGATGCCGGCCTGCTGCCCGGAGACGTGATTCTGAAGGTCGACGGGACTCCGGTCGAAGACTCGAGCAGCCTGGTGCGCCTGATCGCCGCGACGCCCCCGGGCGCCACCATCAAGCTGGAGGTATGGCGCCGCGGGGACGCGAGGGAGGTGACGGTGACGGTCGGCGAACTGGTGGCCGAGCGTTGGCGCGCAGAACCCGAGCTCGAGGAGACGCTTCCCGACCGGCTCGGCCTGGTGCTGACCGAGCTCACGCCGAGCCAGCGCAGCTGGCTGGGAATCGATGGGGGTCTGCTCGTCCGTAGCGTCGGCGGTCCAGCGCTGAAAGCGGGCATCCAAGAGGCAGACGTCATCCTGGCGATTAACGACACGCGCACCGACCGCCTCGCGGACCTGGAAGAAGCTCTTGGGCAGACCCCGCGTGGAGGCACGGTCGCGCTTCTCGTCTGGCGCCGGGGGAATGTCGCCTACGTGCCCGTGCCGCTGGCGGACTAGCGAACCACCACCGCAGGGATCGGGCCCGGCCGCGGCGCTGCGTCGAACCGAGACAGGCCCTGTGCCAGGCGCATCAGGAGAGAGGGGGCCAACGCCTCGGCGGTGGTTTGAACTCCCAAGATGTCCCTGCAGGATGCGGTGCGCGCAGCGAGCACTGCAGCGTCCTCAGGCGGCTCGCCCAGCACATCGCACAGCAGTTCCCAGGGCGGCGGAGCCACCAGAGCCGCGGACGAAAACAGGACGCCGTTGCGTCGCCGCAATTGCGCCAGCCCGACGATCTTGCCGCCGCCGGCCTCGACCTCCCAGTGCGACAAGCTCGCGAAACAGGCCCAGGGCAACGCACGTCCGTGCGGCGCCACGGCCGACGGCACGGCACGGGCCGCGATGCCGATGCTCTGCAGCCAGGCAGCGTGGCAAAGCCCGAACCAGCGGAAGCCCTCGACAATGCTCGCAACGGCGAGAGGATGCTGCGGCGGCAGGATCACCGACGTGCCGAGCAACCACGGTCCGGCGAGCACGGCCCCGCCCCCGCTCGGCCTGATGCACAGCTCCGTTCCCGCCGCGGCCGCCCGCTCATGCATGGCGGGAGTCGATCGCCCGGAACAGCCGAGCACCACTGCCGCGGCCGCGTATGCCCACACGCGCACGGCCGGTTGCGAGACCGGCTCGCGCAGCGCAAAGGCGATCCACTCCTGCTCCTGCCGCGCAGTCGCGGCGCAAACGGCGACAGCGCCGAGCGACATATCACGCCTGGCGAAGCGTGGCGAGCAGTCGGCCCTTTGCGAACGTCTGCTCTGCGGTGACCAGGATCCGTTCGACGATGCCATCAGTGGGCGCAGTCACCTCGAGGTTCGTCTTGACGAGCACCACTTTGGCCAACACCTGACCGGCGGCGACCCGGTCGCCTTCGCCCACCAACCATTTGTCCACCAGCGCCTCGGTACTCGGGTCGACCCCCTCCCAGACGCTATCCGGCAGCACGACGTCGGTCACGCCGCTCTCGCGAGCTTCGCCTCGACCATGCTGCGACACGTATCGGCTATATGCTGCACCTGCGGAATGACGAACTGCTCCAGCGGACGGCTGTAGGGTATCGGGACGCCGGGTACGCCCAGGCGGCGGACCGGCGCCTTGAGCGCGATCTGATCCAGGCGCTCTGCGATAACAGCAGCAATCTCGCCGGTGAGCCCGAAGTTGAGGTAGTCCTCGTCGGCGATCAGCAGACGCCCGGTCTTCATCACGGAGCGTGCCACGGTTTCGACGTCCAAGGGCTCCAAGGTGCGCAGATCGATGACTTCGGCGCGGATGCCCTCCTTTTCCAGCTCGCCAGCGGCTACAAGTGCCTTCTGCACCATCTGGCTCAGGGTGACGATGGTGACGTCCGTTCCTTCTCGGGCGATCCGCGCCTGACCGAAGGGAATGGTGTACGCCTCCTGCGGCACTTCGGTCGTGCTGCCTTCGTAGTAGGCCATCCACGGCAGCCCCATGATGCCTTTATGGAAGAAGTACATCACCGGGTTGTCGTCGCGGATCGCCTGGATCATCAACCCTTTGGCGTCGTACGCATTGGAGGGAACGACCACCTTCAGCCCGGGCACGTGCGCGAACAGCCCATACAGACACTGCGAGTGCTGAGCGGCGTCGTTGTAGCCGCCGCCGATGGCGGTCATCAGCACCACCGGCAGCCGCACGTTTCCGCCCGACATGTACGTGTTCTTGGCGAGATGGTTGTAGATCTGGTCCATGCAAACGCCGAAGAAGTCGACGAACATCAGCTCGGCGATCGGCCGCATGCCCTCGGCGGCGGCGCCGGTCGCGGCGCCGATAAAGGCCGATTCGGAGATCGGCGTATCCATGATGCGCTCGGGGCCGAAGCGGTCGAGCAGCCCGCTGGTGGCGCTGAAGATGCCGCCGTACTTGGCGATGTCCTCGCCCATCACGAAGACCTTCGGGTCCCGCTCCATCTCCTGTCCGATCGCCTCGACGATGGCCTGGGCCATCGTCAACTTACGTGCCGTAGTCATGTCCTGTCTCCTCGATTTCTGTGCTGTAGCGACGGCTGTCCGGCATCAAGCGAAAACGTGCTCGAGCGCCTCGCGCGGAGCCGGATACGGGCTCTGGCGCGCGAAGTCGAAAGCCTTGGTGACGCTCCCGTGGACCCTCTCCCGGATCGCCTTATCCTTTGCCTCGTCGAGCATGCCGCGTGCGCGCAGGGTTCCGGCCAGGCTCGGAATCGGGTCGGACTTGCGCAGCTCGTCCACTTCGCCCTTCGGACGGTACACCTCCGCATCGCCTTGGAAGTGGCCCATGTAGCGGTCCGTTTTGACCTCGATGAGCGTCGCCCCGCCGCCTTTGCGGGCGCGCGCGACCGCCTCCCCGGCTGCCTTGAACACCTCCAGTGCGTCGTTCTTGGCCACGCCGATGCCCGCTATCCCATATGCGACTCCGCGGTCGGCATCGCAGCGGATCGCCGTGGAATGGTCCTTGTCCACCGAGATGGCCCACTTGTTGTCCTCGCACACGAA
>DAIQQA010000132.1:0-1142 GCA_036787045.1 Burkholderiales bacterium | reverse complement strand
CCATCGTCTCTTCGTATTCCCGAATGAGAAGCATGTTCTCGTACATCCACATGAGCTGCTCGGCGGTCGGTTCCATATTTTCCAGCTCCATTGAAGTGCGCCTGTGGCGCGACGATGCGGCAACTTTCTCTTGCGTCGCCTCGGTAAACGGACTATTCGGCAAGCCACCCGCGCGGTTGAAGCGCCGCAAGAGTGCGCCAGCCTGCAGGTCGCTTGCAACCTTGGGTCGGCATTCCACCAACCGCAGACTGCATCCGCTCGCACGCTCTGCCATGTAGCGCAGCAGGCCGAGCGCATCCGGATCGATAGCGTCCACTCCACGTAACACGACTGAGACGTGTTTCCACCAGATGCGCGGAACTCGATCGAATTTCTCAGCGCATTCAGCGAGCGATTCGGGATCCATTTGGTGATCGAACTCGATCAGGACCAGATCGCTTTCGGGAAGCGTTTCCAGACGCACGGACATGATTGATTTGGCCTCAGCTGCGGTTCGAGGCATGCCGCCAGCAAACCATGCTACAGACATCCACACGGCGCGATTTGAGCAAGATCAAATTCGCGTGCTCGGGAGCGTCAAGAGGGAATGGCGCGCACGAGAGGTCCAGCCGGCACGCCGGGGTCAGCAGATCGGATGCAGGATCGCGGGCACAGGAGCGGACTCTGCCTGCAACGGGTTGAAATCCTCCGGAGCGTCGAGTACCGGAGGTCGCATGCGACCGCTGAGGGGTTTGCCCGATTCAGCCGTCTCGATCGCCAGACAGACTTGAACGCGCTTTGGTCGTGACCACGTCGAGTGCGGGCGCTTCCTCGCCGTATAGCGCAATCAGTTCGTCCAGCTCGATGAGCTGCGACGTTCGGTCCTGCGGGTGTAGCAGCTCGCCGTTGCGCGACCACTGCAAGCCCCCTTTCTCGAGGTCAGCCCGCACCTCTGCGAGCGTGGGCCGGCTCTTGCGCTCGGGGTCGCTTGCCAGCCTCTCGATGGCCGCCGACAACTCGGGGCCGGCACGCCTGCGCTCGTCGTTCGATGATCGGGAGGTCATGGTCGTTGGTCAGGATGATAGGTTTGGCGTGCCGTCGCGGTCGGCCAGGCTAGGCACTGCGGTTGCGCGGCGGGCTGATGTACTCGCCGGCCGGCACAT
>DAIQQA010000279.1:0-4085 GCA_036787045.1 Burkholderiales bacterium | reverse complement strand
GCGCTGCAAGCGAGCGATAGAGTGGCCGCGCCGGCCGGCGCTGGCGCGAACCAGGCCAACGCGAGCAGGCCGCAGGCGAGCGCGCGTTGCCAGTGCATCTTCTCCCGGTTCCGTGTAGCCGACATATGAGCTACCAGCGCTCCGCGGGCGCCGAAAAATTTGGCCAAATATACTGGATCCCGCTGTCCGGCTCAGGCACCCCGTGCGCAGCAGCCAAAGGCGTGCCGGGACAGCAGCCGGGGCCCCCGTGGTCGGCGCGGCGCGCTCATCGGCAGAAACACAAAGGGGGCTTGACGGCCCCCTCGATCGACGCGTGCGCTAGCGCTGGGCGCCGCACGCTACTGGCTCGGCTTCCAGTCGCGCGCCATCTGTTGCGCCTTGACCAGCTGGTCGGGCGTGAGCTTGCTTGCGATGTACTCGCGCTGCTGCTCGGCGGTCTTGCGTTCCTCACCCGACATCTGTGCGGCCGCGAGGTTGCTCCACATGTGTGCGGTGACCAGGTCCTGCTTGCCGCTCTTGGCATCGGCGAGCAGGAACCCGAGCGCCATCTGGGAGCGCACATCACCCTTGTCCGCTGCTTTCTGGTACCACTTCACTGCTTCGGCAGGATCCGGCGGGACGCCCTTGCCGCTCTCGTACAGGTAGCCGAGTATGTACTGGGCGTACGTGCTGCCTTCTTCGGCCGGTCCTTTGTACCACTTCGCCGCAGCCGCGTAGTCCTGCTCGACGCCCTGGCCGGCGAAATACAAGCGGGCAAGAGCCTCCTGCGCACCCGTCAGTCCCTGCTCGGCAGCCTTCGTGTACCAGGTGGCCGCCTGCGCGTAATCCTGCTTCACACCGTTGCCGTCTTCATAGATGAAGCCCAGCATATACTGGCTGTTGGCATCCCCCAGCCCGCCGGCCTTTTCGAACCATTTGGCGGCATCGGCATTGCTCTTCTGGGTGCCGGCGCCCTGGTAGTAGGCCCAGCCGAGCAAGGCATAGACCGATGTCTCGCCCTTGTCGGCTGCCTGCAGGTACAGCTTCACCGCCTCCGCCTCGTCCTTGGCAACGCCGCGTCCCTGCGCGTACAGATATCCCAGGGCGCTCATCGCACGCGCCTCGCCCTGATCGGCTGCCTTTCGATACCACTTGGCGGCCTCCACGTCGTTCTGCTCCAGACCGCGGCCGTAATCGTAAGCGTAGCCGGCGAGATATTGAGGATAGGGCCGGCCCGCCTCCGCCACCTTCAGGTTCCACTTCGCCGCTTGCGTGTAGTCCTGCGCCACGCCCTGACCGAAGAAGTACATGCGCCCGAGCGCTTCCTGCGCGTCGGCATTGCCGCCCTCGGCAGCGATCTTATAGAACTCTGCAGCGCGAGCAGGATCCGCTTCGACACCCTTGCCGAAGTCGTAAAGGTACCCGGCCAGAAAGGCCGCGTAGACCTTGCCCCCCCGTGCGGCACCGCCGCACACCTGCGCCGCGGCGGCCTCGTCTTTGCGGATGATGTTTTCGCCGAAGAAATACGCGGTGCACAGCTTGTCCTGGGCTTCGACGTTCCCGCCATCAGCGGCCTTGCGGTACCACTTCAGGGCCTCGGCATAGTCCTGCACGGTGCCGCGACCCAGGTTGTAGGCCTCGGCGAGGTAGAACTGGGCGCGCGCATCACCCTGCTCGGCGGCAGGCTTGAACTGCTCGAGCGCGGCTTTGTAGTCTCCGCGCTTCCAGGCTTCCACGCCCTGCTCCACGTCGGCCAGGGCGTTGCCGGCCAGGGCCAGAAACAGGACGAGTGTGGCGCACACTCTCATTGGGTTCCTCCGAAGATCTTCCAGTGGTTGCTGGCTGCGCAGGCACTGCGGCTGTCCCGCGATGCTACGCCGCGGGCGCACGGCGGATCTGCCTTCCAGGACGAAAAACCTAACCGCTCCAGACGGATGGACCGCGAATGATAACCGAATTGCACCCAGCAGCGCGCTGCACGGGGAAACGTCGCGAGAATCCCTGCAGTTGCGCGGTTACGCCCGGATGCCATAGCCGGCTGCCCATCCCAGCCCTTCCCGGGTAGTGGTGAGGGGACGGTACTCGCAGCCGACCCACCCCGCGTAGCCGAGCTCGTCGAGCAACGCAAACAAATAAGGGTAGTTGATCTCGCCCACGCTCGGCTCGTGCCGTCCGGGCACACCGGCGATCTGCACATGTCGCAACAGATCGATGTGGCCGCGGAGCGTCTCGGCCAAATGGCCCTCCAGCATCTGCATGTGGTAGACGTCCAGATGCAGGAACAGGTTGTCGCTGCCCACTTCGTCTATGATGCGACGGGCATGCTCGCTGTGGTTGAGGAAATAGCCGTGCATGCCCTCGGTGGTGTAGGATGGCCCGCCCTCCAGCACGCCCAGCCTGCGGTTGATCGGCTCGATCACCGCGCGCACACCGTGCGGCTGGAAAAACGCGGCGGCGTGACGCAGGTTGCTGACATACACGCGCTGCGCCTCGGCGTAGTCGGTGCCCGGCCCGACCGCGCCGGCCATCACGTGCACCAGATCGCAGTCCAGCGCGCGCGCATACTCCGCCGCACGCGGCAAACTCGCCCGGAACTCCGCCTCCCGGCCCGGCACTGCTGCGAGGCCCCGGTCGCCTCCGTTCCAATCCCCCATCGGCGCATCGAACAGCACCATTCTCAGGCCGTGGGCGTCCAGCCGCGCCTTCAACTCGGCGTGCGGATAGTCGTACGGAACCTGGAACTCGACCGCTTGGAAGCCCGCTCGCGCCGCCGCCTCGAAGCGCTCGAGAAACGGCACCTCGGTGAACAGGTAATGCAGATTGGCGGCGAAGCGGGGCATGGATACGAGCGCCGGTTGGGTTCCGGGTGCCGACTCTTCAGGATCTCGGCAGATTCGAGGCTTCAGGCGCGCAGGAGCTCCGAAGGGACAGTGCCTCCGTCGGGCCGCGCATGCGAGTATAGTCGATCGCTCACCGTGCGAACGGCGCCCCGCGGTTGCACGGGCTGCCGCTCCCCGACGCGGGTGATGCAGAAACCGCTAGAAGAGGTACTGCAGCTTCACACCCAGCACCAGCATCGTGCTCTGCGGCTGCACGAACTGGAAGGTGTTTCCGCCCTGCGTCACCGTGATCGGCTCCGACTCCTTGAAGCGGAAGCCGTCCACGTAGCCGACTACTGCCAAGTTGCGGCGGAAGCGGTAGCCGATGTGTCCATACAGGCTCGCATCCTTGCCCGGCTCGAGCGTGGGATTCTGGTCGTAGCCCTCGCTCAGCAGGTTGGCGTCCTCCTCGGTCCACAGCGGGTACTTGATGCCCAGACCGGCGATGACACCGATCTCGGACGCCGGCCCGATCTCCACGCCCAGCCGGACGAAGCCGATGCGGTAGTCCTCCTGCTGGTCGGTGTCGAGCTTGCGCTCCCACAGGTCGAACCCCGCGGCGCCAACCACGTCGAGCCAGTACCCGCGCTCGGACGGCATGCGATAGCGCAGTTGACCCTCGTTCGACATGCCGAGATAACTCGAGGTGCCGGCTACCCCAACGGTGGGATCGAAGAGCAGCGCGCCCTCGTAGTCCACATCACCGATGTAGAACCTGCCGCGGTAGGCGCCCAGGAAGCCGCGTTCCCGGCGCTGCGTCCACTCCAGGCCCAGCGCGAACATCGGCCCGGTCTCCTCTACCTCGATGGGCGAGGTGTCCTCGGTCCAGGAGAAGTACTCCACCCCGGCACTCACCGCAAACTGAGCTTGCGCCGGCATCCCGACGGCGAGGCCGGCAAGGGCGCCGGCAACGAGCACGAGTCTCTTCAAGCTATTCTCCCTGAGGTTGGGCGGATGCGGGAGGCATAGCATGGCTCGTGCCCGCGAGGCTCTAGCGAGACAGGAGCGCCAGGCGACCACTCGCGGTCTTCAGCGACCGGACCTACGGGAAGAAGCGCGGGTGCGCACAGGACCAGCGCCACGGCCCGGAAGTGGACAGGAGGCGTTGCGGAACCGAGAGCCAGACGTATGCGCCTACGGAGAACCGACGGTCGCTGGTCTTGAATCCCAACCTGACACAACCGCCTGGTGGGCCCGCTGGGACTCGAACCCAGGACCAAAGGATTA
>DAIQQA010000278.1:0-4104 GCA_036787045.1 Burkholderiales bacterium | reverse complement strand
TCCGTATCCGTCGGCCGGCGGATTGGTGGCTGAAATATGGCGATTGCGCACGCTCATCACCGCCTCGCGCGCCTCGGGGGTGAGGTTCTTGATGAAGATGGTGAACTTGAGCACGTCGTGAAACGTGGCGCCGGCTGCGGCGAGCGCCAGCCGCAGGTTCTCGAACACCTGCACCGCCTGGGCTTCGTAGTCGCCCTTGCCGACGATCCGGCCTTCCGTGTCCACCGCGACCTGGCCGGCGATGAAGACCAGCGTGCCCCCGCGCGCGGAAGCGACATTGGAATACATGCCCAGGGGCTTGAGCCCGGGTGGATTGACGAACTTCTTCTCGGACATCGCTGCTCCTCCTTGGTGGTTGTGGGACGCATTGTAGTCGGGAAGCGAGGCTCAGCGCGCAGCGCGTCCAGACTCCCTCTCCCTCGATGGGAGAGGGTTGGGGAGAGGGTGAAGTAGGGGCCGGATTTCGTGCTGCCGCTGTGACATTGAGACCTGCCATGAGCTGACCTGATGCGCCTCACCCGCTGCGCCTTTCCGGGCAAAGGCGTATCGTGTCTCGACCTCTGAACATCAGGAGGAGGCTCATGGGCGCAGAACAGCAGCTGAGCGGACCGAATCTGTCCGAGGGGGTCGCGCTTGCGGAATTGAGCGACGGCAAGATGCTGCTTGGCCATGCGGCCGGCGAGGCGGTGCTGTTGGCACGGCAAGGCGATGAGATCTTCGCGGTGGGCGCCACCTGCACGCACTATTCGGGGCCGCTCGCGGAGGGCCTGCTCGCCGGGGCGACCGTACACTGCCCGTGGCACCACGCGTGCTTCGACTTGCGGACCGGCGCGGCGGTGCCGCCGGCGTTGAATGCGATCCCCTGCTACGAGGTGGTGCGGGAAGGCGAGCGGGTGCGAGTGGGGAGGCGCCTGCCCGAGCCCGAACCCCCCGCGAGTCCCGCCGGCGCGCCTGCCCGGATCGTCGTCGTGGGTGCCGGTGCCGCCGGTCACGTTGCATGCGAGACCCTGCGGCGCGAAGGCTACCGCGGCCAGCTGCTGCTGCTCGGCGCGGATACCGCCTTGCCCGTCGATCGTCCCAATCTGTCCAAGGACTACCTGGCCGGCAGCGCGCCGGAGGAATGGTTGCCGCTGCGCCCGCGCGAGTTCTTCGACGAGCACGGTATCGAGCTCGCCCTCGGCGAGCGGGCGGTGTCCGTGGACACTGCACGCAAGCAGGTCGCGGTCGCCAGTGGCCGCACCCACAGCTATGACAGGCTCCTGCTCGCGACGGGCGCCGAGCCGGTCAAGCTCGATCTCCCAGGCGGCGATCTGCGGCACGTGCACTACCTGCGCACGCTGGAACACAGCCGCGCCATCATCGCGGCCGCCCAGACGGCCCGGCGCGCGGTCGTGATCGGGTCCAGCTTCATCGGCCTGGAGGTGGCCGCTTCCCTGCGTGCGCGCAACCTCGAGGTGCATGTGGTCGGCCCCGACGCGGTGCCGCTCGGCCGGGTCATGGGGCCCGAGCTCGGTGGCTTCATCCGCAAGGTGCACGAGGAGCACGGCGTGGTGTTCCACTTGGGAACCCGGCCGCGGGCCATCGACGAGACGTCGGTGATGCTCGACAACGGTGAGCGTTTGCCTGCTCAGCTGGTGGTCATCGGCGTCGGCGTGCGGCCCGACGTATCTTTGGCCGAGACGGCCGGCATCGCCGTCGACCGCGGCGTCCTCGTCGACGAATATCTGCAGACCAGCGCGGCGGACGTGTTCGCCGCCGGCGATATCGCCCGCTGGCCCGATCCGCGCTCGGGAGAGCGAATCCGCGTCGAGCATTGGGTAGTTGCGGAACGTCAGGGCCGCACGGCGGCCCGCAACATGCTCGGGATGCGCGAGAAGTTCGACGCCGTACCGTTCTTCTGGAGCGCGCACTACGACGTGGGGATCAACTACGTCGGGCACGCCACGACCTGGGACCGGGTCGAGGTCGAGGGCAGCTTCGACGCGCGCGATGCCGCGGTGCGTTTCATCGCCGGCGGGAAGACTCGCGCGCTGGCGACGATCTTCCGCGACCAGGAGAGTCTGCTGTTCGAGCGGCAGCTCGAATTGAGCAGCGCGTGATCCATGCGCATGCGGGGATCCAGAGGTGCTTGAATAGCCTGGGTTCCGCTACCGCGGGCACGACAAGGTAGGAATTGAACAGAGTCGGCCTGGGGATGCGATGGAGCAGCGAGGCACAGCGCGCAGCGCGTCCAGACTCCCTCTCCCTCGATGGGAGAGGGTTGGGGAGAGGGTGAAGCAGGACCGGTTCAGTGGCCGGATTTCGTGCTGCACACGGTGTCATCCGGGCTAGCCCGCGGGCTAGACTCGGCCGGGCACCGGGATCGAGGCACCTGTCACCGCGCTCGCCTGGTCGGACAGCAGGAACACGATGACATCGGCGATCGCCTGCGGCGTGACCCACCGGCTGAAATCCGCCTTGGGCATGTCTGCGCGATTGGCCGGCGTATCGATGATGCTGGGCAGGATTGCGTTGACCGTCACGCCGCGATCCTTGAGCTCTTCGGCCAGCGCCTCGGTGAGCTTCGCCACGCCGGCCTTCGAGGCGGCGTAAGCGCCCATGCCGGCGCCGGCCTTGCTGGCAGCGCCGGCCCCGATGTTGACGATGCGTCCGCCGCCGCGCTTGAGCAGATGCGGCAGCGCCGCGCGCGAGGCGCTCACCGCGCTGCGCAGGTTGACCCGATACAGCAGGTCCCACGTGTCCAGGCTGCCCTGTTCCAGCGTTTCCCAGCGGAAGGTGCCCGCCACGTTCACCAAGCCGTCCAGGCCACCGAAGCGGCCAGCGACCTGGTTCACAGCCCGCAGCGCTGCGTCCGCATCGGCGAGATCGAGCTCGCCCAGCGCCAGCGCGCCGGCAAGCGCCGTCGCATCGGCCGGCGAGCGAGCGCGGTCCAGCGCCGCCACCTGTGCGCCCGCATCGAGCGCCGCCCGCACCACCGCGAGACCCAGCTGACCGAAGCCGCCCGTCACCGCCACGACCTTGCCTTGCAGCGTCATGATGTCTTTCCTCCGGTGTGTTGCATCGCCTGTCTTATACGGATGTGAATGCGCGCCTGCGACAGGGCAAGAAGCAGGAGCACGAGGTTGATCGCGGTGAGCGCCACGGCGATCCGCTGCATCTTCATGTAGCCTCCTCCTCGGTGACGATGTGTCTGGGTTCTTCCCGGGGCGTCAGCATCATGCAAGACTGCCACGCTTGGCGTGGTTGAGTGCCACGAGAGCAGCGGCTGCTGCCTCCTTTTGGTCTTTGCCCCATGGCGGCCCGGCTGACCTCCCTAGCGTGGCGAGGTGCGCGTCAAGGCGCATGCGAGTCACGCAGCCGCTTCTCGATCAGTGAGATAGCAAGGCTGACCCTGCCTCGATTCGACGTACACCACTTTAGGCAGCCATGAGGTCCGATTCAACGTCGACTGGTGTCTGGTAGCCGATCGACGAATGCATGCGCCTGCGATTGTAGAAGCCTTCGATCCAGTCGACGATGTCGAGCTTGGCCTGGGCGCGGGTGTCGTAGCGAAGCAGATGGGTGCGCTCGACCTTGAGCGTCTTGAAGAAGCTCTCCATGGGCGCGTTGTCCCAGCAATTGGCGGTCCTGCTCATCGATTGAATCAATCCGGTAGTCTTTGATCAGCTGCCGGTGACGGTCGCTGGCGTACTGGCTGCCACGGTCCGAATGCATGATCAATCCCGCGCTCGGTTTGCGCCGCCAGTACGCCGACGTCAGCGCCTGGCAAACCAGCTCGGCCGTGATCCGTTCACTCATCGACCAACCCACGATTCTGCGGCTGGCCAGGTCCATGACGCAGGCCAGATACAGCCAGCCTTCGCCCGTGGCGATAGTGGTGATGTCAGCCACCCAGGCCTGGTTGACCCGCCAGCCATCGAAGCGCCGGTCCAGCACGTTGGGGGCGAGCGGTTTGTCATGGGCAGAATCGGTCGTCACGCGATAGGGGCGCTTGTATACCGGGCGCAGGTCCTGCCGCTTGAGGCTGTTGCGCACCCGCTCGTGGCTGACCTGAACGCCTTGCTCACGCAGCCCTGCCACGATGCGCGGCCGGCCGTAGCTGCG
>DAIQQA010000277.1:0-4109 GCA_036787045.1 Burkholderiales bacterium | reverse complement strand
CACGAGGGGTCAGCGGGCGTGGGAGCGGATCAGCTCCAGCACGTCGGTCATGCCGAGCGACGCTGCGACCTCTTCCTGGATCGGCACGATGCGAGCCGCGAACCGGGCGCGGTCCGGTGACACGATCTGCGCGCCGCGCGACTTCATGCGGGCGATCGCCTCGGCGTTCAGCTCGAGATCGCGCTTGCGCTCGAACGCCGAGGCCTGGCGTGCCGCGTCGAGCACGAGCTTGCGCAGGTCGTCGGGCAGCGCTTGCAGCTTTCTCTCGTTCATCACCAGCAGGCAGATCGAGCGCTGGTGCTCGGTCAGAACGATGGTTCGGGCCGCCTCGTAATGCCGGTTCGATTCGATCACGGACGGTGCGTTCTCAGCGGCGTCCAGCACGCCGGATTGCAGCGACTGATACACCTCGCCGAAGTTCATCGGCGTGGGGATGGCGCCCAGCGCGTTCCAGATCTTTGCCTCCACCGGATTGTTCATCACGCGGATCTTGGTGCCCTTCAAATCATCCGGCGTTCTTGCCGGGCCGCGACGCGTGTACAAATCACGCACGCCGGCCGAGTAGAAGCCCACCACGCGCAGTCCGAGGTTCTTGCCGGCGACGAGCTGTTCGATGCGGCGCTGGAAGCTCGGGTCGTCGATGACCCGTTCGTAGTGATCGCGGTCCTGGAACAGGTAGGACACACTGAATAGCGAGAGCTCAGGGACCACGGTGGCCGCGTTGGCGACGTGCGCGACGCTGCCGTCCAGCGACCCGAGCCGCACGCCCTCGATCATTGCCACCTCGGAGCCGAGTTGGGCCGCAGGGAAGATGTCCAGCCGCACGCGCCCGCCGGTGCGCTCCTGCAGCAGCTTGCGCAGCATTCGGTGGCCTTCGTCGTACATGCTGCCCACCGGCTGGTCGTGCCCGAAGCGCAGGCGCACCTGCTGCGCACCGGCTGGAGCGGGGCCTGCGGCGGCCATGGCGAGGGTGAGCAGCAGGAAGATGGGCGCCAGAATCCGAGCCATTGTGTGCCTCCACTTGGCCATTCATCATATGTTATTATCATCGCATCCAGAACAAAAACAAGCCCCTGGGTGAGGCTGGACCGTGCTATAACCGCATCCGCATGATTTCCCGGGATCCTCCTTTCCTGCAGGCCGCGCCGCCGCGCAAGCGCAACCTCTTCACCCATGTGGTGGAGGAACTGGGCAGCCGCATCGTGCGCGGCGATCTCAAGCCCGGGGAAGCGTTGCCGAACGAGGCGGACCTCGGCCGTGAGCTGGGCGCCAGTCGCACCGTGGTGCGGGAGGCAGTCAAGTCGCTCGCTGCGAAAGGGCTGCTCGAGCTTCGCACCCGCACCGGCACCCGCGTGCTCGCGCCGATGCACTGGAACCTCCTCGATCTCGACGTGTTGGGCTGGCGTTATGCAGCGATGCCGCGCACGCAGTTCTTCCGTGAGCTGTTCGAGATCCGGCGCATGATCGAGCCGCCCGCGGCAGCGCTCGCAGCCGAGCGCGCAACGCAGGCAGAAATCGACACCCTCGACGCAGCCTTCGCGGCCATGCAAGCGGCCGACGCCAGCACTCATGGTGCGATCGAGGCCGACCTTCGGTTCCACCGCGCCATCCTTGCCTGCGCGCACAACGACCTCCTCGCGCAGATGGGGGGCGTCATCGGCGTCGGACTGCTGGTGAGCTTCCGGATCTCGAGCAGCTCCTACACGGTTGCGCTCGGGCAGCACGGTGCCGTGCTGGATGCGATCCGCCGCCGTCGCCCCGAGCACGCCCGGCAGGCGATGGAAGCGCTGCTGTCCGGAACGCAGGCCTTCCTGGAACTGGAGCTGGCCGGGTCCCCAGTAGGAAACCACACCAACACCTCCCTCGCGCCCGCCCGCTGAGTGTGCCGTCGCATCTGGCCGGACTCTGTGTAAACATCCCGGCGGCAATCCGGTATAACTTTGCAGTGGCTCCACCGCGCGGCGCATTCCCATCCGGACGCCCGCCCTGGCACCCTCTGTGTGGAGAAAAACGATGAACCATTCGCACGGCGTCGGTGACCAGACCGTCGGCGCCGGCAACGAAAACCCCGCGGCAGCGCGCACGCGCGCAGAGTCCGGTTACGCCTGGACCCGCCTGATTGCGGCGGTTCTGTTGTCCACCCTGGGCGGCGTGGGCATGTGGTCGGTCGTCGTGGCCTTGCCGGCGGTGCAAGCGGAGTTCGGCGTCGCTCGTGCCGACGCGTCGCTGCCGTACACGCTCACCATGATCTGCTTCGGCCTGGGCGGCATGCTCATGGGCCGCCTGTCCGATCGCTTCGGCGTGATCGCCGCGGTCGTCGCCGGTGCCCTCTGCCTGGGGGTGGGCTACCTGATTGCCGGCCTGGCCGGAAGCCTGTGGCAGTTCGCCCTGGTGCAAGGGGTGCTGATCGGCTTGGGCAGCTCTGCCACTTTCGCGCCGCTGCTTGCCGATGCATCGAACTGGTTCACCCGCCGGCGCGGCATAGCGGTGGCCATCATCGCGAGTGGCAACTACCTCTCCGGCACGCTCTGGCCACCCGTGCTGCAGCACTTCATCGCGGCCGAGGGCTGGCGGACAACCTACATGGGCGTCGGCCTGTTCTGCATGGCTACCATGTTGCCAGTCGCGCTGGTCCTGCGCAGGCGCGCGCCGAGCGTGGAAGCGACCGCCGGGTCAGCGACCGGCGCGCCGAGCGCCGTGCGTCCGCTCGAGTTGTCACCTCGGGCGCTGCAGACCCTGCTGATCATCGCCGGGCTGTCCTGTTGTGTCGCGATGTCGATGCCACAGGTGCACATCGTGGCTTACTGCGGCGACCTCGGCTACGGACCGGCGCGCGGGGCGGAGATGCTGTCGCTGATGCTCGGGTTCGGCATCATCAGCAGACTTGCATCGGGGTGGATCACCGACCACATCGGCGGGCTACGCACGCTGCTCGTGGGGTCGAGCCTGCAGGCGCTGGCTCTGGTGCTGTTCCTTCCGTTCGACGGGCTGGTCTCGCTGTACGTGATCTCTGCGCTGTTCGGGCTTTTCCAGGGCGGCATCGTGCCGTCCTACGCCATCATCGTGCGCGAGTACTTCCCGCCCAAGGAAGCCGGCGCCAGGGTGGGCACCGTCATCATGGCCACCGTGTTCGGAATGGCATTGGGCGGATGGATGTCCGGGGCGATCTTCGATCTCACGGGATCCTACCAGGCAGCGTTTATCAACGGCATCCTGTGGAACCTGGTGAACATCTCCATCGCGGTGTGGCTGTTGCAGCGCGTGGGCAGGCGGCTGGCGCATGCATGATCGCGCAGGTCGGGACTCGAAAGCTTTTGCTGGTGTGCATCTGCAAGCAATACGGGGGCGGCCTGGTGAAATATCCGGGCTAGGTTTCGTGTCCTGGACCCGGGCGGTCCAGCCGGCGCCTGCGCGGACCCGCGTAAAGCGCGTTGGCGGCGAACACACCGGCGGCCCAGATCACCGCGTGCTCCCCATTGTCGGGCTTACAGTAGCGCTCGTACTCGGCGATCTCGCGCAGCAGCGCCTTGGTACGGTCCCAGTCGCGCTGTGCCTTGTTCTGGCGTACATACTGCAGCACGAGCTTCCTCGCCCACTCGTAGTCCCGCTTCGTGACAAGCGGGCGTGCCTTGCCCAGTTCCTTGGCCGGAAGGGGCCGTACACGTGGGTCCTGCATCGAATCTTCCTCCCTTTTGCGATGGCGTCCAGCGGGCTTCTGCGGCCCGGGCTGCGACGGAGGTTTTAGCCCGAGAGGCTCTGGTTGTCGAGAATCGTTAACTCAAGGTCGTGCCGGCGCGCCGCCCCTGAGTCTTGACCTGCCGAGGCGTGACCGCTGCCGGGTCCCCCTTCATCGCGCCGCAGCAACGCTCTCTGCTCCTGACAGCCCGCTAGGCACACCCTATGCGTGGGCGCGGGGAACGGCGCACCACGATGCGCACTCGAACACTACAGATACGGAGCGGCCTGTGATGCAGACTTCACCGATCTCGATCTCCAACGTCAACCCCCGCGGCGTCCGGTTGATCGGCGCGGGATGGGGCATGGGTGCACGCGACTCGCGCTGCGACATGGGCCCGACAGCGTTACGCGCGGGCAGGCTCGCGCGCTCG
>DAIQQA010000131.1:0-14300 GCA_036787045.1 Burkholderiales bacterium | reverse complement strand
AGTTCGATGCAGTTGCCTTCCGGGTCGAGCGTGCGGAAGGAGGCGAACTCGCTCCCGGTAGTAATGGTTGCGCCGAACTTGCCCGCCCAGTCAGTGAGCGCCGTCATGGATGGCACGCGCATCCCGATATGCACGTCCGGCGCGCGGTTGACCGGCTCGCCGGCCTGGAAAGCGATCAGCACTCTGGACCCGCGCACCAGGTGCCGATCCGCCTGGAGCCCGAAGGTCTGCGCGTACCAGCGCGCCAGGCCCTCGGGGTCGCGGGCGGGCAGGTTGAGGTGATCGAGCTGCAGGCTGGCTTCCGACATTCTGGTTCTCCTCGCGGCTAGTGTGGTCTCGGGACAGGCGCGCTGGCTCGATCGGGGGTGGGATGGGCCCCCGCGCCTGAGCTGATCGCTTTCTGCATCCAGAATGCTGGAACACTCCGGGGCCGTCAACGTCGACTTGGCGGCAGGCCTCCCCGCCATCGCGCCGTACTTTCCATCCCCGCCGTACAATAAGCGAATTCTTGCCGTGGAGCGCTACAGTGACCCACAGAATCGCAGTCATCGCCGGCGACGGCATCGGCAAAGAGGTGATGCCGGAGGGTGTGCGCGTGCTCGACGCCGTCGCGCGCCGGTTCGGCGTACCGCTTGCCTTCGACCACTTCGATTGGAGCTGCGACAACTACGACAGGCACGGCTGGTGGATGCCGCCGGACTGGCGCGACAAGATAGGCGGGCACGACGCGATCTACTTCGGCGCGACCGGCTGGCCAGCGCGCATGCCCGATCACGTCTCCCTGTGGGACTCGTTGATGAAGTTCCGCAAGGGCTTCGACCAGTACGTGAACCTGCGCCCGGTGCGGCTGATGCCCGGTATCGCGTGCCCGCTGGCGGGGCGCAAGGTCGGCGACATCGACTACTACGTCGTGCGCGAGAACACCGAGGGCGAGTACTCGGCCGTGGGTGGGCGCCTGTTCGAAGGCACCGAACGCGAAATGGCCATGCAGCAGTCGACCTTCACGCGCAAGGGGGTGGACCGCATCATGAGGTACGCCTTCGATCTGGCGATGACGCGCCCGCGCAAGCACGTCACCTCAGCAACCAAGTCGAACGGCATCGCCATCACGATGCCGTACTGGGACGAGCGCTTCAAGGCGATGGGGGCTCAGTATCCGCAGGTCAAGACCGACCAGTACCACATCGACGGGCTGACCATCCAGCTCGTCCTCAATCCCCAACGCTTCGACGTGATCGTCGCCTCCAACCTGTTCGGCGACATCATCTCCGACATCGGGCCGGCGACGGCCGGGACCATCGGGATCGCTCCCTCCGCCAACATCAATCCCGAAGGGACTTCCCCCTCGCTGTTCGAGCCCGTGCACGGCTCGGCCCCCGACATCTACGGGCGCAAGATCGCCAATCCGATCGGCCAGATCTGGTCGGGCGCGATGCTCCTCGAGCATCTGGGCCACGCCGATGCCGCGCAGGCTGTGATGCGTGCGATCGAGCAGTGCCTGGTGGACGGACCGCGTACACCGGACCTCGGCGGCAAGGCCGGAACCGAGGACCTGGGTAAGGCGATCGCGGCGGCGATCTAAGGGAGCGCTCTGTCCATGGATCTGAACGCAGTCAAGGCACGACAGCAACAGGTCTGGGCGACCGGCGATTTCGCGATGATCGGCTGGAACACGGTGTTCCCCGGCGAGTTGCTGTGCGAGACAGTCGAATTGCGGGCCGGACAAACGGTGCTGGACGTGGCCACCGGCAGCGGCAACACGGCGTTGGCCGCCGCGAGGCGCAACTGCGATGCGGTCGGCATAGACTATGTCGAAGCGCTGGTCGAGCGCGCGCGTGCGCGCGCCGCAAGTGAGCGTCTGCCGACACGTTTCGAGGTGGGCGATTGCGAAGACATCCAGTTCCCCGACGCTTCCTTCGACGTCGTGCTGTCCGTCTTTGGCTCGATGTTCGCGCCGCGCCCGGAGCAGGCCGCGCAGGAGCTGTTGCGCGTGTGCCGACCCGGCGGAAAGATCGGCATGGCGAACTGGACCCCGGATGGCTTCTGGGGCCAGACCTTTGGGCTGCAGGCACGATACGTTCCGCCGCCGGCCGGGCTGAGGCCGCCACCGGAATGGGGCACCGAAGCGCGCCTGCGAGAACTGTTCGGCGACGCTGTTGGCTCCATGGAGATCACCAGGCGCAGTGCGCTGTTCCGCTACCGTAACAACCAGCACTGGATCGATGTCTTCCGCACCTACTTCGGCCCCATCATCGCCACATTCGCGGCGCTCGATGACGAGCGGCGCCAGCGGTATCTGGCAGACCTCGACGGCATCCTGACGCGCTTCAATCGCTCGCAGGACAGCACGCTGGTGGTCTCTGCCGATTACCTGGAGGTCGTGATGGTCAAGCGGTGAGCCTCCGCGGGGACGCCGCTGTCCCGCTGCATCACAAGCTATGAGCGCATGAGGCACCCCTCCAGTTGCGTTCCAGATCTGCGCAAGCCAACCCCCGAATCTCCGAGCACCCCCATGCCCCTGCACCCGCGCGCCGTCTTACGTCGCCTCGTCGAGCTGTCGCTTCTTCTGCTCATCGGCTGTCCAATCGCCGCCCCGGCGAGCGAGATCGTGATCGAGCATACCGCCGTCCGGAAGATGCTGATGGATGAGCTTTTCACCGACGACGGCAAGCTCTATCTGCTGCGCGAATCGAAATGCCAGCTCGCCTACCTCGATTCTCCGGAGGTTTCCATTGCGGGCGGACGGGTACGCATCAAGACGCGATTGACCAGCTGGTTGGGGCTCGAGGTCGATGGGCAATGCACCGGTGCATCGGACACGCTGAATGTCACGGCATCTGCCCGACCGTACTTCGCGGGAGAGAACCTCGGGCTGACCGATGTCAGGGTCGACGAGGTGTCCAGGGAGGAGTATCGGATCCTGCTGCAAGCCTTCGTCGAGCGGGTCCTGCCGCGTGCGTTCCACATCAACCTGCGCGAGGGGTTGCAGCGCATGCTGTCGGACGCAGGGACCTCCTACGACGTGACGGTGCGTCAGTTGGCGGTGACCGAGCTCACCGCCGAGAACAACCGGCTGTCAGCCAAACTGACGTTTGCACTCTCCGCGCGCTGACGCGGGATCGTCGATTTACGCCCCGTTTTCAGCGCGCTGCTTGAGCGCACGGTTCATATCGTCGTAGACCGGCTTGCCGCTGTGGCGCAACACGAGCCAGGCGATGGGCACGAGCAGCCCGGTGAAGCGCTCGCCATGTGCGAACCGGGCTCGTGCCGCTCCCAGCGCCTCGATCCGGAAATAGTGCTCGGCCCGGAACAGCCAGTCGAACAGGAAATTCCCTGCCCAGCGCAGCTGCGCACCGGGTCTGGCCTCCAGGACAGTTGCGCGGGTCCACATGCGAAACCCGCGCGGCAGCTCGAAGCGAAACTTGATCTGGCTGCCCGATGCAACCGCTCCGTAAGCCTCCAGTAGAAAGCCGTTCCATTCCGGATAGCGCGGAAAGTCGGTCAGGACCGCCCAGATCCGGCTGGCCGGCGCGTCGATCTCGATCTGCGTTGAGATTTCCCTCATGACAGCCCCCGGGAGGGTGGAGCCGGTCGCAGGCTGCTCCCGGCCATCGCGCGGCTGGCAAAGGGCTGCACCGTCGGTAGCACCTCGCCAGCGGCTGGCAGGTTGCCGCATCGTGGACTCAACCATACCACACGGTCCTGGGCCGCCCGAGGCGCGTGCAGGACGCGTCTGCGCGGGCCTGATCTCCGGGTGGTGCCGCAGGCGGCAGCAGGACCGGGCTTGGCCTGGATCGGGTACACTGTCTTTTCCATGCCTCCGCTGACCACGGCCCAGCTCCTCGACGACTTCAGGGCTTGCGGCCTCCTCGTCGACCGCACCGGCCCGGACGCAACCATCGAACGAATTGCCCCCGCTCAAACCTGTGGCCCCGGCGACCTGGTCTTCGCCGACGCCGCCGGCTACTTCGAGTCGATCCTCCAGCGCCACCCGGCGGCCGTCGTCACCACACCAGGCTTCGCCGGACGCCTGCCCGGCCTCGCCGTGATAACAGCGAACAACGTGCGTCTGGCCCAGGCTCACATCCTTCAGCGCTACTTCGACCGGGACCTGCGCCATGAGGGGTGGGCGCGCGTCCATCCGAGCGCCGTAGTGCACGAGAGCGCGTCGATCCCGGACTCCGTGACGATCGGGCCCAACGCCGTCCTTGGCGCCCGCGCCCGCCTCGGCGAGCGCTGCGTGGTCCTCGCCGGCGCAGTCATCGAGCATGACGCCGTCCTCGGCGACGACACCGTCGTCCATCCCAACACCTTCATCGGCTGGGGATGCGAGATCGGCCGCCACTGCGTCATCAAGGCGGGGACCATAGTCGGCTCCGAAGGGTTCGGGTTCGCCCAGGACGAGAAACGCCGCAACCACCGCATACCGCAGCTAGGTCGCGTGGTGGTCGAGGACAACGTCGTCGTCGGCGCTGCATGCTGCATAGACCGCGCGGCTTTTGCGGAGACCCGGATCGGCGCGGGCACGGTCCTCGACAACCTTTGCCACATCGCACACAACGTCCAGATCGGCGAGGACTGCATCCTTACCGCGATGCTCTGCGTTGCCGGATCGACTACGCTCGGCAAGCGCGTGGTCACCAGCGGCATGACCGGAATCATCGATCACGTCACGATCTGCGACGATGTCGTGCTGGTCCAGCGCGCCGGTGTCGCCAACGACATCAAGGAGCCCGGCACATACGCGGGGAGTCCGATCCAGCCGATCAAGGAGTACATGAAGAATCAGGCCATCGTGCGCCACCTCTCGGACCTGAGAACCGAGGTCAAGGAGCTCAAAGCTCGCCTTGCTGCACTTGAAGCGGGTCGCAAGGCGTGACGCCCAATCCCAAGACCTCCTACGACAAGCGCGAGATCCTCTCGTTCTGCGTCCATCATCCGACCCTGCCACGGCGCCTGCCGGCGCCGCCGCTGCTGATGTTCGACCGCATCGTCGAGATCCACACCGAGGGCGGCAAGCACGGCGCGGGCTGGCTGGTTGCGGAGAAGGACGTGCGCATCGACGAGTGGTTCTTCTTCTCCCACTTCGAAGGCGACCCGGTCATGCCCGGCGTCCTCGAGGTCGACGCCATACTGCAGCTGAGCGGCTTCTTTCTTCACCATGCGGGCTTCGGCGGGTACGGCCGTGCATTGAGGACCGGCAAGATCACGTTCCGGGAACAGGTGCGGCCGCACCACAAGCTGGTGTCTTACCGGGTAGACTTCCGCAAAGTCACGGACCGTCCGACGCCGCTCGCGTCCGCCGAGGGCGTCGCTGTGGTGGATGGGCAGGTGTCGGCCGAGGTCCAGGGGATCATGGTGGGGCTGTTTCCCGACCTGAAGTACGCATACCCATGACGCGCACTGTTGCGGTGACCGGGTTCGGAACCCTCAGCCCGCTGGGCCGAGGTGCGGTCGAAACCACTGCCGCGCTGCTCGCCGGCCGCTCCGGCATCGTCTCGATGCGGCCTGCATGGGCCGAGGCCGGGCTGCGCTCACAGGTCGCCGGTCGCGTCGAAGTGGAAACGCTGCGCGCCAGCTTCGACCGCAAGCAGGTGCGCTTCCTGTGCGACGCCGCTATTCTTGCCGCCGAGGCGATGAGGGACGCGATCGCGGATTCCGGGCTGACCACAAAGGAGATCGAGGACCCCCGCACCGGTATCGTCCTCGGCACGGGCGCCGGCGCCAGCATGCCCGATGCAATCGCTCTTGGGGACCGCCTGCGCGCGCGCGGCGGCGCCAAGGTCGGACCGTACCAGGTCCCGCTCATCATGGGTTCGTCGCTGACGGCGAACCTCTCGACGATCTTTCACATCCACGGCCACTCGTACTCGGTCACGAGCGCCTGCGCGACCTCGGCCCACGCCGCGCTCATGGGGCTCGATCTCATCCGCAGCGGACGGCAGGACCGCGTCTTCGTCGGCGGTGCGGAGGATGTCAACGTCTATTCGGCGAGCGCCTTCGACGGCATGGGTGCGCTGTCGTCGGCGTTCAATGACGAGCCCCATCGGGCCTCGCGGCCGCTCGACAGGAAGCGCGACGGCTTCGTGTTCAGCGGCGGGGGGGCGGTGCTCGTGCTCGAGGCTCTCGACATTGCGAGGGCGCGCGGCGCGAAGATCAGGGGGATCCTGCGCGGCGCGGGCGCATCCTGCGATGGGCAGGACATGGTTGCGCCCAACGGCATCGGTGCGGAGGCCGCGATGCGGCTGGCACTCGAGGACGCCGGTGTCGCGCGCGAGCGCATCGATTACATCAACCTCCATGGTACTTCGACCCCGCTGGGCGATCTCGTCGAGATCCAGGCGATCCGCAACGTCTTCGGCCACAGCGTTCCGCCGCTATCGTCCACCAAATCGATGACCGGGCACGGCTTGGGCGTCGCGGGCGCGCAGGAGGCGATCTTCTGCCTGCTCATGCTGCAGGACGGCTTCATCGCCCCGAATATCAACCTCGAGGACCCCGAACCGGCCATCGCTGACCTCTGCATTCCGCGGACGGCCGAGCGCAAGCCGCTCCAGATGGCGCTCTCCAACTCGTTCGGTTTCGGCGGTACCAACTGCGCATTGGTGTTCTCGCGCGAGTAGTCCCGCTGACCTTCCATCGCCAGCGGGTCGGCGCGGGATAGGACTACGCATCGAAGGGCAGGACAACCACCCGCGACCCCGAAGCAAAGGACCGGTCCGCTGCGCACCGGTTTCCCCCGATCAGCTGCGACTCCACCTGCGCGGGAAGCGACTCACTTGCTTTGCAGGCGCTGGACGGCGTGCCGCGCAGCGCCGTAGATAGTCCCGCTGTCCGCTCCCTGCGCCGCCAGCATCGCGAGAAGCGACTGGTAGGTCTCCAGCGCGTCCGCGCGGTCGCCACTGTTCTCCTGCAGTTGTGCCAGCATGAACAGATACGCGTACCGGTTGGAGGAATCCGCGTATTGCGGGAACAACCATCGGAACGTGGCCAGATGATCGGCCGCTGGCAACACTGCAAGAAAATCCGCCTTACTGTTGCCGCGGACCAGGCGATCGTAGTACACATTCCAGATCGCCGAGACCAGCGAGTCCGAGCCGATGGCAGGCGATCCTTCGCCCTGCGCCCGCATGTCGTTGGCAACGCGCAGGACCTCGTTCTGCAGGTCGGGCTGGCTGCGCCACATCAGTGCGGCGAGTTGCAGTCCGCGCAGGAATGGCCGCTGTGCGTCAGAGGCCAGTGCCTGGTCGAAGTGTGCCCTCGCCTCCTGCAGATCCGCGCCGCGCACCAGGATGGAGTGGCCCCAGAACGCGTGCGCGTAAGGGTTCTCGGGATCGCGTTGCAGGGCCTGCTGGTAGTAGCGCACGGGGTCCAGCCCACTCTGGCCATCGCGCGAGCGCAGGAAGTCCGCCCAACCGAGATGCGCGAGGGCATCGGCGGCCCGCCGGTCGTCCTTGGCGACCGCGGCCCGCGACAGAGCAGGCTGCACTTTGTCGGCGATGTCGGTGAAGGTCTCCTTGCCTTGGGTGACACGGATGTTCTCCAGCCAGTCCATTGCAAGGCGCTCCTGCCCTTCCGCAGCTGCGCGGCTGCTCGGACAGGCAGCGAGGCTGCTGGCGTAGCGGTCCCACGCGGCGGTGTAGTCTCCCGTGCTCTGGTGCAGCTTGGCTTCGTCGACCAGACGCAGCGCGTCCCCGCAAGTTCGCCAGGTTTCGACTGCGCGCCAGATTCCCACACCTCCGCCGACCAAAGCAAGAACCCCTAGTACAACCGCGTAACGGCGCAGCCATCGTATCCAGCGCGGCTTCAATAGGCGGTCCACGGCGGCAACGACTTCCGCGGGCACGTTGCCTGCCGGCCGCAGGATGACCACCGCACGCAGGTAGGCGGGGATTGCTGCACCAGCTGTCTGCTGCACCATGACCGGAAGAACGTGGCCGGCGGGAGATCGCCACTTCTCCTCGGCGAACCTCAGCTCGGTTAACGTGTACCGGCCTTCGGCCACGGCCTCCGGACTGACCAGAAAGATCAGCAGGTCGCAGGCCTCGATCGCCTCGCGGATGCGCGCGTTGTAGGCCTCGCCTTCGGGGAGCTCGGAGCGGTCGAAGAAGACCTGGTGGCCCTCCCCGCGCAGCGCAAGTGCGATCTCCTCGGCGAGCGTGCGCTGCTCGGAGGCGTAGGAGATGAAGATGTCCATGGGCGTCGCTCGCGGGATGGCCGAGAGCTACCTTACCTGGATTTCGTAGCGGAAGGAGTGGGCGTGGTGTCCCCTCTGGATCCGTTCGCTGACCCGGCCCGAGAAAGGTGTCACCATGGTCTTGCGGTCGCGCTAGCCCGGATATTTCATCAGGACGCGGGATTATGGCGGAGGCCTGGGCGAGACAGATCGGGCTCGACCGGCGCAGCCAATAGATCACTCTATTGGCAAGACGGGCATGCCCGATATGGCCGGCCAGGACCCGCCAGAATCCGCGTAACCCCGACGTCCAGACTGCACGCTACGGTAATCGGCCCACGATTGGCTGCTGCTGCGAATCTCCGAGCCAACCGGGGTTGGTCTGGTGAAATATCCGGGCTAGACTGCTGCCTCAGCGCAGTGGTACGCCGAGCTTGCGTCCCAGCGCGAAGTCCATGCGAGGTCCTGGGGAGCATGCGCGGATACTCCGATCACAATTGTCGCGGTAGTGGCTGGCGGCCGCTGCTGCTGGGATGCCTGGCATGGGCCGCATTGGACGCGGGTGCCGCGCACGCGCAGAACACACCAGGGCTCTTCAGCGAAGCCCAGGCGATGCGGGGTGAAGCTGTCTACCAGCAGCATTGCTCGACCTGCCACGGCCTCCGGCTCGAGGGCAATCCCGCGGCGCCGCTCACCGGCGCCGCGTTCCGTTCGCGCTGGGAGGATGGCCAGCACACCCTCGACGACCTGTTCTACATCGTGCGCAGCCTGATGCCCAACAACGCGCCGGGCTCGCTCGCCAAAGCACAATACGCGGAAGTCGTGGCATACATTCTCAAGGTCAATGGCTATCCGGCGGGCGAGTCGGAATTGGTTCCGGCAGCCTCGGTGATGAAGGCAGTCACGCTGCAGCCGCACTGAGGCAGTTCGGCCACAGCGAAGGGAGGGGGAGATGAGCAAGCCGTACGTCGCCGTTGTCGCATCAGGCCTGCTTGCAACGGCCGCTGGCCTTGCGTTCGCTCAGGCGGGGCCGACACAGGAGGAGCTGAACCGGGCCGATCGCAGCACGGAGTGGTTGCTGCCTAACCACGATTACGCGGGCGTGCGCTACGTCGATCTCAGGCAGATCACGCCGGCGAACGCCGGATCGCTGCGGCCCGTGTGCATGTTCCAGGGCGCGGATCTGAACCGAGCGCTGAACAATCCGCTCGTGTACCGAGGCGTCATGTATGTTTCGACACCTCTGACGACCATCGCCCTGGATCCGGCCACCTGCCGGATGAAGTGGCGGCACGACTGGAAACCAAAGGGGAAGGACGGGAACTCTTCGGTCAAGAACCGCGGGGTAGCGATCAAGGACGGAACAGTGGTGCGCGGCACCCAGGACGGCTACCTGTTCGCGCTCGACGCGCGGACCGGCAGGCTGATGTGGGAGGTGAAGGCGGCGGAGGCGGAGAAGTTCGAAGCGCTCTCCATCAACCCTATCATTTATGACGACCTTGTCATCATCGGCCCATCGGGTTCCGATTACGGTCTCAAGGGATGGGTCGGGGCGTTTGCGCTGGCCGACGGGCATCCGGTGTGGCGGTTCAACACCGTTCCCGACGCGGGAGAGCCCGGGGCCGAGACCTGGGGCACTGCCGAGGCGCGGCTGAAGGGCGGCGGAGGCATCTGGACCACGCCCTCGCTGGATGCTTCTCGCGGGCTGCTCTACGTCGCGGTTGGCAATCCGGCGCCCGACTTCATTGCCAGCGGGCGGGAGGGCGCGAATCTCTACACCAATTCGATGGCAGTGCTGGACGTGCGCACCGGAAAGCTCCAGTGGTACATGCAGGCGGTGCCGCACGACACGCACGACTGGGATCTGCCGGTCACCAGCCCGCTGTTCACCGCGACGGTCCGCGGCAAGACCCGCGAGGTGGTGACGGTCGGCGCGAAGGACGGATTGTTGCGGCTGGTGGACCGCGAGACACACGAAGTCCTCTACTCGGTGCCGGTTACGACCCGCAAGAACGCTGAAATCGATCCGACCGAAGAGGGCGTGTACACCTGCCCGGGCCTTGCCGGTGGCGTGGAATGGAGCGTGCCGGCGTACAGCCCGAAACTGGACCTGCTGGTAGTGCCCAGCGTGGACTGGTGTGGCGTGTTCAAGCGCGATGAAGAGCCGAGGTTCGTTGCCGGACAGTTGTACTTCGGTGGGTCGTTCACGTGGGACCCGGTGGAAAAATCCCGCGGCTGGCTGACCGCGGTGAAGGCCTCGAGCGGCGAAGTCGCGTGGAAGTATCAGTCGAGCCGGCCGATGCTCGCGGCGGTGACAGCGACCTCCGGTGACATGATATTCACCGGGGAGCTGACCGGGGAATTCCTCGCACTCGACGCGCGCGACGGGACCGTCGTCTATCGCTTCAACGGCGGCGGGACCATTGTCGGCGGGGTGATCAGCTACGCGGTCGACGGTAAGCAGTACGTGGCAGTCGTCTCCGGTATGGCGGCAGGATTCTGGCAGGCGCCGCCCGGCTCCATGACGCTGACGTTGTTTGCGTTGCCGTGAGGTATCTGTCGGCAGGGGGCACTGTCTCGTAGATCCCCGCACTCGCGGGGATGGCCCCTCGATCACGGCTTCGATACCGTGCCCAAATTCCCGTCTTCGCGAGTAGGGGCCCTCGGACAGGGCGTCGGCATGCTCCCGAGATCCCCGCCTTCGCGGGGATGGGCGAACAGTTCGCCGCTCTACATCGAGCGGCGATACTGTCCCCCCACCTCGAACAGTGCATGCGTGATCTGCCCCAACGAGCAGACCTGCACCGCGTCCATCAGCACCTCGAACACGTTCTTGTTGTCGATGACCGCCTGCTGCAGGCGCTTAAGCATCGGGCCGCTGTCTTGTTTGTGGCGGGCATGGAACTCATGCAGGCGCCTGAGCTGGCTCTGCTTCTCCTCTTCGGTAGAGCGGATCAGCTCCAGGTGCTCGGGCACCGGATCGCCGTGTGGGTTGCGGAACGTGTTTACGCCGATGATGGGGTACGAGCCGTCGTGCTTTTTGTGCTCGTAGTACAGCGATTCTTCCTGGATCTTGCCGCGCTGGTAACCCAGCTCCATCGCCCCCAGCACCCCGCCGCGTTCGCTGATGGCCTCGAACTCCTTGAGCACGGCCTCTTCCACCAGGTCGGTCAACTCCTCGACGATGAAGGAACCCTGGTTCGGGTTCTCGTTCTTGGCCAGGCCCCATTCGCGGTTGATCACGAGCTGAATGGCCATGGCGCGACGCACGCTCTCCTCGGTAGGCGTGGTGATCGCCTCGTCGTAAGCGTTCGTGTGCAGGGAGTTGGCGTTGTCATAGGTGGCGATCAGCGCCTGCAGCGTGGTGCGGATGTCGTTGAACGCGATCTCCTGGGCGTGTAACGAGCGCCCCGAGGTCTGGCAGTGATATTTGAGCTTCTGCGAGCGCTCGTTGGCACCGTACTTATTCTTCATTGCCACCGCCCAGATGCGCCGGGCCACCCGCCCGATCACCGCATATTCCGGATCCATGCCGTTGGAGAAGAAGAAGGACAGGTTGGGCGCGAAGTCGTCGATGTGCATGCCCCGGGCGAGATACGCCTCGACGAACGTGAACCCGTTGGAGAGGGTGAACGCGAGCTGGCTGATCGGGTTGGCCCCGGCCTCGGCGATGTGATAACCGGAGATCGACACCGAGTAGAAGTTGCGGACGTTGTGATGGATGAAGTAGTCCTGGATGTCACCCATCACCTTCAGGCTGAACTCGGTGGAGAAGATGCAGGTGTTCTGGCCCTGGTCTTCCTTGAGGATATCGGCCTGCACGGTGCCGCGCGCGGTTTCGAGCGTCCATTCCCGGATCTTCTCGGCTTCGTCCTCGGTGGGCTCGCGCCCGTTGTCCGCGCGGAACTTCTCCAGCTGCTGGTCGATGGCGGTATTCATGAACATCGCCAGGATGGTCGGCGCGGGCCCGTTGATCGTCATCGACACCGAGGTGGACGGGTCGGTCAAGTCGAAGCCGGAGTACAGCACCTTCATGTCCTCCAGGGTGGCGATCGACACTCCGGAGTTGCCCACCTTGCCGTAGATGTCGGGGCGCAGGTCCGGATCGAAGCCGTACAGCGTCACCGAGTCGAAGGCGGTGGACAGCCGCTTGGCCGGCATGTCCTTGGACAGCAGGTGGAAGCGGCGGTTGGTGCGGAACGGGTCGCCCTCGCCGGCGAACATGCGGGTCGGGTCCTCGTTCTCGCGTTTGAAGGCGAACACCCCTGCGGTGTAGGGGAAAGAGCCAGGCACGTTCTCCAGCATGAGCCACTGCAGGATCTCGCCGTGGTCCTGGAACTTCGGTAGCGCGACCTTGCGAACTGCAGTGCCCGAGAGCGTGGTGTACGTGAGCTGAGTGCGGATCTCGCGGTCGCGGATCTTGACCACATACTCGGCACCCGCGTAGGCCTGCTGCATCGCCGGCCACATCTCCAGCAGCTTCCTGGCGCGTGGATCGAGCCGGGAATCGCGGGCGGCGATCAGGGCGTCGAGCCTATCGCTCGCGCCTTGCGCCTCGTGCCTCGCGCCTCCCGGCGCAGGCTCACCGAGCATGCGCTTCGTCTCGGTCAGCTGCTGGCGCTCGCGGGCGATGCGGGATTGCTCGAGTGCGTGCTTCTTGTACTGGCGCACCGTGTCGGCGATCTCGGCCAGATAGCGCACGCGGGCTGGTGGCACCACGGCGGTGACCCGGGAGGACGCGCGCACGCCGACCGGTGCCAGCGTGCTCTTCTGCAGCTTGAGCCCTTTGTCCTGCAGCCTAGCAGCGAGTGCCTGGTACAGGGCCGTGACCCCGTCGTCGTTGAACCTCGAAGCGATAGTGCCGAACACCGGCATCTTGTCGGGGGCTGTGGAGAAGGCCTGGCGGTTACGCTGGAACTGCTTGGACACATCGCGCAGTGCATCCTCGGCACCGCGGCGGTCGAACTTGTTGATGGCCACGCAGTCGGCGAAGTCGAGCATGTCGATCTTCTCCAGCTGGCTGGCCGCCCCGTACTCGGGCGTCATCACATACAGCGAAAGATCCGCGTGCGGCACGATGGCGGCGTCGCCCTGGCCGATGCCGGAGGTCTCCACCATCACCAGGTCGAAGCTGGCGCACTTGCAGGCGGCAATCACGTCCGGCAGGCAGGCGGCGATCTCGCTGCCGCCGCTGCGGGTGGCCAGTGAGCGCATGTAGATCGTCGCCCCGTTGATCGCGTTCATCCGGATGCGATCGCCCAGCAGCGCGCCCCCGGTCTTGCGCCGCGAGGGATCCACCGCGATCAGCGCGATCTTCAGGCGGTCGCCCTGGTCGAGGCGGAAGCGGCGCACCAGCTCGTCGGTGAGCGAGGACTTGCCCGAGCCGCCGGTGCCGGTGATGCCCAGAACCGGCACGCTGGTGTGCTGCTGCGCATGTGCCAGTAGCGCCTTGTGCATGACTTCGGGCAGTGCCGCGCCTTCCAGGGCCGTGATGACGCGCGCCAGCGCGCGCCGGTCGCCGGCCATGAGCGCATCCAGGGAGGCGGGCAGGCTTGCGCACAGGTCCTGATTGGCCTGCGTGAGCATGTCGTCGATCATGCCCTGCAGCCCGAGCTTCGCGCCGTCCTCGGGGGAGTAGATGCGCGCCACACCGTAGTCGTGCAGTTCGCGGATCTCGGCGGGTACGATCACGCCGCCGCCGCCGCCGAAGACCTTGATGTTGGCCCCACCCCGTTCGCGCAGCAGGTCGATCATGTAGCGGAAAAACTCGACGTGTCCACCCTGGTAGGAGCTCACCGCGATACCGTGAGCGTCCTCCTGCAGCGCTGCGGTGACGATCTCGTCCACCGAGCGGTTGTGGCCGAGGTGGATCACCTCTGCCCCGCTCGCCATGAGCATGCGCCGGATGATGTTGATGGAGGCGTCGTGGCCGTCGAACAGGCTGGCAGCGGTCACGAAGCGTAGCCGGCGGGCGGCCGCCTGGTGCAAGGTAGGGCTCGGTCTGGCGCTGAGGTCGGTCATGAGGATAGTCCTTGCTTCCGCGACAGTTGCTCCAAGGCCAGCTGGTGAACACTCTCGGGAGCGAAGCAAGCATTATTCCCCAGGTCCAAGCCCAGGTAAATGC
>DAIQQA010000034.1:0-37466 GCA_036787045.1 Burkholderiales bacterium | reverse complement strand
CACATGAGCGGCTCGATGCGGCTGTCGTAGATGGCGCGCTGCTCGTCGAGCGAGCGTGCCTCGAACATCGCCTCGATGCCATCACGCAGCTTCGGCCGCACGCGCAAATACGCGCGGAACCCCCGCGCTACCACCCCGGACAGGCCGAAGTAGTAGAACGTATCGCGTGCATCGGGTTGGCTGAACCACCCTCCGTTGCGGTCCCAGAAGGTCTGCGCGAACTCCGAGAGCCCGGCGCGCAGGACGTCGCGGTAGAGCTCTTCGAAAGCCGAATGACGGCCCTGGCCGAAGAGCAGGAAGAAATCCTCGAAGTCCAGCGTGCGCACGCCGGCGAGCTTGAGCTCCAGAAGAGCAGTCTGGCGAGGATTGGCGTCCACCGCATGCACGACCGCCGGGCCCTGCAGCGCGTAGTCGAGGGCGTTGCACCCGGCGCTGGTGATGACCAAGAGGTTGTCCTGTGCGGTAAGCTGCAAGGCCTGTCGGTCTACCGCCGGGTCCTCCCAGCAGGTGTTGTAGACCAGGGCGCGGGAGTAGATCGCGTCGAACACCTTCTGGTCGAGGTGATCGATGAGCTTCCGGGCGGTTTGCTTCAGGGTCAATCCTCGTGGGCGGCCTGTACGCCGCGATGAACAAGGTTAGGGTACTGGCATGACATCCGTGTTACATCCCGATGATGGTCGAGCGCGCGGCCGGGGCCGCCCCTGCGCTGCGGTAGCAAAGGGCGAGCCTGGCCGTCTGCCCACCGCTGCGCACCTTCCATCGGGTCCGCCGCCCGATTGACACTTGCGACCATGCTGCGCTACTCCCGCTTCGGCGTCGCAGGTGCACTCCTGCATGTGGCGATCCTCGGCTACACGGTCATGCTCATCATCGGCAGGGGGGAGCCGGACTGGCCCAACTACTGGATGATGTTCCTCGCGCTGGACTTCCCGGTAAGCCTCGGCGTGATTCCGGTGAATTGGCTCGTCCCCGCTGGGGAGGGCGGTCCGCTGCGCGACCTGACCAATTTCTGGTGGCCGCTGCTATACCACGGCGTGGTGGGGACAGGCTGGTGGTATATCGTCGGCTGGGCGATCGAGCGCAAGGTGTGGCGGCGCGAGGAAGCCACCGGCTATCGACAGGATCGGCAGGATTGAGCAGCACCGGAGGAGCAGGATGAGTATCGCTGTTTGCGCCAGCACGCGCGCCAGAAGCGCGGCGATGGGACGCCGCGCTGCGCACACGGCGGCCTCGCCGTGAAAGGCCGCGGGTTCGGGCACCGGCTGCGCTTCGCGCTGGCGGGCCTGCGCGAAGCCTTCGCTGGCGAGCGCAGCTTCCGCGTTCAATTGCTGGCGGCCGCTCTCGCCGTCGCCGCCATCCTGTGGCTGCGCCCTCCCCTGCTCTGGACCGCGCTGATCGTAACGATGATCGGGCTGGTGCTCGCAGCAGAGCTTGTCAATACCGCTCTGGAGCACACCCTGGACGGGCTGCACGCCGAGCAGGCTGAGTTCGTGCGCATCGCCAAGGACTGCGCCGCAGCCGCGGTGCTGGTGCTCAGCGCTACGGCCGTGATCGTGTTCGTGCTGATGCTCGTTGCGCTGGCGTGAGTGGCCTGCGGCCAGTACTGAACCACACTAATTCCACCTCTCACCACGAAGGCACGAAGACACGAAGGAAATCCCGGGTTCCACTGGGCGTGAAGGGATGCGCAATTCCCACACACAAACGGCTCTTGTCGGGTCAGGGCGCTCTGTGGTTGGCGCGTTTGCTTTCTGACCGGTCAAGGCTCCAAGGCAAGAGACGGCTTCCTGGTGCATGAGTTGTCGGGTTTTTCCTCTGTGCTCTCTGTGTCCTCTGTGGTTCGTGGGCTATGTCGTTTTCTTCGCGTCTTCGCGGTGAGAGGTAGGGCTTACTCAGAGTGGGCTCTAGCCGACACGCCGGCCGACAATCACCAGGTCGCGCTCCACGTCGTCCAGCACCGCCACGCGTGGCAAATGCCCCCAGCGCTCGAACCCGAACTTCTCGAACAAGGCCAGGCTCGGAACGTTGTGCGCGAAGATGAACCCAAGCAGCGTGCGCACGCCTATGCCGGGGGCCTGCGCGATTGCGGCGCGGAGGAGGTACGCGCCCAGCCCGTGGCGGCGGGCGCGTTCGTCGACGTAGACGCTGACCTCTGCGGTGCCGTCATAGGCCGGCCGTCCGTAGAAGGACGAGAAGCTCAGCCACGCCGCGACGTCGCCATCGCGCTCGACCACCCACAGCGGCCTGGAATCTGGACAATGCTCCTCGAACCAGTGCAGGCGGCTTTCGACGCTGACCGGTTCCAGATCCGCCGTCACCATGCGCGAGGCGACCGTCGAGTTATAGATCTCGACGATGCGCGGCAGGTCGGCGAGGGTGGCGAGTCGATGCATAGGTCGTATTGCCTCAAACTCGGGCGGCACCCGAACGGTCTAGTCTAGCTCGCAGTTCTGCTCGGGGCGCGAGCTGATGGCGGGTATCATGGGTTTGGTCGGCCCCCTACGCACTGGAGCGCGTTCGCATGAAAACCGTACTCGTCACTGGCTCCACCGCCGGCATCGGGCTGGAGACTGCCCGCCAACTCCTGGCGCTGGGCTGGCGCGTGCTGGTCCACGGCCGCAGCCCGCAGCGTGCGAAGGCAGCCGCTGAGGAGCTGGCGCGCGGAGAAGCGGCAGCCCCCGTCGAGCCGGTATGGGCGGACCTGTCGCACATGTCCGAGGTGGTGCTGCTCGCCGCCCAGGTGGGCGAGCGCGCGCCCGCGCTCGACGTTCTGGTCAACAACGCTGGCATTTACGAGCATCAGCGCCGTCTCACCGTCGACGCGCTGGAGCTGACGATGGCGGTAAACCACTTCGCCCCGTTCCTGCTCACACATCACCTCCTGCCGGCACTGTCACGCTCCCCGGCGGGCCGCATCGTCACGGTCAGCTCCATGGCACACCAGAGCGGGCGACTCGACCTGGACGACCTCACTTTTTCACGCCGCTACGACGGATACGCCGCCTACGCGGCCTCCAAGCTTGCCAACGTGTTGTTCACGGTCGAGCTCGCCAAGCGGCTCGCGGACACCGCTGTCACCGCCAACTGCCTCCATCCCGGCGTGATCGCTACCAAGCTGCTGCGCAGCGGCTTCGGCATGGGGGGTGCACCGGTGGAGCAGGGTGCCCGCACTTCGGTATACCTGGCCGGATCGCCCGAGGTCCAGGGTGTCAGCGGGCAGTACTACGTCGACTGCCGGCCGGCCACGCCCTCACGCACCGCCCGCGACGATGCGCTCGCCGCGCGGCTGTGGCAGGAGTCCGAACGCCTGCTCGCGTCCTTCTTGTAGGAACCTACACCTGACATCTCACCGCACAGGCGCAGAGCATCGCAGGGAAGAGCCCAACCTCTCAATGCAAAGCACGCGTCGGACCCCGATTCGCGGCAACGAAGGCGGTAAAGGTGAGCCGTTGCCGCTACCCCTGCCCCCTTGACCTCTGACGTCCCCGGCACGACGGGTGTCGCCCAACCACGACACGTTTTAAGGTATCCTTTGCAGACTTATGACAAACGTTGTCGATCTGCGAACGCCCCCTCTACACTGCGCGCGCACTGCCTCGGAGACCGAAACAACATGAGACCAAGAGATGGCGGCATTCGCAACCATCCCCTGCTGCTTTCGACACCACCCAAGGCCGCGCCTGTGAAGGTGCGCGGCTTCACGCTTGTCGAGGCAGCCGTCGTACTGGTCATCACGGGCCTGCTCGTCCAGGCCGTGATCTATGGCCAGAGCCTCATCGATTCGGCGCGAGTCCAGGCCCTCGTAGCCCAGCAGGGTGCCGTCAGCGGGGCGCTGCTCGCGTTCCAGGACCGCTTCAGGGCATGGCCAGGAGACTACGGCAACACCGAAGACGCCATCGACTGCGACGGGTCGCCCTGCGCCGGCGGCAATGACAACGGGCTGGTGGAGTCGGACAGCCGCAACGAGGACATCATCGCGTGGACCCAGCTGTCCGCGACAGGGTTGCTGAACGACCACTTCCGCATCGAATCGCCGACGACCGCCATACCGTCACCGGCCAACACACCACGCAACGTGTTCGGAGGCTATCTGCACTTCGCTTCGGATGCAATGTGGGGTACGTCGACCAACGCTGCGCGCAGGCTGAACGCCAAGGCAGGCAACCAGGTTCCGGTGGAGGTCCTGGCAGAGGTCGACCGGCGCATCGACGACGGGCGTCCTACGCTGGGACGCTTCCAGTTCTCCACCTACTCGGCCGGATACGACCAGCCGCCCGTTACCGGCGAGGGCCGGTGCATCAGCGTCGATACTGCGGAAGCAAGCTGGTACGTTCCCGGCCAGCAGGTGAACTGCGGCGCTGCATCGCTGCTGAACTGACTAGCACGCACCCAGCAGCGTGATGCGGACTGCACTCCATCCAGGCCGCTGAACCAATGTCTGGTTACGCTCAATCGAGGCGTTGTTGCGCGTGTGCGCCACCGGAAAAGCCCGGAGGCGCTCGCGAAGCGGCTTTTGCATCGGCCTGTTAGCCGCCGAATCCGTCCGCTATGCGCACGTCCAGCAGCCTCGGCACTCCGCTGGCCATCGCCGCCCGCAGCGCGGGCGCCACCTCGTCGGGCTCGGTGATGCGGTGGGCCGGCACGCCCATGGACTCGGCCAGCCCCACGAAGTCGATCTCCGGCTCGCGCAGATCCATTCCGATGTAGCGCTCGCTGCCGCGCATGGACTTGAGCCGCTCCTTGAGGATCCGGTAGCTGCGATTGTTCGCGATCACGTAGGTGAGCGGCAGCTTCAGATGGGCCGCTGTCCACAGCGCCTGGATGCTGTACATGGCGCTGCCGTCGCCGACAACGGCCATGACCGGGCGGTCGCGCAAGGCCAGACTGACACCCACCGCCCCCGCCATCGCGAAACCGATAGCGCCGCTCGCCAGCCCGTAGTAGCAGTGCGCATCGCGCACGGAAAAAAGGCTGAGCAACGAGATGCTGGCGGTGAGCCCCTCGTCTACCACGACTGCGTCGCGCGGCAGCGCTTCGGTCAGCCGTAGCATCAGCAGGCGCGGGTCCATCGGGCGCGCCGCGGCCGCCTTCAGCGCGTCCTGCTGCGCGCGCACACGCTGCGCGGTCCAGTTGTTGGCCGCCAGCTCGCCGAGCCGGCGCGCCGATTCGGACGCCTGCTCGGCCGTCATCCTGCTGCGCAGGACCGGCAGCAACGCCCGCAGCGTCTCCTTCACGTCGGCCTTGAGCGCGATTTCGGCCGGGTAGTTCTTCGCCAGCTCCCAGTCGCGGTTGCCGATCTGCACCACGCGCGCGCGATCGGGCAGCGGCTCGACCGGGCTGTGCACCGACATGCGCAGCTGATCCGAGCCGAGAAACACCAGCATGTCGTAGGGCGAGAGCCAGTCGCGCACCTGCTGCTGGTTGCGCGTCAGCGGCCGAACGAAAGCTGGATGCTCCGAGAGGAAATGCGCGCCATAGGGCACGGTCTGCTGGTACACGGCCGCGCCCAGGACTTCGGCGAGCTCGCCGGCCTCCTGCAGCGCATCGCTCGTGTACAGCTCGTGACCGGCGATGAACGCGGGGTTGCGCGCGCTCAGCAGCGCGTCGGCAAGCCGCGCCAGGGCGGCGTCCGAGGGACGGGTAGCGGCGTCCACCCGGGTCGGCCGGCCGAGGTCCAGCTCGGCTTGCGCATCGAGAATGTCGCCCGGGAGGCTGATGAACACCGGGCCGGTGGGTGGAGTCATGGCTACCTTGGCCGCCCGCCGCACGACGCGCGGGAGATCCTCCACGCGGGTCACCTCCACGGCCCACTTCACCATCGGCTGCGCCATCGGCACCAGCGCGTCGTAGAGCATCGGCTCTTTCAGGCCGTGGCCCTGCTCTTGCTGCCCGGCCGTGATCAGAACCGGCGAGCCGTAGATCTTGGCGGTGTAGAGCGACCCCATCGCGTTGCCCAGCCCGGGGGCAACGTGCACGTTGCAGGCGGCGAGCCGGTTGGAGGCACGCGCATAGCCGTCCGCCATGCTGACCACCAGCGCCTCCTGCAGCCCCAGCACATACTTGATGTGCGACTGCTGGCCGAGCGCCTCCATGATCGCCAGCTCGGTGGTGCCGGGATTGCCGAACATGACGTCGACACCTTCGGAGGCAAGCAGGGAGATGAAAGCAGCGCGGCCGGACAGCGCGGCGCGCGGACCGAGATCGGGAGGGCGGCGGGGATCGTTCATGGCGAGGTGGGCGTACGGTAGGAAGCCACAGTCTACGCAAGAAACACATTGACCGCATACAAGGACGCGGAGGAAGGAATAACCACGCAGCAGGTTAGGGTGAGCACTCTCCGCAGACGCACCTGGGACCGCCTGCCTGTCGTGGCCTATTGCATGGTTCTTTTCCTCCCCGTCCTCTGCGCCCTCTGCGGTTCATGCGTCTTGGTTATGAGCGGGGTGGTGGCGCGGGGGGAACGCAACGTCCACCCGCAAGCCATTGCCGCCCTCCCCCGCACGCAACGCGAGCGTCGCGCCGTGGATGTCCGCGACGCGCTGGACGATGGACAGGCCCAGGCCGCTGCCGCCCTCCCGGGCTGAGGGCAATCGATAGAAGCGCTGCAACACCTTCGCCCGCTCGGCGTCGGGAATGCCGGGGCCGTCATCTACGATGGCAAGCGTTGCGCCGTCCGCACCTGGCACGACCTGCACCCGCACGAGAGTCGCGCCGTGCCGCAGCGCGTTGTCCACGAGGTTGCGGATCAGGGCTTGCACCAGCGCGGGGATGCCGCGGACTGTCGCCTCAGCGCCGTCAATCAGCTCCAGGCGGATGTTTCGCGCGACCGCGGCCGGCGCCAGCTCGGCGATGACCTCGGTGGCCAGTCCCCGCAGCGCGCACGCGGTGAACGCGGCTCTGTCTGCGGTATCCAGGCGAGCCAGGGTGAGCAGCTGCTCCACCAACCGCGACGCACGATCGGCTCCCGCGACCACCTGCCCAAGCGCATGCTCGCGCGTCGGCTCACTCGCGGCCATCTGTGCTACCTGTGCCTGGGCCTTGATCGCCGCGACGGGTGTGCGCAGCTCGTGGGCTGCGTCGGCGGTAAAGCGGCGTTCCCGCTCCAGCGACTGCGCGATGCGCCCGAACAGCCGGTTGAGCTGATCGATGAGGGGGATCACTTCGCGCGGCGCACGCCCGGCATCCAGCGGAGCGAGGTTGTCGGGATCGCGCCTCCCCACGTCGGCGGCGAGCGCCTCGAGCGGGCGCAACCCCTGCCGCACCGCAACCCACAGCAGCAGCGCCAGCAGTGGCAGAGCCACCAGGAGCGGCGCCAGCACTCCAGCCATCATGCGCGCGGCCAGCTTGGCCCGCAGCTCGCTGCGCTCGCCCACATAGACGAGGTGCTCGCGCGAGGGGTCCCAGGCGGTGAACACGCGCCAGCCCTTGCCGTCGACGGTGCGGTTGCTGAAGCCCTCCTCGCGCCCGCCGAGGGGAACATTGGGTGCGTTCTCCGAGTGCAAGCGCAGCCGCTCGCCATCCTGCCAGATCTGGAAGGCGACGCGCCGCGCGTCCTTGTGCAGGAGCGGCGCATGCTCGGTCTCGACCTCCTCGATGTCCTCGGACAATTGCACGATCAGCAGAGTGGCCGCCTGCGCGAGGTGCGCGTCCATCACCTCGTCGATCTCGTGGCGCGCGTCGATCCAGGTCACCGCAACGGTCGCCACCCAGACCAGCACCGTGGCGCCCAGAGCGAGCCCCAGCAGGCGCCCTCGCAGCGACGCCCTCATGCCGTCGAGTCGCGCGGCATCATGTAGCCCACACCGCGCACCGTATGGATGAGATCCGGTGCGAGCTTGCGGCGGAGCCGGTGCACGTGCACCTCGACAGCATTGCTCTCCACCTCCTCGCCCCAGGCATAGAGCTGCTCCTCGAGCTGGGCGCGGGTCAGCACTCGCCCGGCGCTGCACATCAGCGCGTGCAGCAGCGCGAACTCCCGGGTCGACAGCTCGACCGGGTTCCCCTGAAAGGTAACGCGGTGCGCGGCCGGATCGAGCTCCACGGCGCCGAGCTTAACCACCGGCGCGGCTTGACCAGCAGCACGCCGGGTCAGCGCCCGCAGTCGCGCAGCGAGCTCGCCGAGGTCGAAGGGCTTGATCAAGTAGTCGTCGGCGCCGGCGTCCAGTCCACGGATCCGGTCCTCGACGGTGTCGCGTGCAGTGAGGATCAGCACCGGCAGCTGGCTGCCGCGCGCCCGCAACCTTTGCAGCACCTCCAGTCCGGTGCGGCGCGGCAGGCCCAGGTCGAGCACCATGGCGGCATAGGGTGCGGTGTCCAGCGCCTGCTCCGCAGCCACGCCGTCCCGCACCCAGTCGACCGCGTCGCCCAGTTCCTCGAGCCCCGCCTGGATCGCGTCACCCAGCAGCGAGTCGTCCTCTACGACCAGTACGCGCATCCGGCTCTCGTTGCAATGTCACCCATGCTCGTCGTCGTGGCTCTGCTGATGGACGGCCTGTGCCTGAACCGGTTGCGTGGATGGGTACCACACCCAAAAGGCCGCCACCAGCGCGATCATGGCTGCAGCGAGCCAGGCGTGGCTGCGCCGAATGCTTTGCGACGACTCGCCGGTCTTGCGACCGGTGATCATCGCCCGCACCAGGTTCTCCCGATGCAGCAGGCTGCTCAGGACCACACCGGCGATGTGCACTCCCACCACAGCGAGCATGGCGAAGGCGGAGCTTTCGTGCAATTCCGCCAGCCACTCGCCGCCGATGTCGCTATAGGTGGCGTAGCCGGTCGCAGCCGTCACCAGGCCAAGCGCCAGCAGCAGGAAAATCGCCACGCTGCCGGCCGGATTGTGCCCGAGATAGTGCCGCGGCGAGCGGGCCGCCAGGGAGCGCAGGTACTGGAGCAGCTCCCGGGGCGAGAACAGGAACGAGCGGAAGCGCGCGTACCGCGTGCCGATCAGCCCCCACACCAGGCGGAAGCCGATCAGCCCCGCCACGGTGTAGCCCAGCAACAGGTGGATGTCGCGCAGCCGCTCCGAGTCGCCGGTGAGAAAAGCGCCCGCGAAAGACGCTGCGAGCAGCCAGTGGAACAGGCGCGTGGGCGCGTCCCACACCAGGATACGTTTTTCCATGATGTTCTCCTTGAGGGATGTCGCTGTACAAAGGAACCGAAATACAAGCTCTCAACGCCAAGGACGCAAAGGACGCCAAGGAGAACCGCAACGTCGTTCGCCGCGAAGGATCGTTTTCGGATACGTCTAGCGAGACGAGACAGAGGTTCTGGGCTCCTCGCCATACTTGGGTTCTGGGCTCCTCGCCATACTTGGCGTCGAGGGGTTGCCGTAGCTTCTCTCCTGGTCTCTGTGGGCTATCAATGTCATGGATCACTTCGGGAGCCGCAGGCGGGATTGTCGACGCGGAAGACTTCCTGGTCAGCCTGACCCGTCACTGGCAGGAAGGCGGCCGTCAAGGCACCGATTAAAGCCAGCGCCGGAGTCGGGGCAAGCATGTTCATGGCCATAGCAGTCTCCTCATTTCCGGATCGTCGTGAGCCAGGCGAGCACGTCGCCCTTCTCCTGGGCGGTGCAGGTGCGTCCGAGCACGTCGTTGCAGTTGCGGCGGAACCACTTCTCCACCTTCGCCGCACTGGCGAAGCGCTCAGGGTTGGCGGCGGGCGCGAGCGGTGCGATGACCTTGGCGGTCTTCGCATGCTTGCCGCTGCCCGCCGGATTGTCGGTGTGGCAGCTCGCACAACTCCAGTCGTTGCCGTGGGGCTGCCGGAAGAACTGGCGCCCGCGCTCGGCGGAGAAGCCCTGGAAGGCCGGGTCGGCCTTGCGGGCCTCCTGCTCGAATGCGCGGAGGAAATCGGTCGGCGTTTCGGCCATTGCGGGCAACGCCAGGACGAACGCGAGACCGGCCAGCGGGCCGGAGAGCAGAAAGAGCGGGAGTTTCATCGAGGCCTCCTGGTCACCATCGATCGTCGATGGTCGGAAGCCTATGGGGCGAAGCTTAAGGTTCCCTTACAGGAAACAGGACTCAGGGCTCAGGACTCGGGACTGAGTAACCGAGTTCCATCCCTCAGCGCTCGTCCTTCTTCTCCGCAGCCGTGCGCAGGCCCGCTTCGCTGCGCGTGAGAAACGCGATGTCGCCGAAATACCCTTGCGACCGCGCACCGGTCGCGTCCGCGTCGGTGTAGATCGCAATCGCGGTGATGCGCCCCGGCTCCTCGCCGAATGCACGGCGGAAGTCCGCGACGACGTCGCGCGACTCGCTGACCCATTCGTCCAGCGGTTGCGGTCCGCTCTGCACGAGAATGATGCGGATGCGCGGCGTGTAGCTGTTGACGACCACGGTGTCCTTCGGCGCGCCGCCCCCCCAGACGTACTCCAGCGTGGCGTAGGGCATCTGAACGCCGCTGAGCGCCCTCACTTGGTCGAAGAACAGGCGGTCGGACAACGGCAGGCCGCCCACGTCGCCCGCGAAGGAGATTATGATGCGCACGGGCGCGTCCTCGCCTGCCCGCCGCGCGGTGTCGGCGCCTTCGACAGGCTGCGTGACCTTCCACTGCCACCTCAGAATCGGGCGCTCGTACGGGTCGATGTCGAGGAGCTGCACCAGGCCCGAGGCCGATGCATCGGCGGTCCCCTCCACGACCGTCGTCCCGCCGTTGTCCACCAACCGGTAGCTGCTCGGCTTACGCAGCTTCGGTACTGCTCCCACATGCCAGCCGCCCGGCCAGTCGCCACCCGGCGTGGCGATCGAGAAGGGCGTGACCTGCGCTGCACGCACCGGTGTTGGTGGACGCACGAAATAGTGGCAGCCGGCCAGCAGCAGCACCACGACAACGAGAGCGCTGGTCCGCCGAGCGGCAGGTCCGCGCCAGCAAGGCCTTTGCGCCTCGACGCCCCGCTTCTGCTTGCCCATCACCTCGGCGACGCCACCGCTCGGGACCATCAGCCCTGCGACAGGTGAGACAGGTCGGCCGCCGACTCCCAGTTCCGGCCATCGAAGGGCAGCACCTTCACGGACCGGATCGTACTGTGGTCCAGGCAGCGCACGTTGACGCTGAAGCCGTCGGGATTGGAGCGCGGCACGTAGAAAGGCTTCACGCCACAAACCCTGCAGAAGGTGTGCTGCGCGACTCCGGTGTTGAAGGTGTAAGTGGTGAGCTGCTCGCGCCCCTGGACGAGCCGGAAGCGCTCGGCCGGCACGATCAGATGTAAAAAGCCGACGCGCTCGCACATCGAGCAGTTGCACTCGTAGGCTTCGATGTCCGCTGGCGCTTCGACCTCCACGACCACCGCGCCGCAGTGGCAGCTGCCGCGGTGGATCATGCTCTGGCTTCTCCGGCCGACGGGATCTCGTTGAGGTCGAAGAACACCCGCTTGCCCAATGAACGCGATACCGCCACCATTTCGTCCGCGCCCTGGGACGGCCCGCCGATGCGCAGGCATGCGTCGCACTTGGCCAGCAGCCGTCGCGCGATGGGATGGAAAATCCCGTTGAACACCTGATCGCCGATACTGCGCGAACCGGCATGCTCGATGAGCGGCAGCGCGAACCACTCGCCCAGGACCGGCAGGTGACCGGCGCGATACAGCCGCAGCGCCGTGTCGGTCATGGCGCGGACGTTGGCCGCGATCTTCGCCGGGTCGTCCCCGGTGCCGGAGCGGTAAGGCCCGGCCACGAGGATCATCAGCGGTGCAGAGGTGACTGGGGTTTGCGGCATCGATGTGCCTGACAGGCGTAACAGGTGGAGCGTGACAGAAAAGCGTGACAGAAAGGCGTGTGGAACACCCGCAGTAAAGCCGCCTCACAAGGGCCCACCGCAAAAGCGTAACACAAGAAGCATCGGCACGACTCGCAGCGAAAGCGCCTGACGTGTGACGCTTCACCCGTTACGCGTCGCCTGTCACGCCTTTCTGTCACGGGGGAGCCGCCCACTCCCGCCACGCCCGCAGCAGCGGGAAGTACAACGCGAGCCGCACCGGCCGAGCGTCTAAGCCGGTCATCACCTTCGCGTAACGCTCGAGCTGCTCACGGTAGCGCTCCTGCTCGCGGTCCAGGAACGACTCCAGGTCGCCGCCCTCATGAGTACCGGTCTTGTAGTCGACAATCCAGCGCGTGCCCTGCGCGTCGACGAAGGTGCGGTCGAGCACGACATTGATTGTCTCCCCGTCCAGGCGGGCGGTGAGGCGCAGCTCGTTGGCCGCATCGGCATGGCCACCCTCGAGGATCCAGCGCCCGCGGGCATCGGCCACCACGCCTTCGAGCGCGCGCTGCACGCGGCCGGTGGCCTGGCCGAGCTCGGGGGCAGGCACGCCCTCGGCGCGCAGCGCGGCCCGAAGGATTGGACCGGCCGCACCGACGCGTTCGGCATCCCAGCGCTCCAGGCCTTCCTCGGCCATACGCTGAAGATAGCGGTGCACGACGGTGCCGACGTGACGCGCCGTTTCGCCCGCCCAGTCAAACTCGATGCTCGCTGCGCTGGCTGCCGCCACTGCCGCGGCCGGTTCCCGCCATGGTACCGGTACCGGCACGGGCGGCAGACGCCACTCGCCGTCGAGGCGCCATATGCGCTGCGGCAGCCGCTCGGCCGGGACACTCGCCCCCTGCCCCGGTGTAGCCGCTGCGCCGCCCTGTGACCCGACGGCCTGCTCGGCCGCGAGCCGGCGGGCGGCAGACTGAAACTCGGGCTCGACTGCGCCCCAAAGGTGCGAGAGCAGCGTGCGCTTGGCGGGCGCCCGCGCCTCGCCGGTTTTCTCGTCCAGGCCCGCGTGCCCCACCAGGTGCAGCCGCTTGCGCGCCCGGGTGGCCGCCACGTAGAGCAACCGCCCGGCTTCGTGCTGCTCGCGCTCGGCCTGCATCCGCGTCACGCACCGGTAGATCGGGTCTGCGCTGCGACCCTGCTCGGTGATTGCCGCCAGCAGCAGGTGGCCGCGCCCGTCCTCGCCGGGCCGCTCCAGCCATTGCAGCAGCTGGGCCTCGCTGCCACGCACGCCGCGTCCGAGGCCGGTCAGGATCACTGTGTCGAACTCGAGACCCTTGGACTTGTGGATGGTCATGGCCTGCAGGGTCTCCGGCGCGTGCAGATCCGGCAGTGCGTACAGCCTGGCCAGGTGCTCGTCGAGCGCGGCGTGGTCCTCCAGGTCGCCCCCCTGCTCCAGCTCGTCGAGCAGATCGAGGAAGACCTGAGCGTCCTCGACGTCGGTGGGATCGCTCGCACAGGCCGGCCCGCCCAAACGTAGCCATGCCGCCTCGACCCGGCGGCGCAGGGCACTGCGCCCGCGGTTGGCGAGCACCGGCCCGATGGCATCCATCACCCGCGCAAGCCGCGCCACGCCGTCCACACTCAACGCCGCAACGCGGTCGGGGTCCTGCAGCAGCTGCGGGATGGTGCGATCGAGCACAATGAAGGACGGCTGGGCAGAAGAACCAAGGACGGAGGACGCCGGACGCAGAGAATCGAACTCCGACGCCGAGGGCGTTGACACCACGTCTGCGACAAGGGCTTCCAGATCGGTGAGGGTGAGCCCGCACCACGGCGCGCGCAGCACCGACAGCCAGGCGGCGCGATCGGCAGGGTGCAGCAGCGCGCGCGTGAGCGCATAGAGATCGCGCACTGCCGGACGGTGGCCGAGGGCTTCGATCTCGATGGCGCGCAGGCGCAGCCCCGCCTCCTTTACGCGCGGAACAATCTCGCGCAGGTGCGCGCGCCCGCGCACCAGCAGCGCGATGCTGCCCTGCGGATCCTTTCCGAGGGCGCGGCGCACCAGCTCCACTACCGTCTGGGCCTCGCTCACGGGGTCGTCACCTATCGATGCATGGACGTGCACCGAAGGACCCGGCAGCGCTGCCTCCTGTGGCAGGGCGCGCACGAAGGGCACGGCGCCGGAGGCGACATCCTCGCGCTCCGCCAGCACCGCGGGGAACACGTCGTTCACCCACTCCACCAGCCCGGCCTGGGAGCGGAAGTTGACCTGCAGCACCAGCGACTCGAGCGGGATGCCACCCAGGCCGCGGTGCCGCGCACGCAGGAACAACCCCACCTCCGCCTCGCGGAAGCGATAGATCGATTGCATGGGGTCGCCCACCGCGAACACGGTGCGCCCGTCGCCCGCCTGCCAGCCGGCAGTCAGGCGCTGCAGCAGCTCGAACTGCGTGAGCGAGGTGTCCTGGAACTCGTCGATCAGCAGATGCTGGATGCGATAGTCCAGGGCCAGCGCCAGGTCGGTGGGTGCGTCCGGCTCTCCCAGCGCCCTCAACGCACCTTGGGTAGTTTCGGCGAAGTCCACCGTGCCCCGGCGTTGGAAAACGAGGGTGAGCTGCGCCTGCGCGATGGGCAGCAGCCCGATCAGCGCGTCGATGAAAGCCCACTGACGGTCGTCGTACGCCGGCGGCGGGAGCAGATGGATCTCGACCAGCGCCTCGACGAACTCCTCGTGCCCGACAAGGTCCTCGAGGAGCTGCTCGGCCTGCTGCTTGGCGCGCCGCCGCTGCTCCTTTTCTTCCTCGCTGCCTTCGCTTTGGGAGGGGAAGCCCTTGCGGCGATCGACCGTCTTGCGCAGTTTGCCGTCGCGGGTCAGCAGAAGCTCGGCGATGCCGCGCCAGGCCGGCAGATCGGCGATGCGCCCTTCGGGTAACGCGGGCAAATCGGCCCAGGCCGGCAACGGCGAATGCGGCTGGGAACGGGCCAGGTTGACGGCGGCATAGCGCACAGCCTGCAGGATGTTGGGGACGAACACCGCTGGAGCCGCCCCCCGCGCCCGACGCATCCGCTCGCAGGCGAGCTGCTCGAGCGCGTGCTCCAGCTCCACGCGTGCCACCCCGCCGCCGCCGAGGTGGCGCCACCATTGATCGCGTTTGCGCAGCAACGCGGCCAGCATCTCTTCCGCCCGGTCCACCTGGTTGTCGAGATGCCGCAGCAACGCAGCCACCTGCTCGGCGTAGCCGTCCTCCTCGAGCAGCGCCAGGGTCTCGCGTGCGGCTTCCCGGTACAGCTCTTCCGCGTCCTCGGCCACGCGCGGGACGGGGCCAAGACGCGACAGCAATGGCATCTGGCGAGTGAGGGAGGCGCATAGGGCATCGATGGTCTGCACGTGCAGCCGGCCCGGGTTGGCCTCCAGGCCCCAGCCTTCCTGGGCGTCGCGCTCGAGCACGGCCTGCGCAAGCTGCAGCGTAAGCGCCGCGTGGTCGGATTGCGGCTCGCTTCCCTCGCGCGCGTCGCGCAGCGCCTGAAGAACGCGGCTGCGCATCTCGCCCGCGGCTTTGCGCGTGAAGGTGAGCGCCACGACCTCCTCAGGCACCCGCACCCGGGCCAGCAGAACCAGATAGCGCTGGATCAGCAATCCCGTTTTCCCCGACCCCGCGGGAGCCTGCACGATGAAGGAGCGAGCGGGGTCGAGCGCTTCGCGGCGCTCTGCGGCGTCGGCCACCGGCGGCTCGAACGGGCGCGCACGTCCCGGCCCGGCCGCCGGCGGCTCGAAACGCAGCGCGAGCTGATCGGGGTTGGCAGTGGACGCTTTAGGAGCCATCGTCAGGTTTGGGACAGCCAATGCGAAGACACATTAACCGCAGAGACTGAGTCGCCAGAACCCTCGTCCTCCGCCTCCCGCCCGCGCAACTCGTCCACCCGGCACAGCGTAGCCAGATCGCAGTACTGACAGGTGTAGGGGAAGCGCTTCGGGTCGACGCTGGCCAGCCCCGAGCGGAACTGCTCGCCCAGCGCGTGCACGGTCTGGCGCCACACGGCCAGCTGTTCCAGCCAGTCCCCGGCTGCATCCGCCAGCTTCGCGCCGCCAAGGCTCTCGACACCGGGCGCGATCTCGCCACGCTCAGCGAGACCGGCGAAGCCGCTCTCGCCACGCTTGACGCGTGCGAAGGCGAGCGCCGCGGGCGGCTGCTCCCGGGCCAGCGTGTACAAAGGCAGTTGCGGTTCGTCGGGGCGAGCGCCAAACCAGCGCTTCACCGCGACCTCGCCGGTCTTGTAATCCAGCAGCAGCTCGCCGCCGTGGGCGAGCCGGTCGACCCGATCGAGCCGGACCTCGAGACGGATACCCCCTACCTCGATCTCGCGCGCCTCCTCGGCGACAGCCACCTCGAAGGGCGCGCGCGCTCTCTCCGTGCGCAGCCAGTCGAGCAGCAGTGCGCCCAAGCGCTCGCGCTCCAGCGCAAGAAAGCGCACCCGGAACACCGACTCCCGCCGCCGCTGCCAGCGGACGAGCGCGAGGTCCACCGCACGGGTCACCTCGTCGCTCAACTCCTGCTCGCCCAGTGCCAGAAGGCGCTCAATCGAGCGCAGCGCGCCCCATAGCTGCGCCAGTGCCGCATGCAGCAGGCTGCCGCGCTCGCGCGCGTCCAGTCCTTCGTGGGGCGCCTCCAAGGCCACGGCACCCAGCCGGTATGCAGCGAACGCGCGGAACGGGCAGGCGGCCTGGTCCTGGATCAGACCAGCGCCGCCGTCGACGGCAATCCCGGCGGGGAGAGCTCTGCCCTGCACGTCCTCGATCAGATCCAGGCGGCGCGAGGCGTGCACCATGGCCCGATAGTCGATAGCGTCGTCGATGCCGATGTGGTCCGGTGCGGGCCCCGGCAACGAGCGGAGCAGTGGGCTCGGCAGCAGGCTGCAGTCGTCTTCGGTTTCAGGGTAGCTGAACACGACGTGCGCTGCCGCCTTCCGCCATGCCGAGGTCATCCGCCGGGCGAACTCCAGCTCCCACTCCGGGCAGCCGCCCGGGGTCGCAGCCCGGCGCTGCAGCTCCACCGGCAGCAGCGGGTTGGGACGCGCCGGCTGCGGCCAGGCCTCCGCATGCATGCCGACCACCATGAGGTGATCGAACTCCAGCCCGGCCGACTCGAGCACCCCCAGAACCTGGACGGGAACCGGAGGTGTTTCCGGCTGGAACAGCCGCTCGGCGGCCAGACGCCGCACCAGCGCGAGCACCGAGTCGTAGACCAGCGGGCCGTGGATGAGGTCGAGGTGCGACAGTCCGGTGAGCAGATCGCGCCACGCCTCCACAGTCTGGAACTCGGCACTGTCCAGCGTGCGCTCCCCCGGCCAGCCTGCCGCCGCGAGCAGAGACTGCAGGCGCGGTCCCCAGCCGCTCGGCGGGAGCAGCGCGCCCTGGCTCGCCTTCGCACGAGCGCGCAGCAGGCGCAGGCGCTCGAGCAGCAAGGGACAGGCACTGGCACGGCGCTCGTCGCGCGCCAGATATTCCAGCGCTTCGATGGTCACTGAGGGCTCACCCTGGCGGCGCAGTCGCTGATCCAGCAGGGCTCGGGCGCCGCGCTCGCTCTCGGCTGCGCCGAGGAACGGGGAGCGCAGCAATACGCCCGCCGCCTGGGTCGAGAGCCGCCCGCCCGCCAGCTCCAAGAGAAGCAGCGCCGCATGCGCTGGCGGCCACTGCGCCAGCGGCAGGCCAAGCGACAGGTTCCACGGCCGGGCCTGTTCGCTCCAGGGCGAGAGCACAGCCGACGGCAGCAGCACCTCGTCGAAGATACGCGCGATGTCGGAACGCAGGCGCTGCAGGTCGGGCACCACCACCCCGACAGTGGCCTCGGACTCGCGGGTGAGGATGGCGCGCGCCCAGAGGGCGGCGGCTCTCAACTCCTGGCGCGCCCCGGGTTGCGCAACGAGCACAGCCGCACCTTCCGGCCGCGCCGATTGCATGACATCGACCTTGACGCCCCGCCCCCGCAGCCCTTCGATCAGTGCGGTGCGCTGCGGGTCGATGGCGTCGAACCCATACACCACCAATGGCCCGGCCGGAACCGGGGCGCCGCGCCCGAACAGCCCGATCAGCTCGTCGGTGAGCCGCCCGGAGTCGAGCAGCGACTCGCGCGCGCAGAAATGGACGAAGGCCTCGCTCCAGCCCAGGAAGGCAGCCGCCTCTTCGGAGAGCGGCATGCGGGGCAGGGCAGACCCGAGGCGCCAGGCGCAGACGCTGTCCCAGGCCTGGCGCGCGGACTGAGCGGCCGACTCGACGTGCAGCAGCGCGGAGGCGGCGGACGATTCGCCGATCACCCGCGCCCACAACGCCAGCTCTTGCTGAGGCGTGAGCAGCAGCGGAAGCGGGTACGGCACCTGGAACTGGGCCGATTCCCACAGCCTCTGTTGCCAGGCAGACCAGGGCAGCACGTCAGGGGCGGGCCAGCTGCGCGCCCCGGAGGCCTGCTGACGCGCGTCCCAGACGCGGCGAATGGCACCCGCCAGGCGGCGGGTAGGGGTGATTACAGTTGCGCCCGCGGCAAGCGCGGCGAGCGCGGCGGAGTACATGCTCCTGCGGGCGCTGCCTACCGCTCGATCAGCTTGCGCTTGTCCTTGACCTTGGCCCATTCATCGGCGTCGGCGGGCGCCTCCTTCTTCTCGGTGATGGCCGGCCAGAGCTTGGCGAGCTCCGCGTTCAGGGGCGTGAAGTCGCGCTGATCCGAAGGCACATCGTCCTCGGCGAAAATCGCCTCCACCGGGCACTCGGCCACACACAGGGTGCAGTCGATGCACTCGTCGGGGTCGATCACCAGCATGTTCGGCCCCTCACGGAAGCAGTCGACTGGGCAGACATCCACGCAGTCGGTGTACTTGCACTTTACGCAGGACTCGGTGACGACGTAGGTCATGGGAAGAACCGTTGCGGCGAGGGAAGACCGGGGAAACTGCGGCTTGGATTCTAGCAGAAAGGCCCCAAATAGCTGCTTGGGCGGCTGACCCGTCGCCGCACCGCCAGGAGCGGGAATCGGCTGTCTTTCCGGTGAGACAGGTTTTCGGTTAGGATACGCAAACCCTTTTCCTCGCCGCCATCGCCGCGGCACCCCCCTTCCGACCCTTTCGGCCTTTTTTCAACCCTTGGAGGTTCGATTCTCCATGAGCGAGCACATACACCACGTTACCGACGACACGTTCGAGCAGGAGGTCCTGCAGTCGCAAACCCCCGTTCTGGTGGACTACTGGGCCGAGTGGTGCGGCCCGTGCAAGTCCATCGCCCCGGTTTTGGACGACTTGGCCCAGGAGTATGCCGGGCGGCTGAAGGTGGCCAAGCTCAACATCGACGAGAACCAGTCCACCCCGCCGAAGTATGGTATTCGGGGAATCCCCACGCTGATGCTGTTCAAGAACGGCAACATGGAGGCGATGAAGGTGGGGGCCCTGTCCAAGTCCCAGCTCACGGCTTTCATTGACAGCAACATCTAAAGTAATTACGCTGCGACGCCGATACTCCTGATGTAGCGTCCGGCGCGAGTTCCCCGGGCGCCAGGGACCGGGCCCAACTAAAGTCGGCGCCGGTCCGGTTTCCCCCTCCCTTTCTCTCCCGTTCCTCCGCAAGTCCCCCCGTTATGCACCTCTCCGATCTCAAAAACCTGCACGTCACCGAACTCGTCGAGATGGCCAACGCCAACGAGATCGAGAACGCCAACCGCCTGCGCAAGCAGGACTTGATCTTTGCCCTACTGAAGAACCAGGCCAAGAAGGGCGAAAGCATCTTCGGGGAGGGGACGCTGGAGGTCCTGCCCGACGGCTTCGGCTTCCTACGCTCCCCCGATACCAGCTACCTCGCCGGGCCCGACGACATCTACGTCAGCCCCTCGCAGATCCGCCGGTTCAACCTGCACACCGGCGACTCGATCGAAGGGGAGATCCGCACGCCCAAGGACGGGGAGCGCTACTTCGCGCTGGTCAAGGTCGACAAGGTCAACTCCGAGCCGCCCGAGAACGCCAAGAACAAGATCCTCTTCGAGAACCTCACCCCGCTCCACCCCACAATCCCCCTGACCCTTGAGCGCGACATCCGTGCCGAGGAGAACCTGACCGGCCGCATCATCGACATCGTCGCGCCCATCGGCAGAGGCCAGCGCGGGCTGATCGTCTCACCGCCCAAGGCTGGCAAGACCGTGATGCTGCAGCACATGGCCCACGCCATCACATCCAACCACCCGGAGGTGATGCTGATCGTGCTGCTGATCGACGAGCGTCCCGAAGAGGTGACGGAGATGCAGCGCTCGGTGCGCGGGGAGGTCGTGTCCTCGACCTTCGACGAGCCGGCCACCCGCCACGTGCAGGTGGCCGAGATGGTGATGGAGAAGGCCAAGCGCCTGGTCGAGCACAAGAAGGACGTCGTGATCCTGCTCGACTCCATCACGCGCCTCGCGCGCGCTTACAACACCGTGGTACCCGCCTCGGGCAAGGTGCTGACCGGCGGTGTAGACGCCAACGCGCTGCAGCGGCCGAAGCGCTTTTTCGGCGCCGCCCGCAACATCGAAGAGGGGGGGTCGCTGACCATCCTGGCCACCGCGTTGATCGACACCGGCAGCCGGATGGACGACGTGATCTACGAGGAGTTCAAAGGCACCGGCAACATGGAGATCCATCTCGACCGCCGCATGGCCGAGAAGCGCATCTACCCCTCCATCAACGTCAACCGCTCCGGCACCCGCCGTGAGGAGTTGCTGCTGCGCCCGGACGTGCTGCAGAAGGTGTGGATCCTGCGCAAGCTGCTGTATCCGATGGATGATTTGGAAGCTACCGAGTTTCTCACCGACAAAGTCAAGGCGACGAAGAGCAACGCCGAGTTCTTCGACAGCATGAAGCGGGGGTAGAAGCAGGCGCGAGGCTCGAGGCGCAAGAGGCTGGTAAGTCCGGGGCAGCGCCCATACTTTGGTGCAGCAGTCGGGAAGCGCGCAAGCGCTCTGGGTCTTAGAGTCTCGCGCCTCGTGCCTCGTGCCTGCCGTTTAGGCGTATACTCCCGCCCTTTTCCACGATCCCCCGGCCGCCACGTAGCCGGGAAACGTAAGGAGCAGCAGCCATGAAAGAGAAGATCCATCCGAAATACGGCGAGATCACCGTCATCTGCAGCTGCGGGAACACGTTCAAGACCCGCTCGACGCTGGGACGCGAGTTGCACGTCGAGGTGTGCTCGGCCTGCCACCCGTTCTACACCGGCAAGCAGAAGATCCTCGACACCGCTGGACGGGTGGAGAAGTTCCGCCAGCGCTACGCCAAGTCCGGGGCGAAGGCCGCAGCACCGGCCAGCAAGACCACCTCGGCTTGACGGCTCGTCCCGCTCCCGGAACAAAAGGCAGCCTGTAGGCTGCCTTTTCTGTTTGGCGCGGCGCATCCTCAGCACCCGCTTTCACAAGGCGGATACCGTGCTCCGCTTCCGCCCCGGAACGGGTGCCGTTACACTGCTACGTTGATTTCCGCGCGTGACAGGCTGTTGAGCAAACCCGCCGCAAGCGCTCCCCAGTGTGGCTGGGGGACGCAGGCATGGCGGATCGAGCGGAGCCGGACCTCGGTCGGGCTGCACGCCGGGGCCGCAAACCCTCGCTCGCCGGCCCCCTGCCGACGATGCGCGCCGACCGAATCTCGACCCGACGACGACCCGTGCCGGTGATGTCCCAATCCCGCGATGGCATAGCGCAGCGTGAGCGCGACATCATCCTGCGCCACTCGCTGCTCTTCACCATCGTCCTGTGCGCCCTGTGGATCTTTCCGGGTCTGATCGGGCGCGATCCCTGGAAGCCGGACGAAGCCTACGGCTTCGGGCTGGTCTACCATATCCTGCAGACCGGGGACTGGGTAGTGCCCACCCTGGCCGGGGAGCCCTTCATGGAGAAGCCGCCGATCTTCTTCCTCACGGCGGCCTTCTTTGCTCACATCTTCCAGGCCTGGCTGCCGCTGCACGACGGCGCGCGCATGGCCACGGCGTTCTATATGGCGCTCACCTTCCTGGTGGTCGGCCTGAGCGCACGCGAGCTGTACTCGGCCGGCAAAGGCTGGCTGGCCGTGTTGGTGCTGATGGGCTGCATCGGCCTGGTGGATCGGGGGCATCTCATGATCACCGATATCGCCCAGCTCGCAGGCTTCGCGCTGGCCATCTACGGGCTGGTGCTGTGCCTGCGCCGGCCCGTGCTGGGCGGGCTCTGGCTGGGCACCGGCGTGGGTTTGGGGTTCCTGTCCAAGGGCCTGCTGGTGCCAGGCTGCCTCGGGATCATCGCGCTGGCGCTGCCGGCGATCTCCCCGCCCTGGCGCACCCGGCGCTACCTCGGCACGCTGGCGGTGGCACTGGTAGCAAGCCTGCCATGGCTGCTGATCTGGCCTATTGCACTGTATCAGCGCTCGCCCGAGCTGTTCCACGACTGGTTCTGGGTCAACAACTTCGACCGGTTCCTGGGCGAGAGCAACCTCGGCCCCGAAGGCAAGCCGGGCTACTACTTGGCAGTGCTACCCTGGTATGCCTTCCCGGCCTGGCCGCTCGCGGCGTGGGCCCTGTGGCGCGGGCGCCGCGAGATTCGCACGGATCCCGGCCTGATCCTGCCGGTCACGGCCCTCGTGGTAATCGTTACCGTCCTGTCCCTGTCGGCCGACGCGCGCGAGCTCTACGCCAAGCCCATGCTGGTGCCTTTCGCGCTCCTTGCGGTACCGGGCCTGCTGTCCCTGCGACGCGGCGCGGCCCACGGCTTCTGGTGGTTCTCCATCCTGTTCTTCGTGTTCTTCCTGCTGCTCGGATGGTTCTACTGGTCTGCGCTGGATCTGGGCATCCCCGGCCCGGCCCACCGGCACCTCCTGCGTATGCGACCGGCATATGTTCCGGAGTTCGACCTGTTCAAGTTCGCGCTGTCGGTGGCCTACACGGCCTTCTTCATCTGGGTGCTGATGCGGCTCAGGCGCAGCACCGAGCGACCGGTGGTGGCCTGGGCCACAGGCGTGACGATGGTCTGGAGCCTGCTCACCATCTTCTTCTGGGAGTATGCCGACAGCCGCAACAGCTACCGCCCCCTGGTGATCGAGGTGGTCCGCCAACTCCCGCCTGGCTACGAGTGCATCTCCTCGCAGAACCTGGGGGAGGCGCAGCGCGCGCTGTTCGAGTACTTCGCGGGGATAGTCACGTACCGCCAAGAGGTGCCCTCGCGCCGCCGCGACTGCGACATCCTGCTGGTGCAAGGGATGCGTTCAGGCATCTACCAGCCCGGCCCGCAGTGGCAGCAGTTCTGGGAAGGCACCCGCCCGGGCGACCGGCGCGAGCTGTTCCGGCTGTACCGGCGGGGTTGAGGCAGAACAAATAGCTCACCACCAAGGGACGAAGACACGAACGAACCCCACTGCACGACGCCCCGTTCGCGGCAGTCGCGATTCGACCGACGGCGGAGGCATGGTTACAAGCGTCGAGCGCAATAGCGGCGCGTATTGCGCCGCAGGTTATAAGCATCCGGCGGGTTACGCTTTGCCAATCCGCCCTACGAGGCTTCGGCCTCTTGCGAGCCCCTTCTCGGCTAGCTCAGGATCCAGCTCATGGCATGACCCCCACAGGCGCCTTCACCGTCGACACCATGCACCGGGCGGCAAGCTACGAGGAGCTGCACGGCGGCTTCCGCTGGGAGGTGCCGGCCCGCTACAACATCGCCTGGGATTGCTGCGGCCGGCACGCCAGCGCTCGCGAGCGCTTCGCACTGTATTTCGAGGACGAGAGCGGGACCACCGCCGCCTTCTCCTACTGGGACCTGCAGACCCGCGCCAACCGCCTGTCCAACGCCCTGCGGGCGCTGGGGGTGGGTGCGCTCGACCGCGTCGCGCTTTTGCTGCCGCAGAGGCCTGAGACCGCCATCGCCTATATCGCCATCTTCCAGTTGGGCAGCATCGCGGTGCCGCTGTCGCATCTGTTTGGCCCGGACGCACTCGCCTACCGCCTGCGCGATTCGGGCGCCAAAGTGGCGATTGTGGATCTCGACACCCTGCCCAGACTGTGGAGCGCGCGCAGCGAGGTCGGCGGTCTCGAGCAGGTGATTGGCGTAGCAGGGGCCCGCGAAAACGGCGTGCACGTCTGGGACCACCTGCTCGCGCGCGCCAGCGCGCGCTTCGAGCCGGTGGACACCGGCGCCGACGATCCGGCGCTGATCATCTACACGAGCGGCACCACCGGCGCGCCCAAGGGCGCCCTGATCCCGCACCGCGCGCTGCTGGGCAACCTGCCCGGCTTCGTCTGCTCGCACGACTTCTTCCCTCGGCCGGGCGACATGTTCTGGTCGCCGGCAGACTGGGCCTGGACCGGTGGACTATTCGACGCGTTGCTGCCGACCATGCATTTCGGCCTGCCTATCCTCGCCTATCGCGGCCGGTTCGAGCCGGAGCGCGCGTTCCATCTGCTGGAGAAGTACGGCGTGCGCAACGCCTTCCTGTTCCCCACAGCGCTCAAGATGATGCTCAAGGAGGTGCCCGGGCCGCGCGCGCGCTTCGACCTCGCGTTGCGCAGCCTGATGAGCGGCGGCGAGGCGGTGGGTGACGCGGTTATGGAGTGGGCGCGCAGCGAGCTCGGCGTGACCATCAACGAGATCTTCGGCCAGACAGAAATGAATTACGTTATCGGCGGCTGTGCCGCTTTGTTCGCACCCAGGGCCGGCGCTATGGGCCGGCCCTACCCCGGGCACCGCGTCACCCTTCTGGACGATGCCGGCGAGGAGGTCGGGCCGGGCGACATCGGCGAGATCGCCGTGTGGCGCGAGGGCGACCCGGTCGTGTTCCTCGAGTACTGGAACAACCCGCAGGCCACCCAGGGGAAGTTCGTGCGCGGCTGGGGACGCACCGGCGATCTGGCCCTGCGCGACGATGCGGGCTTTTACTGGTACAAGGGCCGCACCGACGACGTGATCAAGAGCGCCGGCTACCGGATCGGCCCGGCGGAGATCGAGGATTGCCTGCTCAAGCATCCCGCGGTGGCCAACGCCGCGGTGGTCGGGGTGCCCGACGAGGAACGCGGCTCGCGCATCAAGGCATGCATCGTGTTGCGGGCCGGCGTACCGCCTTCCGAGGCGCTCGCCATCGAGATCCAGGCCCACGTGCGCGGGCGCCTGGCGCCCTACCAATGCCCGAAGGAGATCGAGTTCATGGACGAGCTGCCCATGACCACCACCGGCAAGATCCAGCGGCGGGTCTTGCGCGAGCGCGGCTGAGCTTGGAACCGCTTGAACCACAGAGACACAGAGGCACAGAGCTTGTTTTTCGTCCTTCGTGTACCGATATAAAGGCCTTGAGGTGGCGGACCCATGATGACTAGCTCGGCAGTGCTCCTAACCTGCCCCCTCCGTCAAGGCGAGACGGAATCTGCGCGAATCTCAGTCCTTCCAACCAAATAGACCAGCACTCAGCCCGCACAACGCCTCTTGCCACCGCTGTTCGTTCTCTGTGTCTCTGTGCCTCTGTGGTGAGAAACGATCTGGATCGACCATGACCGACTCCTTGCAACGCTTCATCTTCGAGGGCGTGCCCGTGCGCGGCGAGATCGTGCACCTGGACGCCACCTGGCGCGCCGTGCTCGAGCGCCACGACTACCCCCAGCCGCTGCGCGCGGTGCTGGGCGAGCTGATGGCAGCCGCCGCGCTTCTATCGGCGACGCTCAAGTTCGATGGCTCACTGATCCTGCAGATGCAGGGCAGCGGAACGGTCAAACTGATCGTCGTGGAGTGCACCAGCGAGCAGACCATGCGCGCCACCGCCAAGTGGGACGGCGAGCTGCCTACGGGTACCTTCCGCGAGCTGGTCGGCGACGGACGCTTCGCCATAACCATCGCGCCGAGCGACGGCAAGCAGACCTATCAGGGCATCGTCGAGCTGGCGGGCGACAGCGTCTCGCAGGTTCTCGAGCACTACATGGCCGCCTCCGAGCAGCTGGAGACACGCCTGTGGCTGGGCGCGGACGGCAACCAGGCAGCCGGCATGCTGCTGCAGCGCGTGCCGGGGCCGGATGGCAGCGACCCCGATGCCTGGAACCGTGCCGTCGCACTGAGCGAGACCGTCACCGATCGCGAGCTGCTCAACCTGCCCGCGCGCCAGATCATCCACCGGCTGTTCCACGAAGAAGACGTGCGCGTGTTCGATGCGCGCATCGTGAGCTTCCGCTGCTCCTGCTCGCGCGACCGGGTGGTCAGCATGCTGCGCCTGCTGGGGCGCGCCGAGGTCCGCTCGATCGTCGCCGAGCAGGGCGAGGTGGACGTGAACTGCGAGTTCTGCAACAAGCGCTACGCGCTGGACGCGGTCGACGCCGAGCAGATCTTCGCTGCCGAGGTGGTTACTCCCGCCGCAAGCACTCGGCATTAGAACCTCTGAACCACGGAGGACGCGGTGGACACGGAGGAAAACCTGGTCCCGAGTAGCCTGCGAGCTTGGTTCCCGGCTCGAGGATGCTGGCACTGTTCCGCCTCGGCTCTGGTTTGAGCATTGGGTTAATGAGGATGGCGGTTGTTCAGTACAGCGCCAATCGGTGCCCCTTCAGTTCCGCCCCGCTAAGACCGCCCGTTTAGACAGCAGCCCTCGTTCCTCCTCCGTGTCCACCGTGTTCAGCGTGGTTCAGCCGTATTTGGCCTTGGCGTTGAGGGGTTGCAATTGAATACGGCGCGAAGCGCGACGGCGCAAGCTCCAGGCTGGATCGCCGCCGCGCCGGGCGTATTCGTCCTGCTTTGGAGCACCGGGTTCATCGGCGCCAAGTACGGCCTGCCCTACGCCGAGCCGCTGACCTTTCTGCTGCTGCGCTTCGCGCTGGTGCTGGCAATCCTGCTGCCGGTAGCCCTGCTCGTGCGCGCCCCCTGGCCGCACACGCCGCGCCAGGCCCTGCACTACGCGGCAGGCGGCGTGCTCGTGCACGCGGGTTACCTGGGCGGCGTTTTCGGCGCGATCCACGAGGGCCTGCCCGCAGGCATCGCTGCCATGATCGCCGGGCTGCAGCCGGTACTGACCGCGACTGCCGCCGGCCCGCTCCTTAACGAGCACATCACCGCACGCCAGTGGAGCGGCGTTGCGCTCGGGCTGGTGGGCTGCTGGATGGTGATCCTCGACAAGGTAACCCTCCAGAGCTCGAACTGGGCCGGCCTGGCGCTGGCTTTCCTGGCGCTGTTCAGCCTGACCGCCGGCACGTTGTACCAGAAGCGCTTCTGCGCCCACATGGATATCCGCAGCGGCGGCGTGATCCAGTTCGCCGCGGCCGGCCTTGTGCTGCTGCCCTTCGCGCTCGCCACCGAAACTATGCAGGTGCGCTGGTCGCCGCAGTTCCTGCTCGCCCTGTCCTGGCTCGTCTTCGTCATGTCCTTCGGCGCGATCACTCTGCTCTACGCGCTGATCCGTCACGGCGAGGCCGCGCGCGTGTCGAGCCTGCTCTATCTCGTGCCCGCCAGCACGGCAGTGATCGCCTTCTTCATCTTCGATGAGCGGCTCGGGGCGCTGGCGCTAACGGGTTTCGCCGTCGCAGCCGTGGGTGTGTGGATGGTGCGCGCGCGCAATGCTTGAACCACGGAGGACACGGAGGAAGACTGATCCTCAACTTCCGCCCGGGACTTTGCTCGCTCGAGCCACAAGATCGGTATTGCACCGCTCTTGCATGATCAACATGAGGTCTGAAGCTGCTCGACATGCTGGTAATCGACGCCTGCAAGTTTCCGCCCGGCGAAACGTCACGTCCCGACATCGTCTTGGGTTCCTCCGTGTCCTCCGTGTCCCCCATGGTTCAGATTCTGGTTTTCTTGGCATCCTTGGCGCCTTGGCGGTTAATATCGCTTTGCCATGAGCGACCAGGACGACAAGCTCCGAGTGGACAAGTGGCTGTGGGCCGCGCGGTTTTACAAGACCCGCTGCATCGCCGCGAACGCCGTCGACAGCGGCAAGGTGCTGGTGAACGGCGCGCGGGTGAAGCCGGCCAAGGCTCTCAAAGCGGGCGACGAGCTGCTGATTCGCGTGCCGGGGGCGGACTACACCGTGCGCGTGCAGACACTGTCGGACCGCCGAGGACCGGCGACCGAGGCGGCTAAGCTCTACGCGGAGACCGATGAGAGCAAGCGCAAGCGCGAAGAGGCCAAGCTCACCCGTGTCGCGGCCGAGTCAACTACTTTCATCCGCGGGCGCCCGACCAAGCGCACGCGGCGGCAGTTGGATCGCTTCCGGCAGTCGGACGACTGAACCTGCGGACCAAAAGGTCTCACCGCCAAGGACGCAAAGGACGCCAAGGAACTGCAGAAGCGGCTTACGGGGGTCGTTTTGGAGGCACAGCGACCACACCGCGCCGGGCGTGGACCACCGTCGCGAGTGCTCCCTTTCGGCCTCGCCGATCCGATGTCCTGTAGCGAATCCGCAATCAGGTGTCTTCCTTGGCGTCCTTTGCGTCCTTGGCGGTGAGAGCTTGGCTTTGTCTTTCGCAGCCTATCTGCTGCGCCGCATCAATCGCGCTATACTGTAACGTTGCTTGTATCCAACCCCACAGACAGGTCCCTCGAGACAAGGAGGAATTCCATGGACAACGGACGCGAAGTAGTGGTGCTCAGTGGCGTGCGCACGGCAATCGGCGACTACGGCGGCAGCCTGAAAGACATCCCACCCTCCGATCTGGCGGCGCGCGTGGTGAAGGAAGCCGTAGCTCGCGCGAAGATCGCGCCCGACGAAGTCGGCCACGTCGTGCTCGGCAACGTCATCCACACCGAGCCCAAGGACATGTACATCTCGCGCGTGGCGACCATCAACGCCGGCCTGCCGAAGGAAACGCCCGCGCTGACTCTCAACCGCCTGTGCGGCAGCGGCCTGCAGGCGATCGTCTCCGCCGCCCAGACCATCAAGCTGGGCGATGCCGACGTGGCGGTAGGTGGCGGCGTCGAGTCGATGAGCCGCGGCGCCTACGTGCTCCCCACCGAGCGCTGGGGCGCGCGCATGGGCAATGCTGAAGTCATGGACATGATGGTCGGCGCGCTCACCGACCCGTTCGACACCGTGCACATGGGCATCACCGCGGAGAATGTGGCGGCCAAGTGGGGCATCACGCGCCAGCAGCAGGACGAGATGGCGGTGGAAAGCAACAAGCGCGCGGTCAACGCCGCGCAGAAGGGGTATTTCAAGGAGCAGATCCTGCCCATCGAGCTCAAGAGCAAGAAGGGCCCGGTCATGTTCGACACCGACGAGCATCCGCGCGCGGATGCGAGCATGGAAGGCATGGCCAAGCTGCGCACGGTGTTCCAAAAGGACGGCTCGGTCACTGCGGGCAACGCCAGTGGCATCAATGACGGTGCCTCCGCGGTCGTGCTGATGGAGGGCAAGGCGGCGCAGCGCAAGGGCCTGAAGCCGATGGCCCGTCTGGTGGCCTATGCTCATGCCGGTGTCGATCCCAAGTACATGGGCATCGGCCCGGTACCGGCGGTGAAAAAAGTCCTCGAGCGCTCCGGGCTGCGCGTCCAGGACCTGGACGTCATCGAGTCCAACGAAGCCTTCGCCGCCCAGGCCTGCGCCGTGGCCAAGGACCTCGGCTTCGACCTGACGAAGGTCAACCCGAACGGCGGCGCCATCGCGCTGGGTCATCCGATCGGCGCTACCGGCAGCATCCTCACCGTGAAGGCGATCTACGAGCTGCACCGCATCGGCGGACGCTATGCGCTGGTCACGATGTGCATCGGCGGCGGACAGGGGATCGCGGCGGTCTTCGAGCGTATCTAGTTGCGAAGCGCTCCGCGCTTCCGGCAGACCTTTCACCGCCGAGGACGCGAAGGCGCGCTAAGGAAAGCCTGAGGAGAACAATCGGGCGAAATGCTGACCAAGGGCAGCGTGTGGCAAGCCCGCCGTTGGCAAAGCCCGGGAAATGATGAGGGGGGCGCCTGAAGGCGCCCCCTTCGCATTCCTGCAGCTCTGCAGCTACTGCGCCGCAAAAAGGGTTGACAAAGCAGCACAGTTGCGTAGAATGCGTCAATTGTGCAGTGCAGCAACACCCCCCAGCCCCGTTCTGTCAACCCCCTGCAGGAGACCCCGACTATGATGTTTGCCGTACCCGAAGACGTGAGCGCCTTCCAGAAAGCCCAGCTGGACAGCATGCTGAAGTTCGCCGATGCCACCGCCAACGCCGCGGAGCAGTGGCTCGACCTGAATATCAAGAGCGCCAAGGCTGCCAGCGCCGAAGCCGTGAAGCAATTCCGCGCGCTCGCCGCCGCCAAGGACGTCCAGGAGCTCTCCTCCCTGCAGACCGGGTTCTCCCAGGCCAACGCCGAGAAGCTGATGGGCTATATGCGCGCCGTTCAGGCGTGGGCGACCGAGAGCCACGGCGAGATGACCAAGGCCGTCGAAGCCGAAGTCGCCGAGATCAACAAAAACCTGGCCGCCGCGCTGGACAAGGCTGCCAAGTCGGCCCCGTCGGGCTCCGAGTTCGCCTTCGCCGCCATGAAGCAGGCGATGAGCGCCACCAACCAGGCCTACGACGTCATCGCCAAGGCTGGCAAGCAGGTCGTGGACATGACCGAAGCCACCGTGGCCAACACTACCGGCGCCATGGCCGGCAAGAAGAAAGCCGCCTGAGCCGACCCGCCTCCTCCTCTCCCTAGAGACGACAAGCCCCCGCCCATGCGGGGGCTTTTTCGTTTCTGCGCCGCAGTACCCGGATGTGTGAGAAGTCCGCATCCGCCCCAGCTCATTTTGCGTCGCGCCGCACGTTCCACCGCCATAGGATCTGGGCCGGGAACTTGCTGGTAAGCCGCCGCAGGCCTCCGTCACCCGAGGAGGGCCGCACCCACCGTGCGCTGCAGCATGCGCACAACACGCCAGATGATGCTGGGAACGCAGCCGGCCACCGCCGCGGGTGCTCTGCTCGCGCGGATCCAGGCCCTCTACGATCAGGGCAAGCTGGTCGCCGCCCATGACATGGGCAAGGCGCTGGGCCCGCTTGCGTCCTGGCCTGGCACCGAGGGCCGCGTGCTGGCGGGGCGCCTGGCCGGCCAGCTCGCCGCCAACCGGCTGTCCGACGCGCTGCTGCTGCGCGCCTGGCGCGCGGACCCGCAGTCCCTGCTGGCCAGCTACTACCGCACCTATGTCCTGCTGCAGCGGCGCGGGACGTTCGTCGCGCTGGAGGCAATCCGCGCCTTCGGCGACGCGCCAAATACCGATCGTGAGCAGCGCGCCGACTGGCTCGGGCTCACCGCCTACGTCTACGCACTGCTGCGCGACTTCGAGGTCGCAGAGGCGCGCCATGCCGATGCGATCGCGCTTGCGCCCGAGCGCCCGTTCCGCTGGGTCGAGCGCAGCACGCTCTACGAGCTGGAGGACCGCTACACCGAGGCGCTCGAGGCGGCCGAGCGTGCCATGGATGCGGACCCGGGTTCGCGACGAGCCGTGCAGCAGACCGTCCGGCTTCTAACCCTGCACGAGCGCATTCCGGAAGCCATCGCCCTGCTGCGCGCAAAGCTGCAAGACATCGAGAGCCCGCCGCTCGCCTTCCACCTCGCCCAGCTGGAGTACGAAGCCGGCGACTACCATGCTGCGCTGGCCTCGCTCACGCGCGGAGAAAAGCTGGCAGTGATCGCCGACAAGGGGCTGACCGACTGGCTCGCGCAGCGCCGGTGCGACGCCTGGCTGCGCCTGGAAGACGTCGATCGCGCGCTCGAGCAGGCGCGCGTCTCACGCCACCCGCACTACAAAGCGTTCGTCGAGCGGGTGGAGTCGGGCCAGCACGAGCGACGGCGCGTGCAGCTTCCGGTGGGCTTCGTGCGCCAGCACCACATGACCTGCGCGCCCGCCACCCTCACCGCCATCAGCCGCTATTGGGCGAAGCCAGCCGACCACCTCGAGGTCGCCGAGGACATCTGCTACGACGGGACACCCCACCACAGCGAGCGGCGCTGGGCGACCGAGCATGGCTTCCTGGCCCGCGAGTTCCGCGTCACCTGGGAGGCCACGCGGGCGCTGATCGAGCGCGGCGTGCCATTCACGCTGACCACGGTCTACCCCAGCTACGCCCATCTGCAGGCCGTGATCGGGTTCGATGCGGTGCAGGGCACGCTGGTGATCCGCGATCCGACCGAGCCGACCCAAGGCGAGTTCGTGGAGAAGCCCTTCTTCGATTGGAGCCAGGGCAACGGCCCACGTGGCATGCTGCTGGTGCCGGCCGAGGAGGCGCACCGGATCGAGGGCCTCGCGCTGCCGGATGCGGAGCTCTACGACCTGCTGCACGCGGTGCAGGATGCGCTGGTGGCCCACCGCCGCGACGATGCCGTTGCGCTGTGCGGGCGTCTCGCCAGCCTGGCGCCGGACCACCGCATCGCGCTGGAGGCGCGGCGCTCGGTCGCCAACTACGACGCCAACGACACCGAGGCGCTTGCGGCGGTGGAGGCGCTGCTGAGCCTGTTCCCCGAGGACATTCCGTTGCGCCTGCACAAGGCGGGGCTGCTGAGCGTTCTGCGCCCGTACGCCGAGCATCTGGACTATCTGCAGCAGCAGCTCGAGAGCAAAGTCTCCGACTCGATGTTCGCGCTGCGCCTCGCGCAGGGGCTGATGGGCGACGCGCGCGAGCACCCGCGTGCGCTGAAGCTCTTGCGCCGGGTGTTGCGCACCCAGCCACACTCCGCCGAGGCGTGGTCCACTGCTGGCGACTTCCATTGGCAGCGCGGGGACTACGCCTGGGCGACGCAGATGTACCGGATCGCCTCGACCCTGCAGGCGACTCATGAGGGCGCGGCGCTCGCCTACTTCCGCGCGGCCCGCAAGGTGCGCGAGGAGGAGCGTGCGGAGGCCTACCTGCGCAGCCGCATCGCGCGTCTGGGCAGACTGTCGCGCGCGCCGTGGCAGACACTCCATATCGCGGTGGAGGAACTGGAGCGCACGGCCGAGGGCCTCAAGGAACTCGAAGACGCACTCGCCGCCTACCCCGACGACGCCAGCCTGATGATTTTCGCGGCCCGGCAGTTTGCGCGCGCGGGCGCCTTCGAGCGCGCCTGGCCGCTGCTCGAGCGCGGCAGGCAGGGCACCCGTCGGGCGGACTGGCTGCGCAGCGCAGCCACCATCCACCAGTATGCGGGGGACCTGCCGCAGGCGCTGGCGCTCACGCGCGAAGTGACCGCGCTGGCTCCCCTGGACCTCGCGGCACAGCGCGAGGCCACGCGCCTGATCGATGCAGTCGAGGGCCGCGGCGCGGCCGTCGCCCATCTACGCGAGGCAGCAGGACGCTTCGCGCATCACTGGGGACTCAACCAGCTCCTGGTCGAGTGGCTGTCCGAGGAGCCACTCGCTGTGCAGGAGCAGGCCGTGCGGCACCTGCTCACGATCGGACCGGACGCGGCCTGGGCCCAGCGCGAGCTGGCCAGCGTGCTGGCGCAGCAGCAGCGCTTCGACGAAGCCCTGCAGGAACTGGAGCATGCGCGTGTGCTGGCGCCCGACGCGCCGGCCTTCCACACCACAGCCGCTTTCATTGCGTTGCTGCGCGGAGATCGCCTTGCGGTCCAGGCGGCGTGCCGCAACGCACTGGCGATCTCGGTGGATAACGATTATGCCCTGCACCGGCTGCTCGACAGCTGCGTGAGTCTGGAGGAGCGCCGCGAGCAGCTGACCTTCGTCTACCAGGAGCTCAAGCGCCAAGTCACGCGCGGCGAAGGCATGTACACCTTCCAGCAGGCGGCGCGCGGTACCTACGAGCCCGAGGACCTGCTCGCCATCCTGCGCGAGGGGCTGGAGGCGCGGCCGGACCTGTGGCATGCCTGGGTGCCAGTGGCCCGGCAACTTGCCGCCATGAACCGCCTCGACGAGGCGCTGCAGCTGTGCGACGAGGCCGTGCGGCGCTTCCCGCTGCTGCCGCGTTTGCATGCAGAGCGCGCGGAGCTCATGCGCCTGCGCGGCGAGCGCGCAGCCGAGCAGGCGTCGCTGCGCGAGGCCCTGCGGCTGTCGCCGGGCTGGGCCCAGGCCTGCTGCCGGCTGGCCGACTCGCTGGAAGCTCAGGGCGATCTGGCCGGCTCGCGCGCCGCACTGGAGTCGGCCGTGCGCCATGCGCCCGGCGAGGGCTACCTTCACGGCTATCTCGCCGATGTTCTGTGGCGCCTGGACGAGTGCGCCCTGTCGCTCGAGCATCTCACCCGCGCCCTGCGGCTCGACCCCGGCTACGAGTGGGCATGGGGCGCTTTGCGCACGCGCGGTGAGGCGTGCGGCGAGCCGGAGCGCGCGATCGCGCTGGCCTATCAGATCACTGCCTCGCGCCCGGCGGACATGCGCGCGTGGCTCGGCCTGGCCGCGGTCACTGCAGACCAGAACGAGCGCCTGCGCGCGCTGGAGCGCGCCGTGCAGCTCGGGCCGCTCTCGGTGCGTGCGCACGCGCGCCGTGTGGAAGCGCTGGTGGATGCGCAACGCTTCGACGACGCCTTGGCAGCGCTTTCAGGCACGGCCTGGGGCGATGCATTACCCACTGAGCTGCGCGCCCATCGCGCGCGCGTCGAGGCCGCGCGTGGCGATCTCGGTGCCGCCGTGGCCACCATGCGCGACGTGCTCGGCGCCGACCCGCAGTACCTCGACGGCTGGAGCGCACTGGCGGACTGGCACCTCGAGCTGCGAGACTTCGCGGCGTATCTCACTGCCGCCGAGCAGCTGCACCGGCTCGCGCCCAACGATCCCCATGCGCTCGGCTACCTGGCGCACGCCAACCGGCTGCAGGGCACGCGCGTGGACGTGCGGCCGTGGCTGCAGCGCGCGCTGCAGCTCAAGCCGGACTACGCGTGGGCCGCGGCCGAGCTGTTCGACCTCGAGCTGGAGGCCGGCAATCTGGAGGCGGCGCGCTCCGCGCTGGAGCTGCTCAAGACCCATTTCCCCTCGGCCGGCACGCTGGGCCGCGAGGTCGAGCTGCACGCGCGCCGCCGCGACAAGCACGCCGCCATGCGCCGCTACCGCGAGCTGCTGCGCATCACGGGAGAGGACCGGGATGCCATTCGCGTAGCAGCGAACGCGCTGGTCGCAGCCGGCTGGCGCTACGATCTGCAGGAAGCGCTCGACCTCGCTGCGCGCGACCCCGCAACCAACCCCGCCGCCGGGTCCGTGTGGGTGAGCGTCTCGCTCGAAGTCATCGGCAAGCGCTTCGTGCCGCCGCGGGAGGTGCTGGAGAACGGCGCCCTCGGGCGCCTGGCCGGCGAGACCTATCTCGACGACTTGGCGAAAACGCGCGACAAAGCGCGGCTGCGGCGCTTCCTGCGCCGCATGCGCGCGTGGCTCGCCGCCGACACCGACACATGGGGCACGGTCGGCTACGCGCTGCTCGAGACGGGCCTGACCGACAGGGCGCGTCGCTGGCTGTCCGACTGGCGCGGCCGCGAAGGGGTCAAGCCCTGGATGCTGCTCAACGCGGCGTGCGCGCTGCGCGATGAGGGCGACGACGCTGACGCGGCCGCGGTGAGCCGCCACGCGTTGAGCCTTCCATCGGATCACGCCCGCGGCTCCCATGAGCTGTGGCTGGCGGCCGATGCCGCGTTCGCAGGATGGGTCGAGGAGGCCACTCAACGCTTCCAGCGTGTCCAGGCGGAGGAGTGCGACGCGTACTACCAATGCCTCATGCTGCTGGTGCAGGCGCTGCTGCTGCTCGACGATCCCGCGCGCGGCGCGCCGGCCGTTCGCTACCGCGAAGCGCTCGCGCTGATCCGGCGCGCCACGGCCACGCAGCGCGACGCCCGCCACTATCCCGCTCTGCGTCGGATGCTGGACCGGACTGTGTGGCGCGCCGCCCTCACGCGTGCCGGCCGCACCGCGCTGGCTGCGCCACTGTTCGTGTGGCTGTGGCTGTCGCTCTGAGTCTACCCCTCTACAGCCTAGCCGCAGAGGACGCGGAGGAACGCAGAGGGCCGCAGAGGAAGACCTGAAGCTGGCAACACGAGGGTCACCCCGGGCTGGTATGCCAGTGGGACGAGAAGAGCCTTCCCGAGCCAGCAACCGTACAATACGGGTTCCTGGTCGCGCACGAGCCTGTCCTGAAGCGCCCCGCCCGATGGCTGTCGAACAAGGCATGAGTGGACACGGTCCCCAGACACACTTCGCCTCGCGGAACACCGCCCCAAGAGACAACCACCATGCAGCCGAAACCCACCGAGCTTCCCGCCTGGAAGGCGTTGGCCGAGCACCAGCGCGAAGTCTCCCGCCATCATCTGCGCGATCTGTTCGCCGCCGACCCGCAGCGATTCTCGAAGCTGTCGACCGAAGGCGGCGGACTCTTTCTGGACTACTCGAAGAACCTGCTGCTCGACGATACGCTCGCGATGCTCACGCAGCTCGCCGACCAGGCTGGCGTGGCGCGCAAGCGCGCCGCGATGTTCGGCGGAGAGCGCATCAACATCACGGAGAATCGCGCGGTGCTGCACACGGCCCTGCGCAACCGTTCGGACCGGCCAGTGCTCGTCGACGGCCGCGACGTCATGCCCGACGTGCGGGGCGTGCTGGCGCAGATGCGTGCGTTCGCCGACAAGGTGCGCAGCGGCGAGATCCGTGGCCACACCGGCCGGGCCATCACCGACGTGGTGAACATCGGCATCGGCGGCTCCGATCTGGGCCCCTACATGGTCTGCGAAGCGCTCGAGCCCTACGGCCGCGACGAGCTGCGCGCGCACTTCGTCTCCAACGTGGACGGCGCGCACCTGGGGCGCACGCTCAAGCGCCTGAATCCCGAGACGGCACTGTTCATCGTCGCCTCCAAGACCTTCACGACCCAGGAGACGCTGGCGAACGCGCGGACCGCCAAGAGCTGGCTGGTGGAGCGGCTCGGCAGCGAGCGCGCGGTGGCGCACCACTTCGCGGCGGTCTCCACCAACCTGAAGGCGACCGCGCAGTTCGGCATCCGCGATGAGCGCGTGTTCGAGTTCTGGGACTGGGTCGGTGGGCGCTATTCGCTGTGGTCAGCCATCGGGCTGCCCATCGCGCTGTTCGTCGGCATGGACGCTTTCGAGGACATGCTCGCTGGAGGCCACGACCTGGACGAGCACTTCCGCGCTGCCGATTTCGCGCGCAACCTACCGGCCATTCTGGGCCTGCTCGGCGTCTGGTACGGCGGGTTCTGGGGTGCGCGCACCCACGCCGTGCTGCCTTACGACCAGGGTCTGCATCGTTTCCCAGCCTACCTCCAGCAGCTCGACATGGAGAGCAACGGCAAGCGCACCGATCTGGCGGGCCGCGCCATCGACTACCAGACCGGCCCGGTGCTCTGGGGCGAGCCGGGGACCAACGGCCAGCACGCCTTCTTCCAGCATCTGCACCAGGGCGCCCAGTGGACGCCTTGCGACTTCATCCTGCCAGTGCAGACGCACTACCCGCTGGGCGATCACCACCGCATGCTCACCGCCAACTGCCTGGCGCAAACCCAGGCGCTGATGCGAGGGAAGAACGAAGCCGAGGTGCGTGCGGAGCTGGCGACGCAGGGGCTGGGCGATGCTGCCCTCGAGGCGCTGGTGCCGCACAAGCGGTTTCCCGGCAACCGTCCCAGCAACACCATTCTGCTGCCACAGGTTACCCCGCGCTCACTCGGCGCACTGATCGCCCTCTACGAGCACAAGGTCTTCGTGCAAGGCGCGATCTGGAATGTCAACTCCTACGATCAGTGGGGGGTGGAGCTCGGCAAGCAGCTCGCCGGCACGATCCTGAAGGACCTGGAAGGCAGCGCGGCGAGCGCGACGCAGGATAGCTCGACGGCAGGGTTGATTGGGCGCGTCGCGGGGACGAGCTAGTGCTGCGACACCCTAATTCCACCTCTCACC
>DAIQQA010000276.1:0-4123 GCA_036787045.1 Burkholderiales bacterium | reverse complement strand
CGGCGCTGCAGTTGCTGCGGGCACATTCCCCGCGGAGGCCGACATCGAGGTGCCGGATTCGGTCCTGGTGAGCGTGGTGCAGCAGTTCGGCGACAAGTGGCAGCTACTGGGCGACCTGCAGTGGACGCACTGGAGCACGATCGGCTCGATCGACGTGGTCAACAAGAACACCGGCCAGGTCAGGGACCAGCTCGCGCTGGACTTCGACGATGCCTGGCGGGTCGCGCTTGGGGTCAACTACTTCAGCAGCGAGAAGTGGACCTTCCGCGGTGGTGTCGCCTGGGACCAGTCGCCGGTCAATGACGAGAACCGCACCGTCCGTCTGCCCGACAACGACCGTTTCTGGGTCGCACTGGGAGTCCAATACAAGTTCGGCAAGGGTGGGGCGCTCGACATCGGCTACGCCCACCTGTTCCTCCAGTCGCCCGACATCAACCAGACCAAGCAGCAAGTGATTCCAGCGCAGCCTCCGGCGTTGCCGGTCGCGGTGACTGTCACCAACAACGTGAGGGGCGACTACGATAGCTCGGTCGACATCATCGGTGTCCAGTTGACCTGGACGTTCTGAAACCAACCCAACAGGGGGCGTTCTGCCCCCTATGAGTTCGCCCTCTCGAAGCTCCCGATGCCTGCCAACTCCTCGCTTCACGTTCGCAAGGTCGCCATTCTCGGCGCGGGCGTGATGGGCGCCCAGATCGCCGCCCACCTGATCAATGCCAACGTGCCGGCCGTGCTGTTCGAGCTGGCGGCCAAGGACGGGGACCCCAACGGTAACGTCCTCAAGGCGGTCGACAATCTGAAGAAGCTCGACCCCGCGCCACTGTCCAGCGCCGCGCGATCGGCCTTCATCGAGGCCGCCAACTACGACCAGCATCTCGAGCGGCTGCGTGAGTGCGACCTCATCATCGAGGCGGTCGCCGAGCGCATGGACATCAAGAAGGCGCTGTACGACAAGATCGCGCCTTATCTCGCGCCGCACGCGGTGTTCGCCAGCAACACCTCGGGCCTGTCCATCAACACGCTGGCGCAGGCGTTGCCCGAACCGCTGCGCGGCCGTTTCTGCGGCGTGCACTTCTTCAATCCGCCGCGCTACATGTACCTCGTCGAGCTGATCCCGGCGCAGGGGACCCGGGCGCAGGTGCTCGACGGCCTGGAAGCTTTCCTCACGACTACGCTGGGCAAAGGCGTGATCCGCGCCAAGGACACGCCCAACTTCATCGCCAATCGGGTCGGGGTCTTCTCGATCCTGGCGGCCTTCCACCACACCCGCGCGTTCGGGCTCGGGTTCGACACGGTGGATGCGCTGACCGGGCCGCTGGTCGGGCGGCCAAAGAGCGCGACCTACCGCACCGCGGACGTCGTTGGGCTTGACACGCTGGCGCACGTGGTCGACACCATGAAGACCGGGCTCCCCGGTGATCCCTGGCACAAGCACTTCGAGGTGCCGGACTGGTACCGAAGTCTTCTAGAGCAGAAGGCGCTGGGCCAGAAGACCGGACGCGGGGTGTATCGCAAGGTGGGCAAAGAGATCCAGGTGCTGGACCTTGCCACACTGGCCTACCGGCTCTCCGCCGGCGAAGCCGACGCGGGTGTGGTCGAGATCCTCAAGGCCAGAGACGTTGCCGAGCGCTTCCAGAAGCTGCGCGAAAGCACGCATCCGCAGGCGAGGTTCCTTTGGGCAGCATTCCGCGACATGCTGCACTACTGCGCCTACCATCTTGCGGAGATCGCCGACAACGCGCGCGACCTGGATCTCGCCGTGCGCTGGGGCTTCGGCTGGAACCAGGGGCCTTTCGAAATCTGGCAGGCGGCAGGTTGGGCGCGCATGGCCGGATGGATCCAGGAGGACATCGGGGCCGGCCGCAGCATGGCGCCGGTGCCGCTGCCGCCCTGGGCGCTGGATCCGGGACGCATGGGCGTGCATGAAGCGGGCGGGTCCTACAGTCCGGCCGCCAAAAGCCTGCAGCCGAGACCGACCCTGCCCGTGTACCGGCGTCAGCCGTTCCCCGACCGCCTGGTGGGGGAGAGCACCGAGTACGGTCGAACCGTGTTCGAAACCGACGCCGTGCGCATGTGGACCACCGGCGACGACATCGGCGTGCTCAGCTTCAAGAGCAAGATGCATACGATCGGCGAGGACGTGCTCGACGGCATCGGCCAGGCCATCGACGAGGCCGAGCGTGGCTTCAGGGGCCTGATCATCTGGCAGACCGAGCCGCCGTTCTCGCTCGGCGCGAACCTGCAGGGGCCGTCCGCGAAACCGAAGTCGGACCAGAAGCCCTCCGGGTTCGCCAAGATGATGAAGGGCTTCCGGCGCGAGGCGGAGTCGATGGTGCTGAAGGCGGCGCGCAAGCTCAACGTCGCCGATGCGCTCATGGCTGGCCGGCTGGAGAAGATCGAGGGTGTGGTGGCGCAGTTCCAGGCGACGACCCAGGCCTGGAAGTACGCGATGGTTCCGACGGTAGCGGCAGTGGAGGGCATGGCGCTGGGCGGCGGCTGCGAGCTCATCATGCACTCGGCGCGTGCCGTCGCGGCGCTGGAGAGCTACATCGGACTGGTCGAGGCCGGGGTAGGTCTGCTGCCCGCAGGCGGCGGCTGCAAGGAACTCGCACTGCGCGCTGCGCAGGACGCCAAAGGCGGCGACGTGTTCCCCTTCCTGAGGCAGTACTTTCAGAATGTGGCGATGGCCGAGGTGGCACGCTCCGCAGAGCAGGCGCGCGAGATGAGCTACCTCAAGCCCACTGATCGCATCGTGATGAACCGGCTCGAGCTGCTGCACGTCGCCAAGTCCGAGGTGGTGGCGCTTTCCGATGCGGGCTATCGGCCGCCGCTGCGCGCTCGCCAGATCCCGGTGGCCGGCCGCAGCGCGATCGCGACGATCAAGGCTCACCTGGCCAACATGCTCGCCGGCCAGTACATCTCGGAGCACGATTTCCTGGTGGCGAGCAAGATCGCCTATGTCATGTGCGGCGGCGACGTCGAGGCCGGCAGCTTGGTCGACGAGCAGTGGCTCCTCGAGCTGGAGCGCCAGTGCTTCATGGAGTTGCTCGCGACTGAAAAGACCCAGGCGCGAATCGAGCACACGTTAAAGACTGGCAAGCCGCTCAGGAACTGATTTGAACCACGGAGGACACGATGGACACGGAGGAAACCAGGGTTGCATTGTGGCGGCCGTGTCGGATGTGTGGGTGCCTGGCGGATGCGCATCGACCTACTCTCGCAACGTGTGGCAGTCCCCGTGGTCGACAACGGGTGCCGTGTCCGCATCCGCGTACCTCTCAGTGCGCTATCGGGCTTCCTCCGTGTCCATCGTGTCCTCCGTGGTTCAGATTTTGAGGGTCAAGTATGAGTAAGCAGATACAGGAGGCATACATCGTCGCCGCGAAGCGCTCGCCGGTAGGCAAAGCACCGCGCGGCATGTTCCGCAACGTCCGCCCGGACGACCTGCTGGTCCATGTGCTGAAGGCCGCATTGGCGGAAGTGCCGTCGCTCGACCCCAAGGCGATCGACGACGTGATCGCGGGCTGCGCGATTCCGGAGGGAGAGCAGGGGATGAATGTCGCGCGGGTCGCGCTGCTGCTGGCGGGCCTGCCTGACACCGTGGCGGGCGTGACGGTCAACCGGTTCTGCTCCTCCGGTCTGCAGGCCGTCTCCATGGCAGCGGATCGTGTCCGGCTCGGTGAGGCCGACGTGATGATCGCCGCCGGCACCGAGAGCATGAGCATGATTCCGATGGGCGGAAACAAGATCTCGTTCAGCGAGCACATCTTCGACCGCGACGAGAACATCAGCATCGGCTACGGCATGGGTATCACTGCGGAGAAGGTCGCCCAGCAGTGGAACGTCTCGCGCGAGGCGCAGGACCAGTTCGCGCTGGAGAGCCATCGCAAGGCGGTCGCCGGCACCCAGAGCGGCGAGTTCAGGGACGAAATGGCGCCCTATACGATCGACGAGAAAGTGCCCGACCTCGCAGCCGACGAGGTCAAGCACGTCACCCGGACGGTAACCGCCGACGAGGGCCCGCGTGCCGACACTTCGTTGGAAGCGCTTGGGAAACTGCGGCCGGCCTTCGCCGCCAAGGGCAGCGTGACGGCGGGCAACAGCTCGCAGACCTCCGACGGCG
>DAIQQA010000130.1:13038-14438 GCA_036787045.1 Burkholderiales bacterium | reverse complement strand
CTTCCCCGCCGGCGGCTCCAACTGTCGGGCAGGCGGCGCTCAGGGCGGCGATCAGCGCGAGGGCAGGGAGCTGGCTTTGCATCGGCGGGAGAGGTTGGGTTGGTGTTCCGGGACGATAACAGAGGTACGCGGACCGGGCAGAGGACCACCATGCTGCGTTGCCGTGCCTGGCGCTTTTGCGGATAATCGCACCCCTGCCTCACCCTGCCGGGATGGCGGAACTGGTAGACGCAGCGGACTCAAAATCCGCCGGTGGCGACATCGTGAGGGTTCGAGTCCCTCTCCCGGCACCACGATCCCCAGGTGGAACCGCGCCGGTCGCAACATTCTGAGGGTTCGAGTCCCTCTGCCGGCGCCACCTATAATGCCGGCCATGCAGCTCGACGCCTTCGATTTCGACCTGCCGGCCGAGCTGATCGCACAGCATCCACCGGCGCAGCGCGGCGACAGCCGCCTGCTGACCCTCGACGCAACCACGGGCGCGATGGCGGATCAACGCTTTCGCGACCTGGGTGGTCTGCTGTCACCGCAGGACGTGCTGGTGTTCAACGATACGCGCGTGATCAAGGCGCGCCTGTTCGGTCACAAGCGCAGTGGCGGAAAAGTGGAGATGCTGGTCGAGCGCGTGCTGGACGCTCACCACGTGCTGGCGCTGCTGCGCGCAAGTCATGCGCCGCGGCCAGGTTCCGTCCTCAGATTCAGCGGTGAAATCGAGGCATGCGTCCTGGAGCGCCAGGGCGAGCTGTACCGGCTGGAGTTCCTGGGAGGGCCCGACGTGCTGTCCGTCCTCGAGGCGCACGGTGAGTTGCCGTTGCCGCCATATATCGAGCGGGCGGTGCAAGGCGAGGACGAGCAACGCTATCAGACCGTCTACGCGCGCACGCCGGGAGCGGTGGCGGCGCCGACCGCGGGTCTGCACTTCGACGAGGCCATGCTGGGGCAGCTGCGGGCGCGGGGAATCACGCTTGCATTCGTCACGCTACACGTCGGCGCCGGCACTTTCCAGCCGGTGCGCAGCGCGCGCATCGAGGAGCATGTCATGCACAGCGAGCGGTATACGGTTCCAGCCGAGACGGTGGCGGCCATCGAGCGGGCGCGCGCCGGCGGCGGACGCGTCGTAGCGGTGGGTACCACCAGCCTGCGGGCCCTGGAGTCGGCCGCGGCCGGCGGCCGGCTTGCTGCTGGCAGCGGAGAGACCCGGTTGTTCGTCACGCCCGGATATCGCTTCCAAGTGGTGGAGCGGCTGCTCACCAACTTCCACCTGCCGCGCTCTAGCCTGCTCATGCTCGTGGCCGCCTTCGCCGGTCTCGAGCTCATCCTGCGCGCTTACCGCCACGCCGTGGAGCAACGCTATCGCTTCTTCAGCTACGGCGACGCCGTGCTTATCGACCGAACCGGGC
>DAIQQA010000130.1:0-12938 GCA_036787045.1 Burkholderiales bacterium | reverse complement strand
GCTTATCGACCGAACCGGGCGTATCGACCAAGCAGGGCTCATCGACCGAGCCGGGCCGACCGATGTTGCACAGGTGGTGTGAGCGATGCGGTTCCAGCTTCTTGCCACGGACGGGCAGGCTCGCACAGGGCGCCTGAGTCTGACCCACGGCGGGGTCGAGACCCCGGCCTTCATGCCGGTGGGCACTTACGGCGCGGTCAAGGCCGTCAGCCCCGCCGATCTACGCGAAGCAGGTGCGCAGATCGTGCTATCGAACACTTTTCACTTGTGGCTGCGGCCCGGCCTCGACGTAATCGAGCGCCATGCCGGCCTGCACCGCTTCATGGGCTGGGACGGTCCGATCCTGACCGACTCGGGCGGCTTCCAGGTATTCAGCCTCGGGCCGCTGCGCAGGATCAGCGAAGAGGGCGTGCAGTTCCAGTCACCGGTGAACGGCGATCGACGCTTCCTCTCACCGGAGGAGTCCATGCGCATCCAGCGCGTGCTCGACAGCGACGTGGCAATGGTCTTCGACGAGTGCACCCCGTATCCTGCCGACGAGCGCCAGGCCGCAGAGTCCATGCGCCTCAGCCTGCGCTGGGCGGAGCGCAGCCGGCGCGCGCACGAGGGCAACCCCAACGCGCTGTTCGGCATCGTGCAGGGCGGCATGTACGAGATCCTGCGCGACGAGTCGCTGCGCGAACTGCTGCGCATCGGGTTCGACGGCTATGCCATCGGCGGTCTGTCCGTCGGCGAGCCGAAGCAGGAGATGCTGCGCATCCTGCGCCACGTCGCGCCGCGACTCCCGGCGCAGCATGCGCGCTACCTGATGGGGGTGGGCACCCCGGCAGACATCGTGACCGCCGTCCAGGCCGGCATCGACCTGTTCGACTGCGTGCTGCCCACGCGCAACGCGCGCAACGGCTGGCTGTTCACCCGCTTCGGCACCGTCAAGCTGCGCAACAGCCGTTATCGCGACGACCCCCAGCCCGTCGACCCGGACTGCGCCTGCTACGCCTGCCGGCACTTCACCCGCGCGTATCTGCACCATCTGCAGCGGGTCAATGAGATGCTGGGCTCGCGCCTGAACACCATACATAACCTGCACTACTACCAGGAGCTGATGGCCGCCCTGCGCGCGGCTATCGCTTGCGGCGAACTGGATGCTTTCGCAGACGCCTTCCACCGGCAGCAGGCCGGAGCGGCCGGAAATAAGTGCTAAACTTCGCGCTTTTCCGCTGGCGGACGGCGGTCGCGTGTTCCCGTGCGCCGCGCCAGTGCACACCGCCGGCAAACGACTCGCGTCGGCAAGAGGAGGAGAGGTTGCCATGATCAGTTCTGCCTTTGCCCAGACGGCGCCGGGTGGCGCGGGGGGAATGGACCTGATGGGTCTGCTGCCCCTCATCCTCATGTTCGTGCTGCTGTACTTCCTGCTGCTGCGCCCGCAGATGAAGCGCGCCAAGGAGCACAGGAACATGCTGGGCGCATTGCAGAAGGGTGACGAGGTGGTCACCGCGGGCGGCACTCTGGGGAAGGTGACCAACGTCGGCGACAGCTATGTGAAGCTCGAGATCGCCCCCAATGTGGAGATCACAGTGCAGAAGCAGTCGGTCCAGACGCTGCTGCCGAAGGGGTCGGTGAAGAATGCCGGCTGACGGCCAGGAACAAGCGCTGGCCACAGAAGGCACAAGGCTGGCGCGCCTGTCCCCTCGCGCCTCTGCCCTCTCGCCCGCATCACTATGAATCGCTATCCACTCTGGCTCTACCTTCTGATCGGTGTGATCGTCCTGGGCGGGGCCCTCTTCGCGCTGCCCAACCTGTTCGGAGAGTCGCCTGCGGTGCAGATCTCGGCGGCCCGGCCGTCGGCCAAGATCGATGATGCACTGCGCGCCCGCGCCGAGGACGCGCTCAAGCAGGCCGGCGTCGCGCTCGAGGCGAGCTTTGTCGACGAGAGCAGCGTCAAGGTGCGCTTCGCCGACACCGACACTCAGCTCAAAGCCAAGGACGTCATCGAGCGCGCGCTCGGTGAGGACTACACGGTAGCCCTCAACCTCATTTCCAACTCGCCGCGCTGGCTCGCGGCAATCGGCGCGAAGCCGATGTACCTCGGTCTGGACTTGCGCGGGGGCGTGCACTTCCTGCTCCAGGTCGACATGAAGGGCGCCATCACCAAGTCCCTGGACAGCGCCGCAGCCGGAATCCGCAGCACGCTGCGCGGCGAGGACGAGGCCCGCACCAGCGGCATCAGCCGCGAGGGCCAGCAGATCGTGGTGCGGTTCAGGCAGAGCGCCAACCGGGACAAGGCCCAGTCCATCATCGAGAGCAACTTCCCGGACCTGGTGCTGCGCGCCGAGGAGCGCAGCGGCGAGTATCTGCTGAGCGGTGCCCTGCGGCCGGCAGCCGAGAAACGCATCCAGGAGTTTGCCATCCAGCAGAACCTGACCACGCTGCGCAACCGGGTGAACGAGCTGGGTGTGGCGGAACCGATCGTCCAACAGGCCGGCGCCGATCGCATCGTCGTCCAGCTGCCAGGCGTGCAGAACACAGCCGACGCCAAACGCATCCTCGGCCGCACCGCCACGCTCGAGGTGCGCATGGTCGACGAGGAACGCAACGACCCGGCCTCCCTGCAGGCGGCGATGCAGGGACAGGTTCCCTTCGGGTCCGAGCTGCTCTACGAGCGCGGCGGCCAGCCGATCATGCTCAAGCGCCAGGTCGTGCTGACCGGCGACCGCATCTCCGACGCGCAACCGGGGTTCGACAACCAGACCGGCGAGCCCGCCGTGCACATCACACTCGACGGCACAGGTGCGCGCATCTTCCAGCAGCTGACCCGCGAGAACGTGGGCAAGCGCATGGCCATGGTGCTGGTCGAGAAGGGCAAGGGCGAAGTGGTGACCGCGCCGGTCATCCGTCAGGAGATCGGCGGCGGCCGCGTGCAGATCAGCGGCCGCATGACGACCACCGAGGCGCGCGAAGTGGCGCTGCTGCTGCGTGCCGGGGCCCTGGCCGCGCCCATGGAGATCGTGGAGGAGCGCACGGTGGGGCCCAGCCTGGGGGCGGAGAATATCAGGCGCGGCTTCCATGCCACCTGGATCGGCTTCGCCGCCCTGTCGCTGTTCATCATCGTGTACTACAGCCTGTTCGGCGTGGTCTCAGTAATCGCCCTGGCAGTTAACCTGATGCTGCTGGTGGCGCTGCTGTCGATGCTGCAGGCGACCCTGACTCTTCCCGGTATCGCGGCGATCGCGCTCACCCTGGGCATGGCGATCGACGCGAACGTGCTGATCAACGAGCGCGTCCGCGAGGAGCTGCGCGGTGGCACCACGCCGCAGGCGGCCATCCACGCCGGTTACGAGCGTGCCTGGGCCACCATCCTAGACTCCAACATCACCACGCTCATCGCCGGCATCGCACTGTTCATGTTCGGCACCGGCCCGGTGCGGGGGTTCGCGGTGGTGCACTGCCTGGGTATCCTCACCTCGATGTTCAGCGCGGTGCTGGTGTCCCGGGCTATCGTGAACCTGACTTTCGGCGGCCGCCGCAAGCTCGACCGGCTGCCGATCGGCAACGTGGACTGGAGCAAGCGGGCGCCCAGGCCGGCCTGACCCCTCCAAATCGCTGGCGAGACCCGGACCATGGAATTCTTCCGCATCCGCAAAGACATCGACTTCATGAAGCACGCGATGGTGTTCAACATCATCTCGTTGCTCGTGTTTCTCCTGTCGGTGTTCTTTCTCATCACGCGCGGGCTGCATCTGGGCGTGGAGTTCACCGGCGGTACGGTCATGGAGCTGTCCTACGGACACACTGCCGACGTCAATGCGGTCCGTGCCACGGTGGAGAAGATCGGCCTGGGCGACGCGACGGTGCAGAACTTCGGCAGCTCGGACAATGCACTGATCCGGCTTCCCGTGCGCCCGGATGTCACCGGCGCCCAGCTCAGCGAGAAGGTGATGGAGGCGCTGCGCGCGGAAGATCCATCCGTGGAGCTGCTGCGCGTGGACTTCGTGGGCTCCCAGGTGGGCAAGGAACTGGTCGAGAACGGCGCCATCGCCCTGCTGCTGGTGTCGGCCGGCATCGTGCTGTACCTGTGGCTGCGCTTCGAGTGGAAGTTCGGGCTGGCAGCCATCATTGCCAACCTCCACGACGTGATCATCATCCTGGGGTTCTTCGCCTTCTTCCAGTGGGAGTTCTCGGTCCCGGTGCTGGCGGCGGTGCTGGCGGTGCTGGGCTACTCGGTGAACGAGTCGGTGATCGTGTTCGACCGCATTCGCGAGAACGTGCGCAAGATGCGCAAGGCCACCCTGCACGAGGTGATCAACAGCGCCATCACCCGCACCATGTCCCGGACTATCATCACCCACGGCAGTACCCAGATGATGGTGACCTCCATTCTGCTGTTCGGGGGTGACGCCCTGTTCTATTTCGCCCTGGCGCTCACCATCGGCATCCTGTTCGGGATCTACTCGTCGGTGCTGGTGGCGAGCCCGCTGCTCATCTACCTCAGGGTCACACGCGAGGATCTGATCAAGCCCGAGCGTCCCAAGCAGGAAGCAGTTGTCTAGAGCCTTACTGCGAGGACCGCAAAGGCGCAAAGGGCTCGCGAAGAAAAACCCAACATGCGTCGGGCGAGGGCTATCGATTCGGCCGATCGTACTGACCAACCATCTTGACGTCGCGGGCGTCTGTCTTTGCCAATGTGTCTGAGGTTTCCTTTGCGCAGCCGTTGCGCCTTTGCGGTCATCGGATTGAGGCCGTAATGGAGCTGATCCACGGCTTCATCGACCTGATCGTCCACCTCGACCGGCATCTGCTCGAGCTGGTAAGCAGCTACGGCGGGTGGGTCTACGCGATCCTGTTTGTAATCGTGTTCTGCGAGACGGGGTTGGTCGTCACGCCGTTTCTCCCGGGCGACTCGCTGCTGTTCGTGGCGGGGACCATCGCCGGCGCAGGGTCGCTCAACGTGCACCTGCTGGTAGTGCTCCTGACGCTGGCAGCGGTGGTCGGCGACTCGCTGAACTACGCGATTGGCCACTACCTCGGGCCGAAGGTATTCAGATTCGAGGACTCGTGGTTCTTCAAGAAGGCCTACGTCGAGAAGACCCACGCTTACTTCGAGAGGTACGGCGGGCGCACCATCGTCATCGCCCGCTTCCTGCCGATTGTGCGCACTTATGCGCCGTTCGTAGCCGGAATCGGGCGCATGGACTACGGGCAATTCCTGCTGTTCAACATCGCAGGCGCCGTGCTGTGGGTGGTGCTGCTGACGTACGCGGGGTACTTCTTCGGCAATCTGCCGCTGGTGAAGAATAACCTTTCGCTAGTCATCCTCGGGATCATCATCCTGTCGATCTCGCCGGGGATCATCGAGGTGGCGCGGCACAAGCTGCGCGCCCAGGGCTCCCGCGCCAACTAAAGCCTACTGCAGCCGCGGACCGCAAAGGCGCAAAGGGAGCGCAAAGTGCTCCCACGCGGTCTCGTGTGGTGTTCGTGGCTGGACGGTGAGATCAACGGGGCGACTGGCAACACGTGCTGCCGTGCCCCTCATCGCGTGGCTCCGAGGCTCTTTCCTCGAAGACGCCTGGAGGAAGCCCCTTTGCGGTCCCTTTGCGCCTCTGCGCCTTTGCGGTCCTCGAAGTCCCTAGTTCAGCGCAGCGGCGAGCTGACGCCGGTACTTCGACACCAGCTCGCCCTGGCCGCCCAGGACGTCGAATACGGACAACATGGTCTTGCGTCCGGCTTCGTCGTTCCACTTGCGGTCGCGGCGGATGATCTCCAGCAACTGCTCCAAGGCTGGCTCGTATCGTCGCTGCGTCACCAGCGCCTTGGCCAGTTGCAGCCGGGCCTCGAGGTCGTTCGGCTTGCCGGCGATGCGGGCCTCCAGCGCAGAGGGGTCGGCATTCGCGCCGTCTGCGAACTGCAGCTGTGCCAGCAGCGTGCCGATGCGCCGATCCTGGCTCGCCAGCGGGCTCAGACGTCCCGCCGCGGCCTTGGCCTCCGCGATCCGCCCCAGGGCAAGGAGGATCTCGGCCGTGTCCGCATGCACCGCATCGTTCATCGGGTCCAGCTCGGCAGCCTGTGCCAGCAGCGTGAGCGCACGGTCGCTGTCTTCGCGTGCTGCCGCGTCCATAGCGTCCTTGCGCAGCAGATCCGCGGGGCTCGGCAACAGGCCTTCGATGAACTCGCGCACTGCAGACTCGGGCCGCGCGCCCAGGAACTCGTCGGCCAGCTTGCCGTCCACGAAGGCCTTCACGCTCGGGATGCTGCGCACTCCGTACTGCGCCGACAGCTCCGGGTTCTCGTCCGAGTTGACCTTGGCGAGGCGGAACTTGCCCTGATACTCCGCCGCCAGCTTTTCCAGCACCGGCTTGAGCACGCGGCATGGCCCGCACCAGGGGGCCCAGAAGTCCACCAGCACGGGAGCTTGCCTGGATGCCTCGATAACCTCGCGCTCGAAACTGTCGGTGCTGACATCGATTGCATGTGCAGCCATGGTCTCTCCAGTCCAAACCGAATCAAGCGTGAGATGGTGACTGCAGGGGGTTTATCAAGAGGCGCTGGGCCGCTCAGATACGGCGCGCAAGCTCGGCCGCCAGGCCCAGATAGGCGGCAGGCGTAAGCGCCAGAAGCGCTGCCTTGTCCGCCTCCGGGATTTCAAGGTCGCGAATGAATGCGTGCAGCGCCTCGCGAGTGATGCCCTGGCGGCCGCGGGTGAGTGCCTTGAGCTGCTCGTACGGATCGGCCACGCCACAGCGGCGCATCACGGTCTGGATCGGCTCGGCCAGCACCTCCCAGGCCGTATCCAGGTCCGCCTGCAGGCGGGCCGGAGCGGCCTCGACCTTGCTCAAGCCGCGCAGGCAGGCGTCGAATGCAAGCAGCGTGTGGCCGAGCGCCACCCCCATGTTGCGCAGGGCGGTGGAATCGGACAGGTCGCGCTGCCAGCGCGAAACCGGCAGCTTGCTGCTGAGATGGTGCAGCAGCGCGTTGGCGATGCCGACGTTGCCCTCGGAGTTCTCGAAGTCGATGGGGTTGACCTTGTGCGGCATGGTCGAGGAGCCGACCTCGCCCTCCTTCGCCCGCTGCCTGAAATAGCCGAGCGAGATGTAGCCCCACATGTCGCGGTTCAGGTCGAGCAGCACCGTGTTGCCTGCCGCGTAGGCGTCGAACAACTCTGCCAGGCTGTCGTGCGGCTCGATCTGCGTCGTGTACGGGTTGAAGGTGAGGCCCAGGCTCTCGACGAGGCGGCGCGCGACGCCTTCCCAGTCCAGCGCCGGATAGGCCGCCAAGTGCGCATTGTAGTTGCCCACCGCCCCGTTGATCTTGCCGGTCAATGCCACTGCGGCGATGCGGGCCCGGGCACCCCGCAGGCGGTAGGCGAAGTTCGCCATCTCCTTGCCCAGCGTCGTGGGCGTGGCGGCCTGACCGTGAGTCCGCGCGAGCATGGGCAGGTCTGCATGGGTATGGGCGAGGTCTGCCAGCCTGTCGGCAACACTGTCCAGTGCGGGCAGCAGCACCGCTTGGCGGCTGTCCTTGAGCATCAACGCATGACAAAGGTTGTTGATGTCCTCCGAGGTGCAGGCGAAGTGGATGAACTGCGACACCTGCAGCCCCGCACCCGTGTCTGCCAGCTTGCTGCGCAGCCAGTACTCGATGGCTTTGACGTCGTGGTTGGTCTGCGTCTCGATGTCCTTGACGGCCTGGGCATCGGCTTCGCCGAACTCTGCGACCAGGCGCGACAGCTGCGCGAGCACGGCGGGTGGAAACGGCGCAACCTCTGCGATTCGGGGCTCTGCGGCGAGGGCCTTGAGCCATTCCAATTCAACGCGAACCCGATAACGGATCAGCGCATACTCGCTGAAGCACTCGGCGAGCGGGGCGATTTTGGCGCGATAGCGCCCGTCGAGAGGCGAGAGGGCCGTGAGCGTCGTGAGCGGCATGGGCGGTGACATCACAGGATCCGCAGCGATTTTACCAGGGTGTCGAATAACGAAGACCTGTGCCGCGATTATGCCGCTAGACCCATGTAGGGTTACGCTCGATCAGCACTTGTTGCGCGTGTGCGCCCCGCAAAACGCCCGCGGGCGCTCGCGAAGGGGTTTCTTCCGCAGCCTGTAGGCACCCGGGCTGCGGCCCCACGCCCGGCGCTGCGCCGGGGGTCAGGCGATCACCCCACCGCCCAGGCACACGGCGTCGTCGTACAGGACCACCGACTGGCCCGGGGTGACGGCCCACTGCACCTGCGCGAACTCCACTTCGCAGCGCTCGCCGCTCACCTGCGTCAGCGTGCAGGGCGCGTCGGGCTGCCGGTAGCGCGTCTTGCCTGCATAGTTTTGGGGGAAGGCCGGGGGTGCGCCTTCGATCCAGCTCAGCTCGTCGGCCGCCAGGCTGCGCTTGTAGAGGGCGGGATGGTCGTGCCCCTGCACCACGATCAGGCGGTTAGCTGCGAGATCCTTGTCGGCGACGTACCAGGCTTCTCCCTGGCCGCCGATGCCCAGGCCGTGACGCTGACCGATGGTGTAGTACATCAGCCCCTGGTGCTCACCCACCACGCGTCCTTCGGGGGTCTGCATGGGACCCGGTGCCGTCGGCAGGTAACGCATGAGGAACTCGCGAAAAGGCCGCTCGCCGATGAAACAGATGCCGGTGCTGTCGCGCTTAGCATGATTGGGCAGGCCGAGGCTGCGCGCCAGCTCGCGCACCTCGCGCTTGAGCAAGCGGCCGAGCGGAAAGAGCGTCTTCGACAGCTGCGCCTGATTGAGGCGGTAGAGAAAATAGCTCTGGTCCTTGGAGGCGTCCGCGGCCTTGAGCAGCTCGAAGCGGCCGTCCACCTCGCGCACCTGCGCGTAATGGCCGGTGGCGATCCAGTCGGCGCCCAGCGCGATGGCGTGGTCCAGGAAGGCCTTGAACTTGATCTCGGCGTTGCACAGCACGTCCGGGTTCGGAGTGCGCCCGGCTTGATACTCGGTCAGGAAGTTGCTGAACACGCGCTCGCGATACTCGGCCGAGAAGTTCACCGCCTCGATCTCGATGCCGAGGATCTGGGCCACCGACACGGCGTCGACGAGATCCTCGCGCGAGGTGCAGTACTCGTCGGTGTCGTCGTCCTCCCAGTTCTTCATGAACAGCCCCACCACCTCGTAGCCCTGCTGCTTGAGCAGCCAGGCGGCGACCGAGGAGTCCACGCCTCCCGACATGCCGACGATCACTCGCCTGACCATCGTGCCTAACCCTCGTAGTGAACCAGGAGGTCGAGCGGATACCGCCGCCCGGCCAGATAGTCCTCCACGCAGCGCATGACCAGCGGGCTGCGATGGCGCTCGCTCCGGGCGCGCAGTTCCTCGGGGGTGAGCCACAACGCGCGCAGAATCCCCTCGTCCAGCGCCCGGCCGGCTTCCTGCGCACCCAGATCCCCCGCAAAGGCGAAGCGCACGTAAACCACGCCGCTGGCCGGGTGGCGCCAGCGGTAGACGCCGACCAGGGCGCGCGGGACGAACTGGTGCGCGGTTTCCTCCAGCGTCTCGCGCGCAGCGCCGGCGACGATCGACTCGTCCGCCTCCAGATGCCCGGCCGGCTGGTTCAGTCGCACGCCGTCGTCGGTGCTTTCCTCCACCAGGAGAAACCGGCCGTCCACTTCGATCACTGCCGCCACGGTGACGCTTACTTTGTCGCTCATTCGCTCTAGATGGAGATCGTCGCGCGTTAATCGAGGGCCGCCGCACGCACCCTGCGCCAGGCCCCCGGCGGGAGCCCTTCCAGGTCCCAGGGGCCTACTCGCCAGCGGACCAGGCGCAGCGTCGGATGGCCCACCGCGGCCGTCATGCGGCGCACCTGGCGGTTCCTGCCTTCGCGGATGGTGAGTTCCAGCCACGCGGTGGGGATTGCTCTGCGTTCCCGGATCGGCGGGTGTCGCGGCCACAGGGTGCGTGGCTCCGGCATGCGTTGCACGTCCGCGGGCAGGGTGACGCAGTCGCCGAGGTCGACGCCCTCACGCAGCCGCTGCAGCGCTGCGTCGTCCGGAACTCCCTCCACCTGCACCCAGTAAATCTTGGCCGTTTTCGCGCGCGGATCGCTGATCCGATGCTGCAGTCCGCCGTCAGCGGTAAGCACCACCAGCCCCTCGCTGTCCCAGTCCAGCCGCCCCGCCGGGTAGACGTCGGCGATCGCGATGAAGTCCTTGAGTGTCCGCCGCGTGGAATGGGCGCTGAACTGGCACACCACACCGTATGGCTTGTTGAACAGCACCACAGCCGCGCGCGAAAGCTCGTGCTGCGCGCTTCGCGGCCAACGCTTCGCGGCATGTGTGCCGCTCCTGCCCGCTGGGGCGCTCGAGTGCCCCATAACGTGGGCGGGGGCGCGGGCGTCAACAGCTTCAGTCACACTTTTCGGCCACGCCCCTCGGACACTCGGTTCGAGCGCGCGTGCGCGATCCTAGCGGTGTTCGTGCGCGATGATGTAGTCGTAGGCCGGCAGCGTGAGGAACTCAACGAAGTCCTCGCGCAGGGTCAGCTCCTCGAACATCTTCGCACCTTCCTCGTACTTGCCGGCGCCATACTGCTGCTCGCCGAGGATCTCGCGCACCCGCTCGAGCTCCTGCGGCACCAGTTCCCGGAACAGCTCCCTGGTGACCTTGCGGCCGTCGTCGAGCTTGCCCAGCGGGCTGCGGATCCAGTGCCAGATCTGCGCGCGCGAGATCTCGGCGGTGGCCGCGTCCTCCATCAGGTTGAAGATCGGCACGCAGCCCGTGCCGGCTAGCCAGGCGCCGATGTACTGGATGCCGATGTTGATGTTGGTGCGCAAGCCCTGCTCGGTGATCGGTCCCTTGGGCTGGAAGTCGAGCAGATCAACGGCCTTGACGGCGACGTCGTCGCGCTGGCGCTGGATCTGGTTCGGAGCCTTCATGACCTTGTCGAACGCGTCCCGGGCGATCGCCACCAGGCCGGGGTGCGCGACCCAGGTGCCGTCATGCCCGTCGTTGGCTTCGCGCTCCTTGTCCGCGCGCACCTTGGCGATGGCCTGCTCGTTGGCGGCGGGATCGTTCTTGATCGGGATCTGCGCCGCCATGCCGCCCATGGCAAAAGCGCCACGGCGGTGGCACGTCTTGATCAGCTGCAGCGAGTAGGCACGCATGAAGGGCGAGGTCATGGTGACGAGCCCGCGGTCGGCCAGGATGAAGCCCGGCTTGCTGCGCAGCTTCTTGATGCAGGAGAAGATGTAGTCCCAGCGCCCGCAGTTCAGCCCCGCGGAATGGCTGCGCAGCTCATAGAGGATCTCGTCCATCTCGAACGCGGCGAGGATGGTCTCGATCAGGACGGTGGCCTTGACCGTGCCCTGCGGGATGGAGAGCTCGTTCTGGGATAGCACGAAGACATCGTTCCACAGCCGCGCCTCCAAGTGGCTCTCCATCTTGGGCAGGTAGAAATAGGTTCCCGAGCCGCGCTTGCGGCGCTCGGCTGCGTTGTGGAAGAAATACAGGCCGAAGTCGAACAGCGAGCCAGACATGGGCTTGCCGTCCACCAGCAGGTGCTTCTCGTCCAGGTGCCAGCCGCGCGGGCGCACCAGGAGTGTGGCGGTCTTGTCGTTGAGCCTGTACTGCTTGCCCTCGGGGCTCACGAAGTCGATCGAGCGGCGCACGGCGTCGCGCATGTTGATCTGACCCTGCACCTGGTTGTCCCAGGTCGGCGTGTTCGAGTCCTCGAAGTCCGCCATGTACATGTTGGCGCCCGAGTTCAGCGCGTTGATCACCATCTTGCGATCGGTGGGACCGGTGATCTCGACTCGGCGGTCCTGCAGATCGGCCGGCACCGGCGCGACCGTCCAGTCGGCGTCGCGGATCGCCTGTGTCTCAGGCAGGAAAGCCGGCATCTGGCCTGCATCCAGCTCCTTCTGGCGCGCGACGCGGCGCTCCAGCAGATCGAGCCGCCGCGCGTTGAAGGTGCGATGCAGCTCTGCCAGGAAGGCCAGCGCTTCCGGGGTGAGGATCTGGGCGTACTCGGGCGTCATCCGCCCCAGGATCTGCACGCCCGCCGGGGTCTGGTCGCGCGACATGGCGATCTCCTCTGTGGTTGTTGTGCTCAAAACTCAAAATTCTGACACAAAAAGCTGAGTGGGCCGCCAAGCCTGCTCTCGACTGCGATCGAGGTTCGCCTTAGGCGAGGACAAAAAAACCCGGCCGCTTGCGGCGGCCGGGCTTGGATGCTGGTGCGCAGTTACGCGAACTGCTCTGCTTCGGTGGAGCCGGTCAGCGCCGTCACCGAGGACTTGCCGCCCTGGCAGAGCTGGGTGATCTCATCGAAATAGCCGGTGCCCACCTCGCGCTGGTGCTTGGTGGCCGTGTAGCCGCGCGACTCGGCCGCGAACTCCGCCTCCTGCAGCTTCACGTAGGCCGTCATGTTGTCGCGCGCGTAGCCGTGCGCCAGGTCGAACATGCTGTAGTTCAGTGCATGGAAGCCGGCCAGCGTGATGAACTGGAACTTGTAGCCCATCGCGCTCAGCTCGCGTTGGAACTTGGCGATGGTGGTGTCGTCGAGGTTCTTTTTCCAGTTGAAGGATGGCGAGCAATTGTAGGCGAGCATCTTGTCGGGGAACACTGCGTGGATCCCCTCGGCGAAGCTGCGAGCGAAGCCCAGGTCGGGTTTGCCGGTCTCGCACCAGATCAGGTCGGCATAGGGCGCGTAGGCGAGCCCCCGGGAGATGGCCTGGCCCAGCCCGTTGTTGCTGCGGAAGAAGCCTTCCGCGGTGCGCTCGCCGGTTAGGAAGGGCTTGTCGTTCTCGTCGACATCCGAGGTGACCAGATTGGCGGCCTCGGCGTCGGTGCGGGCGAACAGCAGGGTCGGTACGCCCACGAGGTCGGCGGCCAGGCGCGCTGCGATGAGCTTCTGCACGGCTTCCTGCGTCGGCACCAGCACCTTGCCGCCCATGTGGCCGCACTTCTTCGCCGAGGCGAGCTGGTCCTCGAA
>DAIQQA010000275.1:1570-4164 GCA_036787045.1 Burkholderiales bacterium | reverse complement strand
GTCTCGACGTACGGCCCGCCGATCAGGTCGATGCAGTAGGGCACCGCGGCGAAGATGCCGTGCACCAGCGTCTTCCCCTCGGCGTCCTTGACGCCCTCCAGGGTCTCGCGGATGGACTTGGGCTGGCCCGGCAGATTCACGATCAGCGCCTTGCCGCGAATCACCGCAACCTGCCGCGACAGGATCGCAGTGGGCACGTAGTGCAGGCTGATCTGGCGCATCTGCTCGCCGAACCCGGGCATGACCTTCTCGCCGACCGCCAGTGTGGCCTCGGGCGTGACGTCGCGCGGTGACGGGCCGGTGCCGCCGGTGGTAAGCACGAGCTGGCAGCCTTCGTTGTCGACCAGCTCCTTCAGTGTCGACTCGATCACCGGCTGCTCGTCCGGGATCAAGCGCATCACCGTGGTCCATGGCGTAGCCAGCGCGCGCCGGAACCACTCCTCGAGGGCGGGAATGCCCTCGTCCCGGTAAACGCCGGAGGATGCCCGGTCGCTGATCGAGACCAGGCCGATCTTCACGCTATCGCTCATCGTGTTTCGTCACTGTATGTTCGGACTTCGAACGTTAGGCTGTCGCGTCTGTCAGTCCTCAACCCGCGTTCCAGCCGCATCGGGGATGATCTCCTTCAACGCCTGGAACAGCTCGCGTGCGCTCTTTGGCGATTTACCCGACACCTGCTCGCGGCGCGCGTTGCGCACCAATGTGCGCACGTGCTGAACGTCGCAACCGGGGTAGGCGGCCGCCAGATCTGCAACGGTGTCATCGCTGCCGATCAACCGATCTCGCCATTGCTCGAGCACGTGCAGGCGTGCGGTGGCCCCGCGCGACTGGCCCTTCCACACGTCCAGCTGCGCCGCGATGGCCGCCGAGTCCACGTCGCGCATCAGCCGGCCGATATACTGCATCTGCCGCCGCAGCCCGCCGAACTTCTGGATGCGCCTCGCCATCAGCACGGCGTCCAGCAGCTTCTCCGGCAGAACGATCGCAGAAAGCTGCGCCTCGCTCAGGCGCACCAGCTCCTCGCCCAGGTCCTGGCGTGCATGCATCTCGCGCTTGCGGCGCGTCTTGCTGACCGGTTCCGGCCGGTCGATCCCGCCGGGGTCGCTGCGTTCTTCGCTCATAGTCAAGCTGGTATGATAGCCGACGGTGCCGGCCCGATGGGCGGCGTCGCCCCTGACAAGAAACCCTACGAGTTCCTCTAAGCCGTGCCCGGCAGCGCCTTCTCCCACCCGATCGACCAGTTGCGCAAGATTGCAGCCGACGTGCTCGACCACGCCCGCGGCCTCGGCGCTACTGCAGCAGAAACCGAAGTCAGCGAAGGATTCGGCCAGAACGTAACGGTGCGCCGTGGCGAGGTCGAGACCATCGAGTACAACCGCGACAAGGGCGTGGGCGTTACGGTCTACGTCGGCCAGCAGCGCGGCCACGCCAGCACGTCGGACTTCTCGCCCCAGGCCGTACGCGACACGGTGCAGGCGGCCTTCTCCATCGCCCGCTTCACCGCTGCCGACGACTGCGCCGGATTGGCCGATCCCGACCTGCTCGCGCACGATGTGCCGGATCTCGATCTCTACCATCCGTGGGATCTGCCCGTGGAGCAGGCGATCGAGCAGGCGCGTGCCTGCGAGGCGGCGGCCTTGGGCGTGGACCGGCGCATCACCAACTCGGAAGGAGCGACGATATCCACGCAGCAGTCGCATTTCATCTACGCCAATTCGCTGGGCTTCATGGGCGGCTATCCGAGCTCGCGCCACAGCCTGATGTGCTCGGTGATCGCCGGCGAGGGCGACGAGATGCAGCGCGACGACTGGTATGCCCTGGCGCGTGCCGCCGAGGACCTCGAGGGAGTGGAGGACGTCGGGCGCAGGGCCGGTGAGCGTTGCGTGCGCCGGCTGGGTGCGCGCCGGCTCGAGACGATGGAAGTGCCGGTGCTGTTCGAGGCGCCGGTGGCATCGGGTCTGCTCGGTCACTTCGTGGGTGCCGTCAGCGGAGGCAGCCTGTACCGCAAGGCCTCCTTCCTGCTCGACAGCCTCGGCCAGCAGATCTTCGCGCCGCAGGTGCAGATCCGCGACATACCGGATGTCAAGCGAGGACTGGCCAGCAGCCCCTTCGACGACGAAGGCGTGGGTACGCAGCGCCGCGACGTCGTGCGCAACGGGGTGTTGCAGGGCTATTTTCTCGGCAGCTACTCGGCGCGCAAGCTCGGCATGCGCTCCACCGGCAATGCCGGCGGCAACCACAATCTCATCCTGGACAGCACGGGCGAGGACTTTCCGGCGCTGCTGCGCAAGATGGAGCGCGGGCTTCTGGTGACCGAGCTGCTCGGCATGGGCGTGAACCAGGTGACCGGCGACTACTCGCGCGGTGCTGCCGGGTTCTGGGTGGAGAACGGCGAGATCGCCTACCCCGTGCAGGAGATCACCATCGCGAGCAACCTCAAGGACATATTCAAGGGGATCCTGGCCGTGGGCCGCGACGTGGTGGTGCGGGGGTCGCGGCAGTGCGGGTCGATCCTCATCGACCGCATGACCGTTGCAGGCGAGTAAGACATGCCCGCAGCATCCGGCTCATGGCTACGCGCCGGCAGTGTCCTG
>DAIQQA010000275.1:0-1470 GCA_036787045.1 Burkholderiales bacterium | reverse complement strand
CATGCTGGAGCGCTTCAAGCTCAACAGAAAATGGCTGGGCATGGCCGGCGTGCCGGCGCATGACAGCCCCAGCGCCTATCTGTGGGAGAAGCGGCTGCATGGTGTGATGCTCGGCTTCGCCCTGCTCGCGATATTCGGCTTCTACCTCACCGAAGTCGAAACCCTGCCGGACCTTCGCGCAGTCGGGCACGTCCTGGAATGGGCGGTGTTGCTGGGCTTCGCGGCCGAGCTGGTGATCATGCTGGCGGTCACCCGCCAGAAGGTGCGCTATCTGCTGGGCAACTGGCTCGATGTGCTGATCGTGTGCGCCTCCGGGCTTGCGGTTGCCGGGCACAGCGCGCAGTGGGTGGCGTGGATGCGGCTGCTGCGCATGGCCACGGTCGGCATGGTGCTCGCACGCGCGGGAGCCGAGATCCGCACGCTGTTCTCGCCCGGCGGGCTGCCCTATATTCTGGGGTTCGCGGTGCTGGCCATGCTGGTCGCGGGAGCGGGCTTCTACTGGCTCGATCCCACCATCGGCAGCTATACGGAGGGGCTCTGGCTCGCCTTCGTCACGGCCGCCACCGTCGGCTACGGCGATGTGGTGCCGACGACTCCGGCGTCGCGTGTGCTGGCGGTGATCATCGTCATCATTGGGCTGGCGTTGCTGTCGATGGTGACCGCGTCGGTGGCCGCCTTCTTCATCGGCGAGGACGAGAAGCTCCTGCGGCGCGAGATGCACACCGACATCCGGCATCTGCGTGAGGAAGTGACCAGGCTCATCGGTCAGGAAGAGATCGCGCTGCGGCGGGAGATGCAGACGGACATCAAGCAGCTGCGCGACGAGATCCGCGCGCTGCGCGAAGCACTCGAGCGGCACGGACGGCTCGATCCAGGTGGGAAGAACTGAACGAAGGGAGAGGTGCGCGTGAAGGCATTGCTCTGCGCTGCGCTGGCCGGCATGGTCTTGCTGGCATCGACCGATGCAACGCCGGCGCTGGAGAAGCCCAACGTGGTGCTGGCCGTGGGTGGCAAGACCACGCTGTACTACCTGCCTCTGACAGTCGCGGAGCGTCTGGACTACTTCAAGGACGAGGGACTGACCGTGGAGATCCAGGATTTCCCAGGCGGCGCGAAGGCGCTGCAGGCGCTTATCGGCGGCAGCGCCGACGTGGTCTCCGGCGCCTACGAGCACACCATCGTCATGCAGACGCTGGCGCAGAAGCTGCAGGCCTTCGTGCTTCAAGGCACCAACCCCGGCATCTCCTTCGGTGTCGCCGCGAGCAAAGCGTCGAGCTACTCCTGGCCCAAGGATATGAAGGGCTGGCGCGTCGGTGTGAGCGCGCCGGGATCGAGTACACACATGCTGGTCAACCACCTGCTCGCATCTGTGGGGCTGACGCCGGACGACGTGTCGATCGTGGGCGTGGGCACGGGCGCCCAGGCAGTCGCGGCCATGCAGAGCGGACAGCTCGATGCCATCTCCAACGT
>DAIQQA010000129.1:0-14542 GCA_036787045.1 Burkholderiales bacterium | reverse complement strand
CAATCATCTCGAAAGCTTTTGCTGGTGTGCATCTGCAAGCAATACGGGGGTGGCCCGGTGAAATATCCGGGCTAGCCCTCACCACGAAGACACGAAGGCACGAAGAAAACCGAAGAACGACCCACATGGAGGTTACTCTATGGGTGTCGGGTGCTGCCCTCGATAGCAGCCGGCTTCCGGATTGCGCTCTGCAGCCCCGATGAGGAGCCGAGATTCATGACTTGTCAGAACACATAAGAACACATATCGAGGTTTTCTTCGTGTCTTCGTGTCTTCGTGGTGAGAGGTAGTCGTAGTTAGCCTGGCGAGCTGCCAGCAAGAATCGCAGCGGCCTCGAGGCGCTTCCACAGGCACCCCGCCTTCGCAGCCTTGTCGATGGCGTCGAGCTGCTGCTGGTGGGCGGCCAGTTCCTCTGCCGTGGCCGGCAACACCACCAGCTGAATGGTGGAGAGGTCCACCTCCACCTCACCTGCGCCGCGCCTGGCCGGGGCGAGGTCCATGACGAGCGTCTCCTGGCCCCGGGTCATGGCCAGATAAACCTCTGCGAGCAGCTCGGCATCGAGGAGCGCGCCGTGCAGCGTGCGCGCGGAGTTGTCCACCTGGTACCGCTCGCACAGGGCGTCCAGGCCGTTGCGCTTCCCGGGGTGCAGGTCCCGCGCCATGCGCAGCGTATCGGTGATCTGCGGGCAGTGCTCCCCTATGGGCTGCAGGTACATCTGCCGCAGCTCGTGGTCGAGAAAGCCGACGTCGAATGGCGCGTTATGGATGATCAGCTCGGCGCCGCGGACGAACTCGAGGAGCTCCACGGCCACTTCCCGGAACCGCGGCTTGTCCTGCAGGAACTCGGTGCTCAATCCATGTACTTCCAGCGCGCCCGGGTCGATCTCCCTCTCCGGGTTGACGTAGCAGTGGAAGCGGTTGCCCGTCAGGCGCCGGTTGACGATCTCCACCCCCGCGATCTCGATGATGCGGTGGCCCTGCGCGACTTCCAGGCCGGTGGTTTCGGTATCTAGGACGATTTGTCGCGTCATCGCTGCTGACGGTCAGTTCCGAACCGCTCACCACGAAGGCACGAAGACACGAAGAACACCCCTGTTCTTGCTGTGATGCGTTCCGTCACCCTTTGTCGCCCTGCCCTCACGTTCGCAAGACTTCTCGTTCGCGTCTTCTTTCGGGTCCAGCCAGAGTTCAGACGCTGCCTCCGCCGCAAGTGCTCCCGCAGCACACGCCCGCCATTCTTCGTGCCTTCGTGTCTTCGTGTCTTCGTGGTGAGAGGCAGTCTACGGTTCTAGACGAGAGTGCCGCGACCGACCTGCGCAACGCCAAGATTGGCCAGCTCGTCCGCGCGCTCGTTGCCCGGATGCCCGGCATGGCCCTTCACCCAGATCCACTCGATCTCGTGTTGCGCCTGCAGGGCATCGAGCTGCTGCCACAGATCTACGTTCTTCACCGCTTTCTTGTCCGCCGTCTTCCAGCCGCGCCGCTTCCAGTCGTGGATCCACGCGCTGATGCCCTTCTGGACGTATTGGGAGTCGGTGTGCAGCCGCACTTTGCAGGGCCGGGTCAGCGCCTCCAGCGCGCGGATTACGGCGATCAGCTCCATGCGGTTGTTGGTGGTATGGGGCTCGCCGCCGTGCAACTCCTTGACGTGCGCACCCAGACGCAGGACCGCGCCCCACCCTCCGGGGCCTGGATTGCCCTTACAGGCCCCGTCCGTGAAGACCTCGACGGTCACTGTTTCGGGCGCCCGTCGTCGCGCCTGCGCGCCACCAGCTGGTCATCCTCACGCACCCGTTGCGGCACGGGCGCCAGGCTCTTGCTCTTGGCGGTGCTGCGCTTCCACTGCGGTGTGATGACGCGCATGCCGTGGACCCGCTTCACGCCATGCAGAAAATACACACCGCCGCCGAACGGCCACCAGCGATCGCCGGCAGCCTCGAGGAAGCCGACCCGTCGCAGCCACTTCTCGGTCCGCACGGGGGGCACGTAGCAGCACATGCGCCCGCCGGCAATCTCGATCCCGAGCAGCGCCATCCAGTCCTTCAGCCGTGGCAGGGCGATGAACTGCCCGCGCCAGGGGAACTCCTCGCGATCGCGGCCGAAATAGCGCCGCAGCCCCCATGGGCTCCATGGATTGAAGCCCGCCACGATCACGTGCCCCTCGGGCATGAGAATACGCGACACCTCGCGCAGCACCTGGTGCGGGTTGTCGCTGAACTCCAGCACATGCGGCATCAGGACTAGATCCGCGCAGTTGCTCAGGATCGGAAGCTGGGTCGTATCGGCACGGATGCGCACCGGTCCGTTGTCCCCCACCCGGCAGCGGAACGGCATGCGGTTGGCACGCAGGAAGTCGAAACGGGTGAACCCGAGCTGGAAGGCGTTGAAGCCGAACACGTCCACGACTTCCGCGTCGAAGTAGGCCTGCTCGGCCGCGAGCAAGTACGTCCCCAGCGGCGTCTCGAACCAATCGGGCGTCAGTGGGTCGTCCATCAGGTTTGACATCGGCGCCAGCTCCCAACCAGCATCTGCCATGGACACTTCGCCAATTATGCGGGAAACCCGCTGTGCTGTGGCGACGCGCTGCTCGGCGCGGGCCGCCGCCGACTGTTCCCGGGTAAGCCCCGGGGCACACACGTCCGCTTCACGTGGCCGGAATCGGGACAACCCAGGTCTGCGCCGACCTGTCCCAGCGCTTGGGCAAGGGCAAGCCGCGCACGACGCATTCGTGCGCTTCTTGTTGACCGCCGGCAAGTGGACGTCCCTGCAGCGGTACGGCGCAGCGGCTGCGAATCGGTGCAATCCTTCCTCCGGGGCTTGCTTCTTGCATGCGCCAGCAGGTGTGCAAAAGCTTTGACATTCGTGTCAAAATCATGAAATAAGTCCTTGACCTGACTGATGTTCTCGGACTAGGATTACGACGTCGCAGCGACCACCAACCAAGCGAACATGACACTGCGAATGATCCTTTCCCGCTGGCTCGCGGCAGCCGCTCTGGTACTCCCAGGCGCAGCACTCGCCGACGGCGCCCTGCTCACTCCCTGGATAACCGTCCACGCCCCTCCCTCCCCGGCGGTGCAGCCGAGCGCGGAGGAGCCCATTCCGGTCAGCACCGATCTGCCCCCCGAAGCCGAGGTCGATGACACAGGCGAACAACTGGTCGACTCGACCCCGGAGGAGGCTGAAGACGACCAAGGCGATCTGTGGGACCGCATCCGCGCCGGTTTCGCCATGGAGGAGATCGACAACACCCTGGTGCAGCGCCATGAGGCCTGGTACCTGAACCGTCCGGACTACGTACGGCGCATGATCGACCGCAGCCGCCTCTATCTTTTTCACATCGTCGAGGAGGTCGAGAAGCGCGGGATGCCGATGGAGATCGCACTTCTGCCGATGATCGAGAGCGCCTACAACCCGTCGGCCAACTCGCACATGCGGGCGGCGGGGATGTGGCAGTTCATCCCGTCGACGGGCCGCAACTACGGCCTGCAGCAGACCTGGTGGTACGACGGCCGGCGCGATGTGCTCGCGGCCACCCGAGCCGCGCTCGACTATCTGCAGTTCCTGCACGACAGCTTCGGCGACTGGGAACTGGCGCTGGCGGCCTACAACTGCGGCGAGGGTAACGTGCAGCGCGCCATCGCCAAGAACCGCAAGAGCCGCAAGCCCACCAACTACCTCAGCCTCAAGCTACCCAAAGAGACCCGCAACTACCTCCCCAAGCTGCAGGCCGTGAAGAACATCATCGCCGACCCCAGCCTGCTGCGATTCGAGCTGGAACCCATCCCGAACCAGCCCTACTTCACCATCGTGGAGGCTCCACCGCACATCGATGTGGCTATGGCGGCGAAGCTCGCGGGCATGCCGGTGGAGGAGTTCCTCTCGCTCAATCCGGGGCATCGGCGCCCGGTCATCACCCCGATCGCCAACGCCCAGCTGCTCGTACCCGTCGACAAGGCCGATCTGTTCCAGGCCAACCTGGAGAGCAACGATGAGCCGCTGGTGAGCTGGCAAACCTACCAGCTGAAGAAAGGCGAGAAGCTGGACAAGGTCGCGCGGGATTTCGACATCAGCGTGCAGCGGCTGAAAGAGGTGAACGGGCTGACCGCCCGGAAGCAGGTGCGCTCCGGTCAGATGCTGCTGGTCCCGCTCGAGGGCGAGGGCACCGACAGCAATCTCGACGAGACCTACAAGAGCCCGGATTTTCAGGCCCCGGCGGAAGAAAGCCGTTCGGTTTACCGGGTAAAGTCAGGCGATACGCTCTCCAGCATCGCCCGGCGCCACGGCACTTCGGTGTCCCAACTCAAGAAGTGGAACGGCCTGCGCAGCGACAGGCTGCGCGTCGGCCAGCGCCTGACCATCTGGCGCCAAGCGGACAAGCCGCGCCGCGCGATGGCGCGCGGGTGATCGTCCTCAAGCCCGGCACAGATGACAGCGCACCTGATGAGTGGCGCTGGCCTGCGTAGCCTCGGGGTAAGACTCGCGGCATATCGGCATGACCTCGGGACAGCGCGGGTGGAAGTGGCAGCCGACCGGTGGGTTTGCCGGTGAGGGCAGCTCGCCCTGCAGGCGGATGATCTCGCGCTTGAGCTGACGGTCCACCACCGGAACCGCCGACAGCAGCGCGCGGGTGTACGGATGGCGCGGGTTGCCCAGCACCTCCTCGACCGAACCCTTTTCCACGATACGCCCCAGATACATCACCGCGACCTCGTGGGCCAGAAACTCCACCACCGAGATGTTATGGGTGATGAACAGGTAGGCGAGCCCCAGGGTCTGCTGCAGCTCCTTCAGCAGGTTGAGGATCTGCGCCTGCACGGACACGTCCAGTGCGCTGGTGGGCTCGTCGCAGATGATGAGCTTGGGCTCGACCGCCAGCGCGCGCGCGATCGCGATGCGCTGGCGCTGCCCGCCGGAGAACTCGTGCGGATAGCGCAGCTTCATCTCCGGCTGCAGGCCGACCTGCGCGAGCAGCGCATCCACGCGCGCCTGGCGCTGCGCGTGGTTTGCGCCCACGCCCAGTGCCGCCATACCCTCCTCCACGATCTCCATGACGCGCATGCGCGGATTGAGCGAGTGGTAGGGATCCTGGAAGATGATCTGGAAGTCGCGGCGCCAGGGGCGCAGGGTCGCCGGCGACAACGCACACAGGTTCTTTCCCTCGAAGGTCACGCAGCCGGCCGTCGTCGGCACGAGCTGCAGGATCCCCTTGCCCACCGTGGTCTTCCCGCACCCCGATTCACCCACCAGCGCCACGGTCCGATGCGAGGGGATCTCCAGCGAGACCCCGTCTACCGCCTTCACGTGGCCCACGACGCGCTTGAACAGGCCCTTGCGGATCGGGAAATAGACCTTCAGGTCGTCGACCTGCAGTAGCGGCGCCGAGGTCACCTCGGCGACAAGGGCTGACGGTGCAACATCGCCCACGCCCCCCTCTCGCCTATCGCCTCTCGCCTCTCGCCTGACGCCGCTATCAGCGGCGTACAGGTGACATCGCACCTGCTGTCCGCCCCCCAGGTCGATCATCGGTGGCACCCGCTGACGGCATAGCGACCAAGCCCGGTCGCAGCGGTCAGCGAACCGGCAGCCGGCGAAAGCACGGTCGAGCGGCGGCACGGTGCCCGGGATCACGGCGAGCGGCCGGTCGCGCCCGGCCACGCCGGGCAAGGCTTCGAATAGCTTGGCCGAATAAGGATGCGCCGGCGCACCGAAGAACTGCTCGCGGGGCGCGACCTCCACGATCTCGCCCGCGTACATGACGGCGACGCGGTGCGCCATCTCGGACACCACGCCCAGGTCGTGCGTAATGAGCAGGATCGACATGTGGCTCTCGCGCTGCAACCGCCGCAGCACCTCCAGCACCTGGGCCTGGATGGTGACGTCGAGCGCAGTGGTGGGCTCGTCGGCGATGAGCAGGCCGGGATCACAGGCGAGCGCGACCGCGATCATCACGCGCTGCTTCATGCCGCCGGACATCTGAAACGGGTAGTGGTCGACGTGACGGGCCGCGTCCGGGATGCCGACCCAGTCGAGCAGCTCGCGGGCGCGGCGAAGCGCTGCTTTGCCTCGCAGGTCCGTGTGCCGCGCCAGGACCTCCTCGATCTGCGCGCCCACCGGCATCACCGGGTTCAGGCTCAACGCCGGCTCCTGGAAGATCATGGCCACGCGCCGGCCGCGCACGCTGCGCATGGCCAGCTCCGACAACGCCATCAGGTCGGTTCCATCCAGCACCGCCCGCCCGTGCACCACCTGGCCGACGTCGGGCAGCAGTCGCATGAGCGACAGCGCGGTCATGGATTTGCCGCAGCCCGACTCTCCCACCAGCGCAAACGTCTCGCCGCGCGCGATGTCGAAGGAGACGCGGTCGACCACCCGCAGCACCCCGTGCCCGGTGTCGAGCCAGGTCGAGAGGTTATCGACCTGGAGCAGAGGAGCGTCGCGTGGGCCCGGCATAGCCATCACCGCGCAGCCACGGCGGCACGCAACCGCGGGAGGCCCCAGCCGGTCCGGATGCGCGGATCGAAGGCATCCCGGACTGCATCCGCGAACAGGTTCGCCGACAACACCAGCGCGAACATGAACACGAAGGCAGCCGCCAGCGACCACCAGACGATGGGCTCCCGCGCCAGCTCCAGGCGGGCGTTGTTGATCATGGTGCCGAAGCTGATCATGGACGGATCCACGCCCACGCCCACGTAGGACAGCACCGCCTCCGCGAGAACCAGCCCGCTGAAGTCCATCACCACTGCGATCAGGACGATGTGCATGACGTTGGGCAGCAGATGGCGCGTAATGATCCCCCAGTCCGACACGCCGAACGCCTGCGCCGCCTGGACGTACTCGAGCTCCCGCAGCTTGAGCGCCTCGCCTCGCAGCAGCCGGCACAGGCCCGTCCAGCTCGTGATGCCGAGGATCAGGCACAGCGCCAGCAGACGCAGATCGGCGCGCTCGCTGACGGTCTCGAACGCGTCCGCATGCCGGTCCATCAGGACCTGAATGATCAGCACCGATGCGACGATCAGCAGCACACCGGGGATGGAGTTCAGCGTCGTGTAGACGTACTGGATGATGTCGTCCACCCAGCCGCGGAAGTAACCGGCCATGATCCCCAGCAGCAGCGCAAAGGGCAGCATGACCAGTGTCGTGAGCGTGCCGATCACCAGGCCCGTGCGTATGCTCTTCAGGGTCTGATACAGGACGTCCTGCCCGACCTTGTCCGTGCCCAGCACGTGGTAGTAACCGCTCAGCACCAGAACCGGGCCGGCCACCAGCAGGAGCATCCCTGTGGTTGCCAGCATGGCGCGCCACGGCACTTCGGTTTGGCCGTGCACGATCGCGCTGAGCACCGTCCCGAAGGCGCGGTCCTGCCGCTGCGCCAGCCACGCGGCTACCAGCATGGTGAGCACGATCCAGGCCGCCGCGGCGAGCCCGACGCCTGCAAGTGCACGCCGCAACACGTCGGGAAGCAGCTCGCTGGCGGGGTCCTGCAGATGCGCGCCGCCTTGCGTCAGGCGAGGAAACTCGCGCGTCTGGCTACCGTCGGGGAGCATCACGTTCTCTTTGGCGTAGGCATAGGCGGCCAGCGGTGCGGAGTAAGTGCGCTCAGTCTTGGTCCGGAGCGGCGCGGCGATCATATCGAACACGCTCAGGACCTCGACCGAGTAGCTGGAACCCCCTGCGCCAGGAGCCGCGTCAAGGCGCGGCCGATAGTGAAACGAATCGAGCAGCCCCACCACAATGAACGGCACCAGCACCACCAGCGAGCACATCCCGTAGCGCCTGCGGATGACCTTCCGCCAGGGCGCCATCAGGTGCTCGTGGCGGGTCACGTACCAGCCGAACGCGATGACGGCTGCGACCAGCAGGAAGACCAGCGCATCGGTCCAGAGGATGACGGGCTTGAACGGCATCTAGGGCTCTACTGCTGGTAGAGAGGGGCCGATTGGGTGTTGCGATGTCGTTCCCGCGGAGGCGGGATCCCAGGCTGCTGAGGCCCTCCTGAATCCCCGCCTGCGCGCGGATAACATTGAATAAGAAGTTCCATCGTCAGAGTCGAAAGCGCTTCTCACTGCAGTCGAATGCGAGGATCGGCGACGGTATAGGAGATGTCGGTCAGGATCAGCCCGATGATGTAGAGCACGGACCCGAGGAACACCATGGCGCGCACCACCGAGAAGTCCTGCGCTTCGATCGCATCGATGGTGTAGCTGCCCAGCCCGGGAATACCGAAGAACGACTCGGTCACCAGACTGCCGATGAACAGCGACGGGATTGCCACCACCACACCGGTGAGAATCGGAATGAGGGCGTTGTGGAGGACGTGACGGAACAGGACGCGGGCTTCGGACAGCCCTTTCGCCCGCGCGGTGCGCACGTAGTCCTTGTTGATCTCTTCCAGAAAGATGGTACGGTACCAGCGCCCGCGCTCGCCGATGTTGGCCACCAGCGCGATCAGCACCGGGAGGATCACGAACTTCCAGCCGTCGATGCCGCTGGCGTAGCCCGAGATGGGGACGAGGTTCCACAGCTTGCTCACCAGATACTGCCCGCCGATGATGTAGAACAGCCCCGAGATCGACATGGCGGCCACACACAGCACGACGCCGACGAAATCGACATAGGTGGCCCGGAAGAACGCCAGCAGGAGCGCGAAAGTGATATAGCAGGCCAGCCCCACCACGAAGCTGGGCACCGCAATGGCCAGGCTCGGCCCCATGCGCGTGCGGATCTCGTTGCCGATGTCGCGCCCGTCTTCGGCGCGGCCGAAGTCGAACCAGAACAGGCTCACCGATTTGTCGAAGAAAACGGTATCGGTGAGCTTGCTCACGCCGGGCGCCTCGCTGTTGATGAGCAGGGGCTTGTCGTAGCCCCGCTCCTGTTTCCAGCGCTCGATGGCTTCGGGCGTGACACGCTTCTGCCCGAGCTGCATGCGCGCGATGTCGTCCGGGGTGTTGATGAAGAAGAACAGCGCGAAGGTGATGAGGTTGACGCCGATCAGGATCGGAAGCGCGTACAGCACCCGCCGGATCAGATAGTGGACCACGCGCCTGGCTCCTACCGTCCCTGCGCCGCCGGCATCAGGGCGGCGGCCCGCTCGCGCCTGCGGTAGACCGCGATGGCCGGAAGGAGCAGCAGCACGAGCACCACCAGCAGGAGGGCCACGGGCCAGAGCACTGGATGATTCCACTGGTCGCGCAAGCGCTCGCGCAATGCCGGGTCGATACGCTGATATTTGAGGCTGTTATGCGCCATCTTGTTGGGCTTGCGGTTGTGCACCCACTGGTGCGCCAGCGCGAAGTCCTTCGGGTGGAAGCCCCAGACCCACGGCGCATCGTGCCGGAGGATCTCGAGCATCTGGTTCACGATGGCCTGCCGCTCGAGAGAGTTGTCCATCTCCCGCATGCGCTCGAACAGCCGGTCGAACTCCGGGTTGGCGTAGTTGGAGGCGTTCTCGCCGCTGTGCTTCACTTTGCTCTGGGGCCCATAGAACAGGAACATGAAGTTCTCCGGGTCGGGGTAGTCCGCATTCCAGCCCCAGTAGTAGAGCTGCTCGGTGCCCTTGCGCATCTTCTCCTGGAAGCGGTTGTAGTCGGTGCTGCGCATCACCAGCTGCAGGTTGATCTTGTGGAACTGCTTGATCAGCCAGTCCGTGCGCGCCTTCGCACCCACCCCGCTCATCGTGCTGTCGAAGTAGATGATGAGCGGCTTGCCCGTCTGGGTGTCGATGCCGTTGGGGTAGCCGGCCTCGGCCAGCAGCTTTTTCGCGAATTCGATCGGCTTGCGGCGCGGCTGGCCGTCGACCCAGTCGTAGGTGTAGCGGTTGACTCCGGCTTCACCCCCCAGATAGCCGAAGATCCCGGGCGGAATGGGTCCCTGTCCCGCGATGCCTCTGCCGTTGAGGAAGATGGAGATGAACTCCTCCTGATCTATCGCGATGGAGATGGCCTGCCGGAGCTTGCGTGCACGCTCCGACTGCCCGCCCACGACCGGGTCGAGCATGTTGAAGCCCATATACATGATGCTGGTGGCCACCGAGGTCTGCAGCCGGATCCCCTGCGCCTCCATGCCGGGGGTGAGCTGGGCATCGCCGCTTCCGCTCACCCGAATCACCTGGTCGAAGGTGTCGGAGGTGATCCCCGATGCATCGTAGTAGCCCTGCAGGAACTTGTTCCAGTACGGGATGCTCTCCTTCTCCAGCGAGAACACGATCCGGTCGATAAGCGGTATGGGACGCCCTGCGTCCTCCAGCAGTCCAGCGCTCGCATCCTCCGGCTCGCCCTCCGAAGGGTACAGCTCGGCGGGGAAATTTGGGTTGCGCTCCAGCACCATTTGCCGGTTGGGGTTGTGCACCGTGAGCATGTACGGCCCGGTGCCCACCGGGTACCAGTCGAAGTTGAGGTTCTTCTCCGCCATTCCCGGCTGCGCATAGAAGCGGTCGGCCTCCACCGGGATAGGCGCAAAAAACGGCATCGCCAGCCAATAGAGGAACTGCGGATACTTCCCCTCGATGCGGATCCGGTAGGTGTAGCGATCCACCACGCTGACCCCGCTGATCTCGTCCTGGTTCAAATCGAGCCAGGCCTCCTGAGGTGTCTTGCCGGCCGCCGCCTGTAACCGCTCGGCGTAGTCCTTGAGCCCGACAATGTACTGGCTCATCAACCCGAAAATCGGGGAGTGCAGGCGCGGATGCGCGAGCCGTTTGATCTGGTAGACGAAGTCGGCCGCACTGAGCTCGCGCGTGCCGGTCTCCGCGAAGTCACTAAGGCTGCGCACATCGTGCAGATCCCGCGCCGACAGAGTCAGGTATCTGGGCTGGCCAGTCGAATCGCGCGCGAAGGCCGGATGGGGCTGGTAGGCCAGGCCGGAGCGGATGTGGATGTCGTAGACCGTGTAGGCGATCTGCGAGGCGGGCGCGGTGTCGGGCAGCTGCCGGTCGTCCTTGTCGAAATAACGCGGCTGAGGCATCTGCGCCGCCGCGTAGGGGACCAGCTCGTAGGGCCGCTTGAGATAGTGATACTGCAGCGGCGGCATGTAGATGTTCCCGATCAGGACGTACTCGTTTTCGGAGTAGGACTGGACCGGGTCGAGGTGCTTGGGGCGCTCCGAGAACGAGGTGTAGAGGGTATTCGAGCCGCGCTCGGTGCTCGGATACGGGTTGTTCCACGGGGAGCCGCAGCCGTTCAGCAGCAACAGCGAAGCGATGAGAGCGGCGCAGCCGGCGGGGATGGACATGGCAGCCAGAGTCTACCCGAAACGCCGCAGCGGCTTCATCGCGCACCGGCCGGACCGTGCAGGAGGGCTCGGCTATAATTGCGGCCGGCGCGCAGGACCACGCTGCCGACTCTGCCGCGGAGAAAAGCCATGGGCTTCATGCAGGACAAGAACATCCTCATAACCGGCATGCTGAGCAACCGCTCCATCGCCTACGGCATCGCCAAGGCGATGCGCCGCGAGGGCGCACAGCTGGCCTTCACCTACCAAGGCGAGGCGGTCAAGGACCGCGTCCTCGCCTTGGCAGGCGAGTTCGACACCGACGCGGTGTTCGCCTGCGACGTAACGAGCGACCGGGAGATCGATGCACTGTTCTCAGATCTGGGCAAGCGCTGGACCGGCCTGGACGGCATCGTCCACTCGGTCGCTTTCGCGCCCCGCGAGGCGCTGGCCGGCGATTACCTCGAGACGGTCACGCGCGAGGCGTTCCGCACCGCGCACGACATCAGCAGCTACAGCTTCTCGGCGCTGGCAAAGGCTGGACTGCCCATGATGCAGGGCCGCCAGGCTGCACTGGTGACGCTGAGCTACCTCGGAGCGGAACGCGCGATGCCCAACTACAACGTGATGGGGCTGGCTAAAGCAAGCCTAGAAGCGAACGTGCGCTACATGGCCTTCAGCCTCGGTCCCAAGGGTATCCGGGTCAACGCCATCTCCGCAGGGCCGATCAAGACCCTGGCGGCTGCCGGGATCGGCAGCTTCGGGAAGATTCTGTCCTACAACGAGAGGGTCGCGCCGCTGCGTCGCAACGTCACTACCGCGGAGGTGGGCAACACCGCAGCCTTTCTGTGCAGCGACCTGGCCAGCGGCATCACGGGAGAGGTAATCCACGTGGATGCCGGGTTCAATATCGCGGCGTTCACCAGCAGCCTGGACTAAGGCCCCTCGAGCAACCGCTCACCACGAAGACACGAAGGCACGAAGAAGATCAGAATATGGCCGGGGCGCCATCCGGCGCGACGACCAGCCACCACTTCAAGGGCAAGCCTGCCGCTGGCGAAGAAGGCAAGAACGGGATCCAGCCAGAAAACCAGTCGAGTTGCCTCGGACGACGGGTGTGTACGCCCGATATCATCCGGACCAACCGGACGCTATTCTCGTCTTCTTGGTCTTCTTGGTTTTCTTCGTGTCTTCGTGCCTTCGTGGTGAGAGGTCGCGTTGAGAACCCTCAACTCGACTTCTCGATCGCCTTCGGATTGACCTTGACGTCGGTGCGCTGCTTGAGGCTGCTCAGCCGAGCAGCGTCCGACTCCACTCCAGCAACCTGCTCCAACTGTCGCGCGAGCGCTTTGCGCGCCTCGGCATCGACCGTCTCGACATCGGCCACCCGGCTGATGCGGTAGATGACGTAGCGGCCGTCCGGGGCGGCAAGCCCGGCATAGGCGGGAAGCTTGCTCGTCTCGACGCTGAATACGGCCTGCGCGCCTTCGGGGTGCAGCCCGCCCCGGCGCTCGCGCGTCACCATTTGCGGCGCAGACCACGCGTCGCCAGTCGACTCGCCCCTCTTGAGCTGCGCCAGCAGCGCTTCGCCTTCCTGCTTCGCCAGCTCGACCGCTTTATCGTTGGTCAGGCGGCTGACGATCTCTGCCCGCACGTTCTCGAAGGACCGCGACGTCGCCGGCTCATGCTCGACGACGCGCGCCGAGACCAGCATGTTGGGCGCGATCTCGACGGCCTCGGTATTGCGCTCGTGCTTCAAGGCGTCGTCAGAGAACAGGGCCTGCAAGAACTTGTCGTTGTTGAGCAGCGGGTTGTCCGCGCCGCCCGCGCGCGTCACCCAGCCGCTGGTCTGCAGCTCCAGCCCGAGGGCGTCCACGGCCGGTTGCAGGCTGTCGGGCTGCTCGTAGACCAGATTGCTGAAGCTCTCGGCTGCTTCGGCGAAGCGCCGGCCCGCCTCCGCCTTGCGCAACTCCTCTGCGACCTCCGCCTCGACAGCCTCGAACTTCGGGCCTTCGGCCGGCTTGATGGCGTCGAGCTTGATGATGTGGAACCCGAACTGGGACTCGACCGGCCCGGTGATCTCGCCCACTTGCATGCCGAACACTGCGTCGTCGAAGGGTTTGACCATCTTGCCGCGCGAGAAGAATCCCAGATCGCCCCCTTCCATCGCCGAGCCCGGATCCTCGGAGCTCTTTTTCGCCAGCTCGGCGAAGCCCTTCGGCGAGCGCTTCGCGTCAGCCAGCAGCCTGTCGGCCTTCTCGCGGGCCTGGGTCTTCTGCTCTGGCGTAGCGCCAGCAGGCAAGGTGACGAGGATATGGCTGGCACGCCGCTCTTCCGGCTTTTCGAACTGGGCGCGCCGTTCCTCGTAGTACTGCTTGATCTGGTCCGGCGTCACTTGCACCTGCCGCTGCACCCGTTCCAACGACAGGATCGTGTACTGGACGCGCACCTTCTCCGGGATCTGGAACTGAGCCTGATTGGCCTCGTAGTAGGCCTTGACCGCATCCGGCTCGATCCGGACCTTGGCCGTGAACTGTTGCGGCGCCAGCACGAGCTGGCTCACTTGGCGCTCTTGTGCCCGCAGCCGGTACAGCCGATCCATCACGGACGTGGGAACGAATGCCGTCGTGGCCACGCTCTGCCGGGCGCGGTTCATGATCAGGTCCTTGCGCAGCGATGCCTCGAATGCCTGTTCCGACATGCCCTGGCTGCGCAGCGCAGACTCGTACAGCGCCCGCGAGAAGTTGCCCGTGCCGCCGTTCTCACGGAAGGCCGGAATCTCGGAGATCACCGTATGCAACTCCGCAGCGGTCACCGTTATGCCAGACTTCAACGCGGCCGCGTACATCACCCGCGCGTTCACCAGCTGGTCGAGCACGGCATTGCGCACTTCAGGGCTGTCCAGCATCGCCGGATCGACCTGCCCACGCATGGCCTGGCGCAACTGCTCCTGGCGCTGCCGCAACGCCTCGTTGTACTCGCGTCCGCTGATGTTGGTTCCCGCGACCGAGGCGACCTGATCGACGGCATCGCCTCCGCGGAAGTAGAAGTCGATCCCGAAGAAGGCGAATGGGATGCAAATCAGAGCAACGATCCCGCCGACGACGAGGCGGCGGTTCTTGACGAAATCGAACATGTTCAGGCTCTGTCAGGCTGATACGTAATGGACACAGCTGCGCGTCGGGCGTTCGGCCCGAGCTGGAGCTCGCCGGCGCGCAAACCAACCACCTCGAGGGCCGGAAAACAAAAAGGCGAACTTGCGTTCGCCCTTTTGGGAAGCTGGCGGAGTGGACGGGACTCGAACCCGCGACCCCCGGCGTGACAGGCCGGT
>DAIQQA010000128.1:0-14650 GCA_036787045.1 Burkholderiales bacterium | reverse complement strand
GGGCGTTGCAGCTAGTCAAGTGCCAACACGCATTTCAATTGCGCTATGCACGTATAACGGTTCGCGCTACCTGCAGCAGCAACTCGACAGCATCACCGCGCAGGTGCGCCAGCCGGACGAAATGGTGGTGTGTGACGACGCATCAACCGACGCGACCGTCAGTATTGCCAAGAAATTCGCGAGTCTCGCACCGTTCCCTGTCAGCGTCTGTGTTCACCAGAGCAACTTGGGCACGGTAAAGAATTTTGAGGCCGCGATTTCCCGATGCACGGGCGATATTGTTGTGCTGGCGGACCAAGATGACGTATGGGAAGAGGCAAAGCTGGCTTGTATTGAGGCTGCTTTTCGGGAGGATCCACTGGTCGGTTGCGTATTTACCAATGCGGAAATCACCGACGAGAACCTGCTCCCACTTGGGTATGACTTGTGGAGCGCAGTACATTTCTCATATCGGGAGCGGGCGAGAGTTGCGCAGGGCCGCGGATTCTCAGTCCTGTTAAGGCATAACGTCGTAACAGGGGCCACCATGGCATTCCGCGCGGATCTGAAGGGCTTGATCCTTCCTATTCCCTGCTCCCAGTGGGTACACGACGAGTGGATTGCACTCACGATTTCCGCTGTCCGTGGGTTGAAGGCCATCGACGAACACCTCATAAAGTATCGCCAGCATGACATGAATCAAATTGGAGCAATCAAGAAGGGGCTTGCCGCCAAGATAGAAACGTCACAGAGAAGAGATCTCGCCGCCAACGTAGTCAAGTACAAAGACCTTTCAACTAGGCTATCCGCGCCGAAAGAATGTGCTGTAGATCGGTTGGCCCTGCGGCAGATCTCAGAAAAGATATCGCATTTGGAATCCCGCATCTCTTTGAGAGAAAGCTCATGGGAGGGGCTATTCGCTGGAATTTGGGAGCTGCTTCTTCTCCGATATCATCGCTATTCGAATGGAGTGAAGAGTTTCTTAAGCGATCTTAGGACGGGGCGCCGCCATGTCTAGGGTGGGGGTGTCGTGTCAGCGCTGAACGCATGCGGAGTGTTGTTTAGCGGGAGCCCCGCGCCTGTGCATGAGGGCGGCCATAGCACCTGATATGCGCGTGCTAATGCTCACCCGATACGGCCGCATGGGAGCGAGCAGCAGGGTGCGCTCTCTTCAGTACGTTCCATTTCTCAGTTCTCGGAATTTTCAGATCTCTGTGTCTCCTCTGCTGCCGGAGGCATATCTAGAGCGCCTCTATGCAGGAGAAGGCAGATCCCGGTGGATTGTTCTCAAGGCTTATTGGCGGCGTGTGCTGCAATTGACTGGATCGTCTCGCTACGATCTCGTATGGATCGAAAAGGAGTTGTTTCCGTTCTTGCCGGCCTGGGGAGAGCGTATGTTGCGGCTCTTGAAGACACCGTACGCCGTCGATTACGATGACGCCGTCTTTCATACCTACGACACGCATCCACGTGCGCTGGTTCGCCGGTTGTTAGTAAAGAAGATAGACCATGTCATGCAACACGCGGCGTTGGTCACGGCAGGAAACTACTACCTGGTGGAGCGTGCGCGCAGCGCCGGGGCGGCAAGAGTGGAGTACCTGCCCACAGTCATTGATCTCGACCGCTACCCGCCCCCCACGGCCGCTCCACGCGACGCGAGCGAGCCGGTGACCATCGGGTGGATCGGCTCGCCGTCCACGGTGAGATATCTGGAACGGGTTGCAGGCGTGCTGCAGCACATTGCCGGAGAGATGAACGTTCGGATTGTCGTGGTGGGAGCAAAGGGGGGTGCACTACCTAATGGCCTGGTGCAGTACAAGGAGTGGTCCGAAGAGACTGAGGTGGCACAGGTCAGTCGATTCGACATTGGCATCATGCCCCTGGACGACAGTCCTTGGGAGCGTGGCAAATGCGGGTACAAACTGATCCAGTACATGGCGTGTGGCAAGCCGGTGGTGGCCTCGCCCGTGGGCATTAACAGGGATATCGTAGCGCATGGGGATAACGGTTTTCTCGCAACTTCGGAAGCGGAATGGGAGAGCTATCTGAGGGTGCTGGTGAATGATGCAGGGATGAGACGGGACATGGGAAAGGTGGGTCGCCGAATTGTGGAAGAGCGCTATTGCATTCAGAGGACTGCGCCGATGCTTGCGGCATGGTTGACTCAATGCGCAGCGCGGAACATGACCCCTCGCGAGCGTTCTTGAGATACGACCACAGTACGGACAATGGAAGGAGGCTTTCAAGTAGACAGGGGATCGTGCAGGGACCGTTGCGGGAATGGACAGACGTCCTGTTGGACGAGCGCAGCTTGCAGCGCCAGAGGCTTCTTGATCCGGTTGATCGGGCGCAGATCCGCCGCAAGTGGATCGAGCACCAGTCCGGCGACCATAAGTGGCAGCGCCCGCTGTGAGTCGTGCTGATGCTGCAGGCCTGGCTTGCGCGTTGGTTTGGTGAACCGGCATGAGCGGGCGGGCCCGGCTGCTGTACCTGGTGACCGAAGACTGGTACTTCTGCTCGCACCGATTGGCCCTCGCAGTTGCCGCCCGGGAAGCCGGCTTCGACGTGACAGTGGCGACGCGAGTGCGGGGGCACGGCACGCAGATCCGTGCCGCAGGACTCGAGTTGGTCCCGCTCGACCTGTCTCGCCGCAACCTGAACCCGTTGCGCGAGCTTGGCCCTTTGTCGCAGATCGTCGGCGTCTACCGGCGCGTGCGTCCGACTATCGTGCACCACGTTGCGCTCAAGCCGGTCTTGTACGGATCGCTTGCGGCGCGTATCGCCGGTGTCCCGGCTGTAATCAACGCGCTTGCCGGGCTGGGCTATGTGTTTTCGTCGAGCGACCTGAAGGCCAGGGCGCTGCGTCCTGCGATCCGGGCGGCCTTCCACCTGCTGCTCGACGCGCCGAACTGCCGCTTGATCGTCCAGAACCCGGACGACCGTGCGCTCTTCACGCAGGGCGGGATGGTGCAGGCCAGCCACATCTCCGTGATCCGCGGCTCTGGGGTGGACCTGGCACGCTTCCCAGCACAGCCCGAGCCGGACGGGACGCCACTGGTGGTGCTGCCTGCCCGCATGTTGCGCGACAAGGGTGTCTGCGAGTTCATCGACGCGGCGCGCAGGTTGCGAGAGGAGGGCGTTGCGGCTAGGTTCGTGCTGGTCGGCGACCCGGATCCCGAGAACCCCGCCTCCGTTCCGGCCGCGCAGCTCGAGCAGTGGGCGGCGCTGGGGATGGTCGAGTACTGGGGCTGGCGCGAGGATTTGGCAGAGGTGTTCCGGCAGTGCAACCTGGTCTGCTTACCCTCTTACGGGGAGGGGCTGCCGAAATCCCTGATCGAGGCCGCTGCCAGCGCGCGAGCGATCGTCACCTGCGACGTTCCCGGGTGTCGCGAGGTGGTGGATGACAACGACAATGGCCTGCTCGTGCCGGCGCGCGACAGCGAAGCGCTGGCTGCGGCTTTGCGCCGGTTGATCCAGGATAGGCAGCTGCGGGGCCGTATGGGGCGGCGCAGTCGGGAACGCGCCGTGGCGGAGTTTTCCGTCGAGCATGTGGTTGCCGAAACGCTGGCACTGTACCGGGCGTGCCTCGGTGAGCAAGCGCCGGACTCCTTACCCCTCGACCCAAGCGGGCGGGGAGGCGGGTGAAGGTCCTGGTCACCGGTGCTACCGGTTTCGTCGGCAGCGCGTTGTGCGAACACCTGGGGCAGCAAGGGTTGGCCGTCCGGCGCGTACTGCATGGCGCGCCAGTACTGCCCGTTGCCGACGACGTCACCGTTGGTGACATCGGCCCTCGCACCGATTGGCGCGAAGCGCTCGAAGGGGTCGACGTCGTGGTGCACCTCGCCGCTCGGGTTCACATGATGCGGCAGGCGGTGGCCAACCCACTGGCCGAGTATCGCGGGGTCAACGTTCACGGTACGCGCCAACTAGCGGTCGCGGCCGCGGGCGCCGGGGTGAAGCGGCTGGTGTTCCTGTCGTCCGTGAAAGTGAACGGCGAGCGCACCGTGCACCCTTTCGCCGAAGCCGATACCCCGCATCCGGAGGACGCCTATGCCATCTCGAAATGGGAGGCGGAGCGGGCCCTCGCCGAGGTCGGGCAGCAAACAGGACTGCAGTGGGTTATCCTGCGCCCGCCGCTGATCTATGGCCCCGGGGTGAAGGCCAACTTCCGGGCGTTGATGCAGGCTATCGCCCGCGGCGTGCCGCTGCCCCTGGGCGCGATCGATAACCGCCGCAGCCTCCTCCACCTCGGCAACCTGGTCGATGCGATCCGTCTTTGTTTGGGGCATCCGGCAGCAGCAAACCGGACCTTCCTGGTCAGCGATGGGGAAGATCTGTCGACGCCCGACTTGGTGCGCAGGCTCGGGCGCGCGCTCGGTACTCGGCCGCGGCTGATGTCCATACCGGTCGGGTGGCTCAAGCTTGCTGGCGGGATACTGCGCAGAAGGGACGCGCTTGCACGCCTGACGGACTCACTGCAGATCGACAGCGCACTCATCCGGCGCGAGCTTGGCTGGACGCCGCCCTTCACCGTCGACCAGGGTTTGGCGGAAACGGCGCTGTGGTTCCGTTCTCAGGCCGACAGCGGTTTGGTCGGGGCGAGGGGACGCGCGTAGAATGAGCGCGCTCCTTTCGGATCTTCGCACTGTGGAGGCAATCGTCCCTGCGCCGAATCTCGACCTCTGCCGGCCGGTTCCCCCAGCCCGCGCCGTGATGCGAGGCAGCGGGTGATAGCGTCCGGTTTGCTTGCGTTCGGGGTGAGTGCGCTGGTGGTCGGTCTGCTCCTCACGACAGCCGTCGGAAAACTCTTTCTGGATCATCCTAACGAGCGGTCGCTGCACGACCGGCCTGTGCCTCGCACTGGCGGCTTAGGGATTGTGGCAGGTATCTGTGTCGCGCTCGGGTTGCTCGTTCCGGGCACGGCAACGCTCTTGCTCGGTACACTGGGGCTTGCCGCAGTCTCTCTTGTGGATGACTGGCGCAGTCTGCCTGCCTGGTTGCGGCTTTTGGCTCATCTGATCGTCGCGGCCGCGTTTCTGGTTCTTGCCGTGCCGGGCTTGCCGCCGATGGGGCTGGTCCTGCTCACATTGGCTACCGGCTGGATCACCAACCTGTATAACTTCATGGACGGCATGGACGGCTTGGCGGGCGGGATGGGGGTCATCGGCTTCGCAGCCTATGGCCTGGGGGCTTGGCAGGGCGGCGACACCATGGTCGCGGCCTCCAGCCTGGCGGTAGCCGGCAGTGTCTTGGGCTTCCTGCTGTTCAACTTCCCGCCGGCGCGGGTATTCATGGGCGATGCGGGCTCCATCCCACTCGGCTTTCTCGCTGCGGCTGTCGGCGTGCTGGGGTGGGGCCGGGGGCTGTGGCCGCTGTGGTTTCCGCTTGTGGTCTTCGCCCCCTTCATCGTCGATGCGAGTGTGACGCTGTTCCGGCGCGCCTTGCGGCGAGAGAGGCTCTGGCAGGCGCACCGCAGCCACTACTATCAGCGGCTGGTCCTGATGGGGTGGAGCCACCGGCGCACGGTGCTGTTCGAGTACGCCCTGATGCTCGTCGGTGCCGCTGCGGCGTTGCTCACGCTTCGCCTCAGCGTTGCGGGGCAGCCCGCGGTACTGGGTGCGCTGGCTGTCGTGTATGCCGCGGCCATGGTTGCGATCGACCGGCGCTGGCGCGCCCGCCAGGAGGCCTAAGGTGCTACGCGTCAATCCCCGCACAGCACTGGCAATGCTGCACGATATGCTCGCCTCGGCAGTGGCGTGGACGGCGGCGTTCTGGCTACGGCTGAACCTCGAACTGCCAACCGAGTACGCCGCAGTGATGGTCCAGACACTGCCCGCGGTGGTATTCGTCCAAGCACTCGTTTTCTGGGGCTTCGGGCTGTATCGCGGGATCTGGCGCTATGCCAGCTTGCATGACCTGCGCCAGATCGTCGTGGCAGTGGCAATCGGCACGCTCACAGTGCCGGCACTGCTGGTTCTGCTGCGCATGGCGGGCCCGGTTCCCCGCTCGGTGTTTCTGCTCGATCCACTGTTGCTGCTGGTCATGATGGGTGGCAGTCGCCTCCTGTACAGGGCCTCGAAAGAGGGACGGATCGCCAGCCTGGCGAAGATCGAGACGATACCCGTCCTGGTGCTCGGCGCGGGTGATGCCGCCGATGCGTTGATTCGAGACTTATCCGCCAAGCGCACCTGGCGCGTGGTGGGGCTGCTGGATGACGCCGAGCGCAAGCAGGGCCGTCAAATCCACGGCGTCCCAGTACGCGGGAAGCTTGCAGATCTGGCGCGCGTGGCCGCCGATCTGCAAGTGGAGCACGCCATCATTGCCATGCCCTCGGCGTCCCACTCCGTGCGTCGGCACGCCCTGCACCTGGCGTCGGAGGCCGGCCTCAAGGTCATGACGGTTCCCTCGTTCGACGACATCGTGTCCGGCAAGGTGACCGTCTCGCAGCTGCGTGAGGTGGAGCTCGACGATCTGCTCGGCCGCGATCCCGTGGTGCTCGACAACGCCGGGCTTTCGAGCCTGCTCTCGGGCAGACCGGTGATAGTCACGGGTGCGGGGGGTTCGATCGGCTCCGAACTGTGCCGGCAGATCGCCCGATTCGGTCCATCGCGCCTGATCCTGTTCGAGCTGTCGGAGTTCGCGCTGTATCGTATGGAGCAGGAGTTCCGTGCCAGCTACCCTGACGTGCACATCGTGTGCGCGGTTGGCGATGTCCGCAACGGTGCTCGAGTCGAGCAGATCCTGCGGGACTATCAGCCGAAGGTGGTGTTCCACGCGGCTGCATACAAGCACGTGCCCCTGATGGAGGAGGTGAACAGCTGGGAAGCACTGCAGAACAACGTGCTCGGTACGTATGTCCTCGCTGCTGCGGCCGCCAAGGGCGGAGTGGAGGAGTTCGTGCTCATCTCCACCGACAAGGCGGTCAACCCGGTCAACGTCATGGGCGCGAGCAAGCGTCTGGCCGAGATGATCTGCCAGGCTCTGCAGAAGGAGTCCGGCACCCGCTACGTGATGGTCCGCTTCGGCAACGTGCTGGGCAGCGCCGGCAGTGTGATCCCGAAGTTCCGGGAGCAGATCGCTGCCGGTGGGCCGGTGACGGTGACACACCCGGAGATCACGCGCTACTTCATGTCCATTCCCGAGGCGGCCCAACTGGTGCTGCAGGCTGGCGCGATGGGCCGGGGCGGCGAGATCTTCGTGCTGGACATGGGCGAACCGGTGCGCATCGTCGACCTCGCGCGCGATATGATCCGACTGTCCGGGTACGCCGAGAGCGAGATCAGGATTGCGTTCACCGGTCTGCGCCCAGGCGAGAAACTGTACGAGGAAGTGCTGGCCGACGACGAGCAGACGCTCGCCACGCCGCACCCGAAGCTGCGTGTGGCACGCGCGCGGAACATTGCGCCCGGCTGGTTGCCTCGGCTACTGGAGTGGCTCCAGCGCGGTGGCGTGCGCACCGACGACGAAGTGAGAGCGGGGCTTGCGGTGTGGGTGCCGGAGTACCGGAGCGATGGCGTAGTGCCGGCGCATAGCCGTACCGGGACTGAACGGTGATGGCGCTGCGGGCGACCAGGCCTCCTTATGCGCTCGTGAGCTCGAGGGAACGGCGATTGACACGAGATCCTGGCAAAACTAGGATCGTGCCGCATGAGAAAGGGGCCATTCCTCCAATCAGCAGCTGGCTCAGCGGGCGGGAGTCTGGGCATCGCTGCAAGCCGGACGCAATTGTCTGCTGAGTGAACATATCTATGCGGGCCTGCGGGTGGACGGGCTGACTCGCCTGACCAGATTTGTCACCTGCTGACCTACTGTAGCGACCTGGGCGCAGATCGGCACCGGTGCGCCGTTTCGGCGACGCCGGGAGAGGGCCGCCTTGCGCCGGAGTACTTGAGCTCGAACTGACGCACAGCATGAAAGGCATCATCCTCGCCGGCGGGTCCGGCACCCGGCTGTATCCGGTCACGCACGTCGTATCGAAGCAGCTCCTGCCGATCTACGACAAGCCCATGGTGTATTACCCTCTGAGCGTCCTGATGCTCGCCGGCATCCGCGACATCCTCGTCATCTCCACACCCCAGGACACGCCGCGGTTCGAGCAACTGCTGGGCGATGGCGCGCGCTGGGGCATCAGCCTTTCCTATGCCGTGCAGCCCGCCCCCGAGGGTCTTGCACAGGCATTCCTCATCGGCCGCAGCTTCATCGGTTCGAGTGCATGCTGCCTGGTACTCGGAGACAACATCTTCTATGGGCACGATCTGGCCCCACTCCTGCAGCGGGCTGTCGCAAAGACCGCGGGCGCTACGGTTTTCGCATATCGGGTGAACGACCCGGAGCGGTACGGCGTCGTGGCCTTCGATGTCGATGGGCGAGCGACATCCATCGAGGAGAAACCGAAGCAGCCCAAATCCAACTACGCCGTCACCGGCCTGTATTTCTATGACAGCCAAGTGGCGGATATCGCGGCTTCGCTCAAGCCGTCGGCACGCGGGGAACTGGAGATCACTGACGTGAACCGGCGCTACCTGGAGATGGGAACGCTGGAAGTGACCACCCTCGGGCGCGGGTACGCCTGGCTCGATACGGGCACGCACGGATCCCTGTTGGAAGCGTCCAGCTTCATCCAGACTATCGAGGAGCGGCAGGGGTTGAAGGTTGCGTGTCCGGAGGAGATTGCCTTCCGGATGGGATACATCAGCGCTGCCGAGTTGGAGGCATTGGCCGCCCCGCTATCGAACAGCGGCTATGGCCAGTACCTGCTGCGGGTGCTGTCCGAAAAGGTGTTCTAGCGAAGAGCATGTCTTCACCGCGGTGGACAAGGAGGACTTGGAACAAGTGAACGGGGAGTGCGCAGACGTGTCTGTCGAGGCTTGCGTCAGACTGAAATGAACGTGCTGGAGACAAGCCTGCCGGGCGTGTTGATCATCGAGCCCAAGGTGTTCGGCGACAGTCGTGGTTTCTTCTACGAGAGCTGGAATGCACGAGCCTTCGAGGCTGCGGGCATACACGCGAGCTTTGTGCAGGACAATAACTCGCGCTCGGCGAAGAACGTGTTGCGGGGGATGCACTACCAGATCAAGCAGCCGCAGGGCAAGCTGGTGCGAGTCACCCTCGGCGAAGTCTTCGACGTCGTAGTGGATCTGCGGCGCTCGTCACCGACTTTCGGCAAGTGGGAGGGCGTGCGGCTGTCCGCAGAGAACAAGCGCATGCTGTGGATCCCGCCCGGCTTTGCGCACGGGTTTCTGGTGGTCTCGGAGCACGCCGACTTCCTGTACAAGACCACGGACTACTGGATGCCAGAGCACGAGCGCACCGTCGCCTGGAACGACCCCGACCTGGCGATCGACTGGCCGTTGCAGGGTGCGCCCGTGGTGTCTGCGAAGGACGCGAAGGGCACCCCCTTCGCTCAGGCCGAGACCTACGCGTGAGAAGAGGCCGTCTGCGTACCAACGCTTCATCAGCCCCCTCTATCCGATTGGTGAGTAGTCCCTCGACTCGAGGTGAACGACAATGATGGTGCTGGTTACCGGCGGCGCGGGATTCCTCGGGTCTCATCTCTGCGATCGGTTGATCGAGCAGGGGGACGATGTTCTTTGCGTCGACAACTTCTACACCGGATCCCGCCCCAATATCCTGCATCTGCTCTCGCATCCACGGTTCGAGATGCTCCGCCACGACGTGACGTTTCCGCTGTATGTGGAGGTGCAGCAGATCTACAATCTCGCGTGCCCGGCTTCGCCGATCCATTACCAGCGAGACCCCGTGCAGACGACCAAGACCAGCGTGCACGGGGCAATCAACATGCTTGGCTTGGCCAAGCGCACCAAGGCACGAATTCTGCAGGCCTCCACCAGCGAGGTCTACGGGGACCCTCGAGTCCATCCGCAGCCGGAGACCTATTGGGGCAACGTCAACCCCCTGGGTCCGCGCTCGTGCTACGACGAAGGCAAGCGCTGTGCGGAGACCTTGTTCTTCGACTATTACCGGCAGCATCGGCTGGAGATTAAGGTCGCCCGCATCTTCAACACCTATGGCCCTCGCATGCAGCCCAATGACGGCCGTGTCGTCAGCAATTTCATCGTTCAAGCCTTGCGCGGCCAGGACATTACGATCTACGGCGACGGGTCGCAAACGCGATCGTTCTGCTACGTCGACGATCTGATCGGCGCGCTCATAGGTCTGATGCAGACGGCACCGGAGATCACCGGCCCAATCAACCTCGGCAATCCGGGCGAGTTCTCTATGCTGGAGTTGGCCGAGCTGGTGCTGAAGCTGACCGGCTCGAAGTCGAAGCTCGTGTTCCACCCCCTTCCCGCCGACGACCCGGTGCAACGTTGCCCCGACATCACGCTGGCTCGCGAGGTATTGGGCTGGGCGCCGAAAGTCGAACTGGCCGACGGCTTGCGCGAGACGATCGCATACTTCGAAAAGCAGCATGGCTGAGGTTCCGATGCGAACAGGCGCAAGCCGATGAAGACAGCACTCGTCACTGGTGGCGCCGGATACATCGGCAGCCATGCCTGCAAAGCGCTCTCGCAGGCCGGGATCACTCCCGTTGCTTACGACGACCTCTCTCGTGGCCACGCGTGGGCCGTCAAGTGGGGCCCGCTCGAACGCGGGCACGTGGGGGACGTCACCCGCCTGCGGGCCGTGCTCGCACGCCACCGGCCCGACGCAGTGCTTCACTTCGCCGGCCTCGCGTACGTGCACGAGTCGGTGCTCGATCCCCTCCCTTACTTCGACACCAACGTACAGGGCACCGCTGCCCTGTTGACGGCGATGCGCGCCGAGAATGTCCGCAGGATCGTATTCTCCAGTTCCTGCGCCACCTATGGCCTACCCGAGCGGTTGCCGATAGCCGAGGACGCTCCGCAGCAGCCCGTTTCCCCCTATGGCTGGTCGAAGCTCGCGGCCGAACAGGTGATCAAGGCGAGCGCTCGCGCGTACGGATTGGAATACGTCGTGCTGCGGTACTTCAATGCGGCCGGCGCAGATCCGCACGGCGAGATCGGGGAGGCGCACGACCCTGAGACACACTTGATCCCGAACACCGTTAATGCTGCCCTCGTGGAGGGTGCCGAGTTGGTTGTCTACGGGACGGACTACGACACGCCGGACGGGACCTGCATCCGCGACTTCGTGCATGTCACCGATCTTGCCGATGCACACGTGCTTGCGCTGAAGGCTTTGGAGCGCGGGGAGGTCAATCTCTGCTTCAATGTTGGAACCGGCGAGGGTTTTTCGATACTGGACGTGATCCGCAGCGTCGAGCGTGTGACGGGCCGAGCGGTGAAGTACCGCACGCAGCCGCGTCGTGAAGGAGATCCTCCCCGGCTCGTCGCGGACAGCACGCGCCTGAAACAGACTCTCCGGTGGCAGCCGAGGCACTCCGATCTCGACAATATCGCATCGAGCGCCAGCCGCTGGGCGGCGACGCGCCTTGCCAGGTGATCTCCAGTCTCCTTGACAGAGGCGGCCCGTGAGCTCCAGCGCTGCACCGCCGCGCCTTTCGGTGGTAGTCATTGCTATGGACGAGGAGGCAGTAATCGGACGGTGCCTCGAGTCGGTTCAATGGGCCGACGAGCTGATCCTGATGGATTCCGGCAGCACGGACCGTACCGTGGAGATCGCCCACAGCCTGGGTGCGGCGGTGCATGTAACGCCTGACTGGCCAGGGCACGCGACGCAACGCAACAGAGGGATCGACCTTGCGGCCGGAGAGTGGGTACTCATGCTCGACGCGGACGAGTGGGTCACGCCTGATCTGCGGGACGAGATCCGATCCATCGTCTCAGGGCCGACGCCGCATGCGGCTTATCGGATGCCGCGGCTGTCGAGCTTTTGCGGTCGCTTTGTCCACCATAGCGGATGGTGGCCCGACTACATCTCGCGGCTGCTGAAGCGCGGGGCCGCCCGTTACGCGGGCGGGATGGTGCATGACCACCTGGTCGCGGAAGGGTCCGTCGGAACGCTGCGCGCCCATCTCATGCACGAGTCTCTCGTGGATCTGGAGGACGTGCTGGGCAAAGTGAACAGCTATTCCACCTGGGGTGCACAGACGCTGCACGGAAGCGGCAAGCGGGCAGGGTTGGGCACGGCCATCGGGCATGGTCTGTGGGCGTTTGTCCGCACGTATGTCATGCGCGCGGGGTTTCTGGACGGCAGAGCCGGGTTAATGATCGCCGTCTATAACGCGGAGACCACCTACTACAAGTACCTCAAGCTGATGCTGTTGCAGGAGCGGGGAAGGTAGCCCGACACTGACCGCCTATGCAGCAGGTCATGGCGAGCGGCATGAAACCGCCGAGCATCGCGTTCGTGCGCCAGCGCTACGTCTATCACGGCGGGGCGGAACAGATCTTGGCGCGCACAATGGCGGCGCTGCAGAGAGACGGCGCGCAGGTCTGCGTCGTCACGCGCCGCTGGGAGCCCACGGGTCAGGAACAGATCCGCCGCGCATACATCTGCGATCCGTTCTACGTCGGACGGCTGTGGCGCGATTGGTCCTTCGCGCGCTCGGTCTGCCGTTTGCTGCCCACGCTCGACGTGGATCTCGTGCAGTCGCACGAGCGCATTCCCTGCTGCGACGTCTACCGCGCCGGCGACGGCGTCCACGCCGAGTGGCTGGCTCAGCGTGCGCGCAGTCGGGGGAAGGTGTCGCAGCTGGCAATGCTCGCGAGCCCCTACCACCGCTATCTGCTCCGAGCGGAGCGCCGATTGTTCACGAGCGAAAAGCTGCGTGCGGTCATTTGCAACTCACGCATGGTTCGGGATGAAGTCCGGCAATGGTTCGGCGTACCCGAGCAGAAGCTGCATGTCATCTACAACGGCGTCGACACCGTAAGATTCAACCCCGATCTGTGCCGCCACCGCACCGACGTACGCGAGCGGTACGGGATACCGCAAGACGCGATGCTGTTCCTATTCGTCGGCGCCGGGTTCGAGCGCAAGGGTCTGCGCCAGGCGATCGAAGCGCTGGCGCGGTTGCCGGAGGCCGCGTTCCTGCTGATCGTCGGAAAGGATCGGCACGCGCCGAGATTCGTACACCACGCAAATCGCCTCGGACTATCCGACCGCGCGCGATTCGTCGGTGGGCAGCCGGACGTCACACCATTCTACGGTGCCGCCGACGCTTTCGTGATGCCGACTCTGTATGATCCGTTTCCGAATGCGGTGCTGGAAGCGATGGCGGCAGGGCTGCCGGTGGTCACCAGCCTGAAATGCGGCGCAGCCGAGCAGATAGAGAGCGGTCGAAACGGCTATGTCTGCGACGCCCTCGATATCGATGCCGCGGCCGACGCCATGCGCGCGCTGCTCGATCCGCAGCGCCGCGCGGCTATGGCTGCCGCCGCGCGCAGGACTGCGGAGCCGCTAACGCTCGAAGCCATGAGCGCCGAGTTGCTCAAGCTATACAGCAGTTTGATTCCCTGATCAGGGCGAAACCGCAGTAGTTGACCCATGGAGGCTGTAGTCGCCCCGATGATTGGCAAGGGACCGTATGCACCCGCAATCTGAGAGTGCAGCCATACCAATGAAGCCGAGCATCGCGGCGGGCGTGGAGTTCGCCCTGCTGTGCCTGCTGTTGTTCGCCTTGCCGACGAAGGAAGTGCCGAAGCAGCTCGCCGCTGTACTCTACGTGCTGGTCTGGGCGAGCCGGCGCTTTTCGTTGCATGCGCTATCGCGTTACCGACCCGATCTCATCGAGATGTCGCTGGTCGCGGTCATTGCCGCGAGCGTCGCCAGCACCGTGATCAATTGGCCGCTTCCCGACGGCATCAAGGGTCTTGCCGATACTTTGAACTATACGATTCTGTTCTGGTGCATCTATCGGGCCGGGTATGACGAGCGGCAACTGCGAATCCTCGCCTATGTGATCGCGTCCGGCGTGCTGGTTGGGCTTGCCTACGGGGTGTTCGAGCTCCTGAAAGGCTACCGGCAGTATCTCGAGTTTCATTCCGCTGGGCTCGTGACGCAATCATCGGTGTATCTCGCTATCGCGGCAATGGCCGCGGTCGGGTCGGCGTGGGAGGCGTACCGCTCCCGCTGGAAGCGCACGGCACGATGGTTTTGGAGCTCGAGTGTGCTGGTGATGGTGTGCGGGCTGTTCGCGATGGGAAGTAGGAATGCGCTGATAGGGTTTGCCACGGTCCTGCTTGTGTTGCTGATCATCCTGAAGGACTGGCGCCTGTGGTATGCAGCGGCGCTGGCGATCGTCGCGGCTGTCGTGCTGGCAGTCTCGCTTCCGTCCAACTTTCAGGCGCAGCGCGCGTTCACCAAGCTGAAGGAGTCCCTCACAGCAGAGGGCCTGGCCGCAGCCGATCGGGAACGGCTGCACATATGGCGCCTCGCGCTGGCCCACGTCAAGCGTGGCGAGCACTTGGTGTTCGGAGTCGGGCCCAGGAACTTTAGCTCAATCGACGTCAACGCGATTGAGTTGCCCGAATCGTTGCAGAACCAGGGATTCAAGCTGTCGCACGCGCACCATATGTATCTCAACCGTTTGGTGGAGGAAGGGGTGTTCGGGCTTGGTGCGTTTCTCTTTTTTCTGGCGCTGGTCGCGACGGCCTTGTATCGCGATTGGCGTGCGGGCGATTGGCAGCACTGGAGGTGGATCGCCGGCTTCGGCGCGTTGCTGGTTCCCTGCATCGCGGGCTTGTTCAACGGTGCTTTCTTT
>DAIQQA010000033.1:36948-38236 GCA_036787045.1 Burkholderiales bacterium | reverse complement strand
ATCAATCCGCCTTCACGCCAGTTGCCTCGATGATCTTCGCCCACCGCTTACTGTCCGTCAGGGCGAAGGCTCGGAACTCCTCGGGAGTGCTGGCCACGACTTCGGAGTCCGCAAACTCGCTGCGCTGATTGACGTCAGGCGAGCGAAGAACCTTCACCATCTCGGTGTTCAATCTCTGCACGACGTCCGCGCTCATGCCTGCAGGTCCCATCAGGCCGCCCCAGGAGAAGATGTCGAGCTCGGGCAGCGCAGCCTCAGCGGCCGTAGGCACTGCCGGGAGCTGCGGCGCCCGCTTGGCTCCGCTGACGAGCAGCGCATTGAGCTTCCCGGCTCGGACCAGCGGCGCCGACGTGCCGATATAGGCGAACCCGTAATCGATCTGGCCGCCGAGCAGGTCGGCCAGCATGGGCGCTTCGCCCTTGTACGGAACGTGTGCGACCTCAATGCCAGTACTCAGGCGAAACTGCTCTGCCGCGAGGTGGTTCGTGTGCGCCACGCCCGGTGACCCATAGGACAGCCGACCGGGCTTGGACTTGGCGAGCGCAACCAGCTCCGCCACGGACCGGACTGCCAGCGTGGGCGACGCTACCAGGACGATCGGTGTGCGCGTGAACTGTGTGATGTGCGTGAAGTCGCGGTCGGGAGCATAGGCGACCTCGGCCAGCAGCAGCGGCGCGAGCACCTGCTCCTGCACCGATCCATACATGACGGTGTAGCCGTCCGGCTTCGACTTGGCCACCATGGCCGCTCCCACCGAGCCGCTCGCGCCGGGGCGATTCTCCACGATGACCGGCTGGCCCAGCCCCTTGCCCAGATGCTCTGCCATGATCCGCGCGCGCACGTCGGCAATGCCGCCGGCGGGCCAGGGCACGATGAAGCGGATCGGCCGGGTCGGGTAACCTTGCGCCAGCACTCTCAGCGGTGTCGCGGCTGCCGCGAGGCCACCCAGGAGCAGCAGCCGGCGTCGGTCATCGATCACTTGCGGGTTCTCTTCCAGTATCGCCCTGCACAAGATAGCGTAGATGCCTTTCGTTTTCCTCTTTCTGGCCGAAGCACTGCCACAGAGCCCGCCGCCAGTCTATTCCTCGATCTTGATTCCGGTCCGCTCCACGATCCGAGCCCATCGCTCCTGCTCGAACGCGATGAACCTCGAGAACTCCTCGGGAGAGCTGCCGACCACCTCCCACCCCGCGTTCGCGAGGTCGGACTGCACATCGGGGGCACGAAGAATCCGGACGAACTCGGCGTTCAGCCTGGCGACGATCTCCCCGGGCACGCCCGCCGGCGC
>DAIQQA010000033.1:14799-36848 GCA_036787045.1 Burkholderiales bacterium | reverse complement strand
CGGGGTCGTATGCCAGCGGCGCCCCCATCGCCGGCGACGCGGCCAGATTGCTGGTGCTGCCGAAGGCGATCGTGTATCCGTCCGGCTGGGACTTCGCCGCCAGCGCCAGACCGATCGTGCCGCTTGCTCCCGGGCGGTTATCGATGACGACGGGCTGCTGGAGCGCACGCGCAAGCCGCTCACCCATTCTGCGTGCCTGAAGGTCGACGATACTGCCGGCCGGCCAGGGCACGACGACCTTGATGGGCCGGCTGGGATAGGGGTCGGCGGCGGCAACGCCGATCACAGTTCCAGCTGCCAGAGCAGCGATAGCTTGGACGACGCAACGTCGCCGCGGTACGAGGCGCTCCGACCCGCCAGTCGTCATGGCTTCTCCCTCTCTCGATCGCTCATCGCACCTTTGCCGCTGCAGCCGCGGCAGCCGGCGGGTTGCGGGCGCAATCGTGCACGCGGGAAGCTTACAGATAGGTTACATCGGAGGCTCGATGCCAAGGCTGGTTCAGAGATACCTCTCGACGCCGCCAGACCCACCTAGCCCGCTTTCTCACACCGCCGCCCCCGGATGAGGCCAGAAGCATATGCACAAAGGACTTGCCTGGCGTGTCCTACCTCCACAAGCGCGGATCGAACGTGAACGGCTCGGCCGGTGAGGCTCGCACGGAGCCCGCATCCGGATGCAGCGGGTTGAGCAGGTAGTTGGACTCCTGCGGTATCACCGCGGACGGCACCCGCAGCAGCGCCGACCGGCGAGCGGCCAACCACTCCAATCCCAGCGCCTGGGCCGACGCGCTGGGAGGTTCGGCGCGCCAGTCGGCTGGAATGCGATCAGCCGCAAGCGTCTCGATACCCATCCGATCGGGAATCTCCACCCGGAGAGATTGGAACGGAACGGCGAGGTCGGTGCGTCGAAAATGGACCAGTACTTCGAGCGCCGCCAGCGACAGCACTTCCGAGAGATAGACTATCCTGACCCCCGCCCGGTGCCAGCGGCCCGAAGCGTGAAGCCCGCCCTCTCCAGACAGCGACGCTCCAAAGCGCGCGTCTGCGATGCGCCAGGCCAGGCTCAAGCGTAGAAGCCGAACTGCAGGCGGCGCAGCAGGCTGTCGACTTCGCTGATACCGGCGTCGGTGGCGAGCAACTCGAACGGGATCCGGTCGCCCAACCCGTGCTGCGGGGCGCGCAGCCACTCTCGCGCCTGCTCGGCGTCGTTGAAAACTTGCTCGGCCAGCGCCACGACCTTTGCGGCGCGGTACAGCCTGTCGCTGGCTGCGGGCGTGATCCGGTCCCGGCGCTGAAACCAGCGCTCCACCGTCTTCTCGCTGGTGGCGGTGAGGAAGGCGAGGGCTTGGTTGGTGAGATCCAGCTTGCGCTTGAACTGCTCCAGCGCGGTCCAGTTAAAGCCTTCGTGGATTGCCCGGTCGATATCGAGCTCGTGCTTGACTGACCTGCCGAGCGCTCTGCGCCCACCCAGGATGGCGACTGCGGACTGGCTTTGTGTCGATGCTGCGGAGGCTGTCACTGAAACCAGTCAAACTGTCCGGATGAGATCCGTCAATTGTCTGCCTGACCGATGACGCTTGTCAAGCGCCCGCTGCACCCACTCGGATGCGCCCGGATGGTCTGCTGCTCCCATGTGGAGATCGGTCAACGCACGATTCGAGCCCACCGGAGTTGCCTGGACACGGCGCCTGAACAAGACCGCTGGACCGCGGAGGGATAAGATAGTGACGCATGCCGCTGCACGATCAGCGGCAGCACGGCAAGCCGAAGCGTCTACCAGAGCACCGATACACCGATTCTCGCTTGGGACACTCCTGCGGGAAAGCAGCGACGCGAACGCCCTCAAGGCAACCCGCTCCGGAGGCAGCGCTTGAGCACACCGACGGACAGCAAACTGGACATCCTCGATCGGGCGCGTTCACTCGTTCCGCTCATTGCCTCGCTCGGTGCCGAGATCGAACGTGAGCGCAGATTGCCCGCGTCGCTGGTACACGCGCTGCACAAGGCACGGCTGTTCCGCCTGATGCTGCCGCGCTCGCTGGGCGGACTGGAAACCGACCCGGTGACCTTCTTCCAGGTCATCGAGACCATTGCGACTGCCGACGCCAGCACGGCGTGGTGCTTGAGTCAGGCCGCCGGCTGCGCCACGGCGGCAGCCTACCTCGATCCGGCGGTAGCACGCGAGGTCTTCGGTGATCCGCGCGCTGTCCTGGCCTGGGGGCCGGGGCCACAAGCCAAGGCCGTGGCCGTCGAGGACGGCTATCGGGTAACCGGCAAGTGGACCTTCGCCAGCGGCGGCCGCCATGCGACCTGGGTCGGCGCGCAGTGCCCGATCTTCGAGGCCGACGGCCGTCCGCGCCTCGACGAACAGGGTGCGCAGGTCTATCGCACCATGCTCGTGCCGGCTGCGGAGGTCGAATGGACCGATATCTGGAACGTCGTTGGGCTGCGCGGTACGGCCAGTGACCAGTTCGCGCTGAATGATCATTTCGTGCGCCACGATCACTCGATCACGCGCGACTTCCTCAAGGAGTGCCGCGAGCCCGGCCCGCTGTACCGGATGCCGGCGCTGACCTGCTATGAGTTGGGGTTCGCGGGAGTCGCACTGGGTATCGCACGTGCCTCGCTCGACGTGTTCGTGGATGTTGCGCGCAACAAGGTGCCGCGGGGGATGAAGAGCGTCATCCGCGACAACGCCGTCGTACAGTCCGGTGCCGCTCAAGCGGAAGTCCGAGTGCGCGCCGCCCGGGTCTTCCTGGTGCAGTCGGCGCAACAAATCTGGAATGAAGTCAGCCAGCCGGACGGCGCGCTGGCAGTGGACCATCGCATGACCCTGCGCATGGCCTCGACGCATGCGATCCACACTGCGCGCGACGCTGTCGATTTCGCTTACAACGCGGCCGGTACCACCGCGATCTTCGAAAGCCATCCGCTGGAGCGGCGCTTCCGTGACATGCACACCGTCACTCAGCAGGTCCAGGGGCGGCTGTCGCATTTCGAGACGGTCGGGGCCTACCTGCTCGGAGGCGAACACGATCTGACGTTTGTGTGACCGTCCGCGCCGTTGCAGTGACTCCGGGAGGGTCACCGAGTACCCCCCTTCCCTTGTGGGAGAGCGCTGAGAGGGGTCAGACAGCACACTCTACCGAATTGGCTCTTACAGTACGCTAGCCAATGGGATTCACGTCCTGCATATCGCCGCGCCAAGTACTGTGGCCAGAGCGTGAATAGCACGCTGCGCAGGCTGCCTTGACACGGGTTTTCTCGCGGCCTATGTTCATCGCGGCAGCAAGCGTCGCGGTTTGCGGCCGGCACTGGGGTAGATCAGACTACTCCCCCACGATGCGGGGTGTCCATGGAGCAGGTCGTCCGGTTGTCCGATGCCGCCCAGGGGGAGCTTTCCCTCGACGAGCAGCTCGGCCATGTGCTGGACACCGCCCGCGAGGCCGTCGCGGTCGACCGACTGCACCTCTGGGCGATCGCGCCGGAAGGCGACACGCTGCTCTATGTGAGGGGGTCGGGCCTGTCGGAGAGGGATAGGCGGTCGCTGAGCGAGCGACCGCAGGTGCGCCTCGCCGACGCTGCTGCGATGGCCAGTGCGCTTCGAGACAGATCAACGTTCCTGGTGAACGACGGCGCGGCGGGGCCGCCTCGGCGGAACGCAGCGGTCAAGGTGGTCGGCGCGAAGAGCTTCTTCGTCCTCCCTGTCATCGCACGCGACCGTCCCTTGGGTCTACTCGTCGCAGACAACGACTACGGCGGCTCGCCGCTCATTCCCGAAGCGCTGGGCCTGCTGTCTACCTTTGCACTCCATCTGGCGACCGCGGTCGACAACGCGCTGCTTCGCGATGAATTGCGTGCGCGCGACCAAGCGTTGACCGAGTCGCTGGAGCAACAGACGGCCACCAGCGAGGTTCTGCGGGTGATCAGCCGCTCGCCGATAGACTTGCAGCCAGTCTTGGATGCCGTGGCGGAGAGGGTCGCGCAGCTCTGCGGTCACGGCGATGGCGCGGTAAGCCTGGTTGAGGGCGATCACTTCGTAATAGCCGCAAAGTCGGTTCGCATCCCAAGTCCACTCGGAGAACACCGACCCATCCGTCGGGACTCGGTGCTCGGTCGCGCACTCTTGGATAACGCCGTCATACACATACCGAACCTCCAAGAAGCATGTGAAGACGAGCTATCAGAGGCGGTTGCGCGAGCTCGGAGATACGGCTACCGGGCGGTCCTCGCGGTGCCTATGGTGCACGAAGGCAGGCCGATCGGCGTACTGTGGGTAAGCAGGAATGAAGCGACCCCGTTCTCGGGCAAACAGATTGAGCTGGTAAGGACCTTCGCCGACCAGGCGGTCATCGCGATCGAAAACACGCGGCTGTTCAAGGAGCTGCAGGAGCGCCTCGAACAGCAGACTGCCACCAGCGAGATCCTGCGGATAATCAGCCAGTCTCAGCGCGACGTGCAGCCGGTGTTCCAAGCGATCGCGTCGAACGCGCGAAAGCTGTGCGATGCGACCTTCGCAGTGGTCTTCCGGTTCGACGGCGAGCTCATCAACGTCGCGGCTGCCGACAGTGCCAGTTCCGGATACCTCGAGAGGCTGCATCGAATGTTCCCGATGCGTCCGAGCAGCCGCAGCACCCTAGCCGCCCGCGCCATTCTCGCGCGGGCGATGATCTACGTGCCGGACGTTCGAGAGGACCCGGAATTCCCCGTACACCTCGCGCAGACGGAAGGTTTCCTGAGCGCGCTTGCTATCCCCATGCTCCGCAATGGCACTCCGATAGGCTCGATCAACGTCGCTGGCGCCGAACCAGGAATGTTCTCCGAGCGGCAGATCGCAATGCTTCAGACCTTCGCCGACCAGGCTGTGATTGCGATCGAGAACACGCGGCTGTTCAACGAGTCGGAGTCGCGCAACCGAGAACTGAGCGAGGCGCTCGAGCAGCAGACTGCCACCAGCGAGATCCTGCGCGTGATCAGCCAGTCTCAGCGCGATGCGCAGCCGGTGTTCGAGGTCATCGCGACGAGTGCACTCAAGCTGTGCGATGGCACATTCGGGGGTGTCTATACGTACGACGGGCATTTGCTTCGTCTCGCGGCGGCCGACGGGTTCGGCCCCGATGGAATCGAAGTGCTCCGGCAGTCGTTTCCGCGGGTCCCGGGGCGCGCCAGAGCCACCGACCGTGCGGTCTTGACCCGAGAGGTCGTCTACATCCCGGATGTCCGCGAGGACCCTGAGTATGAATTGCACGGCCTGGGCGAGGCAGCCGGATTTCGCAGCGTTCTTTGCGTCCCGATGCTGCGGGAGGGAAGACCGATAGGAGCGATCGGGGTCGCTCGTACCGAACCCGCGATGTTCTCCGAAAGACAGATCGCGCTCCTCAAGACGTTCGCGGACCAAGCTGTGATCGCGATAGAAAACACGCGCTTGTTCAACGAACTCGAGTCGCGCAACCGAGACCTGACCGAGGCGCTCGAGCAACAGACGGCCACCAGCGAAATCCTTCAGGTAATCAGCCAGTCGCAGCGCGACGTCCAGCCGGTGTTCGAAACGATCGCGGCGAGTGCATTGAGGCTGTGCGATGGCAGGTTCGCGGGGGTTTGGACATACGACGGGGAGCTCGTCCACCTCGCAGCTCTAGTGGGCTTCACCGAGGATGAAGTCGACGCGGTCCGGCAAGCGTTTCCGTCGCCGCCGGGCCGTGGGGGGTTCGCCAACCGCGCGATACTGACGCGAGCGGCGGTCCACGTCCCGGATCTGCGCGAGGATTCCGAATACCTCAACCGAACCATAGCCGATACCGTTGGCTATCGCAGCGTGCTCTTCGTGCCCATGCTGCGCGAAGGCAGGCCAATCGGTACCGTTGGCGTGAGCCGCGCAGAACCCGGACTGTTTTCCGAGAGGCAGGTCGCGATGCTCCAGACCTTCGCCGACCAGGCGGTGATCGCGATCGAGAACACACGGCTGTTCAACGAGCTGGAGTCGCGCAACCGCGACCTCACCGAGTCGCTGGAGCAGCAGACGGCCACCAGCGAGATCCTGCGCGTGATCAGCCAGTCGCAGCGCGACGTGGAACGGGCATTTGCGGCGATCGCGAGGAATGCGCGGAAGCTTTCCGGCGCCGGCTGGGCGGTGTGCTACACGTTCGATGGTGAACTGATCAGGTACGCTGCCTCCGACAGCATGCATCCCCAGGTGATCGAGGCTATCCAGAGGCTATTCCCGATGGCTCCAAACCGCGGTAGCGCGCTCGGGCGAGCCATACTCGGCCGAACGTTCGCCTACATCCCGGATGTTCAGGAGGATTCAGAGTATCGCCTGGGAGCGCTGGCGCAGACCGCTGGCTATCGCTGCACTGCCTGTGTGCCGATGCTGCGCGGCGGCATCCCGATCGGGGCAATCAGTCTCAGCGGTGCCGAACCCGCAATGTTCACCGACCGCCAGATCACTATGCTCCAGACCTTCGCCGACCAAGCGGTGATCGCCATAGAGAACGCTCGGCTCTTCAACGAACTGCAGACGCGCACCGCAGAGCTGGGTCGATCGGTCGATGAGCTCAAAGCGCTCGGCGAAGTCAGCAGCGCAGTCTCCTCGACGCTCGATCTCGATACCGTGCTCACGACGATCGTCACTCACGCCAATCAGCTCGCGGGTACGCAAGCCGGGTTGATTTACGACTACGACGAAGCCACCGAAGAGCTGCTGCCCCGGGCGCCCATCGGCATCGCCGAGGAGATTGTCGAAGGTTTGCGGCGCAATCCCCTTCGGAAGGGGGAAGGGGTCAGTGGCCAGGCGATGATGCAGCGGCAGCCGGTGCAGGTGCCGGACATTGCCGTCGGCGGCGCCTATCAAAGTCGCGTGCGGAACCTGATGCTGGAGAGCGGGTTCCGGGCCGTGCTCGCCGTGCCGCTGATCCGCGAGGACCAGGTGATGGGGGCCTTGGTAGTCAGCCGGGCGCAGCCCGGCGAGTTCTCACCACAGGTGATCGAACTCCTGACCACCTTCGCCAGCCAGTCCGCGCTGGCGATGCAGAACGCGCGGCTGTTCCACCAGCTCGAGGCCGCGAGTCAGCACAAGTCCGCCTTCCTCGCCAACATGTCGCACGAGCTGCGTACACCGCTGAACGCGATCATCGGCTACAGCGAGATGCTGCAGGAGGACGCGGTGGACGCGGGGGCCGAGAGCCTGGTGCCCGACCTCAGGCGGGTGAACGCCGCAGGCAAGCACCTGCTCGAGCTAATCAACTCGATTCTGGATCTGTCCAAGATCGAGGCCGGCCGGATGGAGCTGCAGCTCGAGGACTTCGGCGTTGCGGACATGGTCAACGACATCCGCGCCGTGATCCAGCCTCTGGCCGAGAAGAACGGCAACCGGCTCGAAGTCGATTGCGAGCCCGCCACCGGCAACATGCACGCCGACCTCACCAAGGTCAGGCAGGTGCTGTTCAACCTGCTCAGCAATGCGTGCAAGTTCACGGAGAACGGGCTCGTAGCCTTGAAGGTCGAGCGCGAAGGCGCTAGGGACGACGCCTGGCTGACCTTCACGGTGAGCGACACGGGTATCGGTCTGACGGCCGACCAGCTCGGGCGGCTGTTCCAGGAGTTCTCGCAGGCAGACGCGACCACGACGCGCAAGTACGGCGGCACCGGGCTGGGCCTGGCGTTGAGCCGCCGCCTCGCCCGGCTGATGGGCGGCGACATCACGGCGGTGAGCCAAGCCGGCCAGGGCAGCAGCTTCACCGTACGGCTGCCGGCGAACGTCACCCACTTGGCGGAGCGCCCCGAGAGTGCGCAGACGGGAAGCGCGGGAACCGTCCTGGTCATCGACGATGAGCTGCCGGTGCGCGATCTGATGCGCCGCTTCCTGAACAAGGAAGGCTTCCGGGTGCTGGCCGTCGGCGGCGGCGAAGACGGTCTGAGGATCGCGCGGGAGCAGCGACCCGATGCGATTACGCTGGATGTCATGATGCCCGGCATGGACGGATGGACGGTGCTGTCGGCGTTGATGGCCGATCCGGACTTGCGCGACATCCCGGTGATCATGTTGACCATCGTGGACGACAAGCACACCGGCTATGCGCTCGGCGCGTCGGACTACCTGAGCAAGCCCATCGACCGCGCCCGGCTGCTCTCGGTGCTGGCCCGCTATCGCCGCGACCTGCCGATCCTGGTGGTCGACGACGACCCGGGTGTGCGCCAGCTTCTGCGGCGCACGCTCGAAGCGGAGGGTTACGCAGTGACCGAGGCGGAGAACGGACAAACCGCCCTGGCGCTGCTGTACAGCGGGCTGCCCGGCGTCATCCTGCTCGACCTCATGATGCCGGTGCTCGACGGCTTCGGCGTGGTCAGCGCGCTGCGCGAACGGGAAGCGTGGCATGGCATCCCCGTGGTGATCATCACCGCCAAGGAGTTGACGCCCGAGGAGCGTGCGTGGCTCAACGGGTCGGTGGTGCGGATCCTGGAGAAGAGGGCGCTGGGGCAGGATGCGCTGCTGTCGGAGGTGCGGGAGCTGGTCGCCGCGTCCATCGACGCCCACAGGAGGAGCGGGGCATGACGAGGCTTCTGCTGGTCGAGGACAACGAGATGAACCGCGACATGCTGTCGCGGCGCTTGCAGAAGAAGGGCTACGAGGTCGTCCTGGCCGTGGATGGGGAGGAAGGGGTGGCCAAGGCGCGAGCGGAGGCGCCTGCGCTGATCCTGATGGACATGAGCCTGCCCGGCGTCAACGGCTGGGAAGCGACCCGCCGCATCAAGGCGGACCCGCAGACGAGCGGCATTCCGGTGATCGCCCTGACCGCCCACGCGCTGACGAGCGACCGTGATCAGGCCATGGCGGCGGGCTGCGACGACTTCGACACCAAGCCGGTGGAGTTCACGCGCCTGCTGGCCAAGATCGAAACCCTGCTCAAGAGAAGTGGCTAACCGGTGAGCACCGATCCGGCAGCGTTGAGCCATCTGCGCCACGAGCTGCGCACGCCGCTCAACCACATCATCGGATACAGCGAGATGCTGCTCGAAGACGCGGCTGATGGTAGGGCCACCGGTCTCGAGCCGGGACTGCGCACCGTGCACGAGAATGCGCAACGGCTTCTCGCTCTGGTCAATGACTTCCTGGGGCAAGCGCGTGTATACGCAGGCGAGGTGGACGTCCCCCGCCTGTCGGCGGAGGCCTCGACTCCACTCGACGCGATCGTCACCGCACTCGAGGCGGTGAAGCTTCAGGTGCACGGGGCTGGAGCAGACGGCGCGCGCGATGACCTCGAGCGGATTGCGGCAGCAGCCGCGGCGCTGCACACCATGATCAGTACCGGGTTGGATCCCGACTCGCCGCGAGCAACGCCCGAGTCTGTGCCTACCATAGCCCCCGCAACGCCGTCCCGTAGCCCGAGGAAGTCATGGGCGTGCTGAGAGAGTATCACGCCGCGATGGGCAAGCTGATCCTCGAACACGAGGGTACGCTCGAGCGCTTCACTGGCGACGGCATGATCTTCTTCAACGACCCTGTGCCGGTACCCAACCCCGGCGAGCGCGCGGTCCGCATGGCGCTGACCATGCGCGAGTGCGTTGCTGAGCTGATCGGCAAGTGGCGCAGGCTCGGCTACGAGCTCGACCTGGGCATCGGCATCGCGCAGGGCTACGCGACAATCGGTGCCATCGGTTTCGAGGGGCGCTGGGACTACGGCGCGATCGGGTCGGTCACCAATCTCGCAGCCCGGCTGTGCGCCGAGGCCAAGCCGGGACAGATCTTGATCTCAAAGCGCGTTCTGGCGATGACGGAAGGCCTGCTCGAGGTGGAATCGGCGGGGGAGCTGTCGCTGGCCGGCTTTCACCGACCGATCCCTGCGTTCAGCGTTGTAGGCCTACGCGCGTAGAGTCCCGAGGCAATGGCCGCAAATGACGCGCGGCAGCGCGAAGCTGGACGAAAGCGCCGAAGATCGGACGTGACCATCGCTCTCCATGCTGAAGCTTGTGCCGCGCAGCCAGTTGCCCAAGCCCTGAGAGTTCTATGCCTTTCGCAGGATCGCAGCCGCGCGCAGCAATGGTTAGAGTGCCCGCACCGTATCCGCATTTCGCGAATATCGGATCCACGACTTTGTTGCAGGAGCAAACCATGCCGACCTTTTCTTCAGACTTGTTGCGCGACCTCTCTCCCGAGCAGTGCGCCGCGGTGGCGGGCGGAAGGATGAAACTGCCCTTCCAAAACGTTTCCCCCAACCAGTTGCTGACCTCCGCAGACGGCGAGCCTGTCTCAGTCTACGTTGACGGCGTGCTGATCAACTCTGTAAGCACCGGGTTCGTCCATCTGTAGTTTCCGCTGCCCGCGGACGAAGGGAGTCCCTCCTTTCGCGCGCCCCAGCAGTCGTCGCCAAGCGGGTCGCGGTCGAAGGCCAGCCGTCTGTTGACTGGCCTGATCTTGGGCCCGATTTGCGATGCCTCGAGAACGCCTCAGGAGCCCTCTCCACGGAATGTGGCCCCAACCCTCCCCCGCAAGCGGGGGAGGGAATTGAGAACACTCATGCTAGTGGAGCTTGACATGCGGCTCGGTGCGCCGAGTGAGGATGCGGGCAAGCGTGTCGAGCGTCACCTTGGTGAACCCGTGCAGGGCGTACTCGTGCATCTTGTACAGCGAGCGGTACATCAGCATCGCGAACCAGCCCTCGATCATCATGCTCTTACGGGTGATGGTATCCATCAGGCTGCCCACGGTGCTGAAATCGCCCAGCGAGATGAGTGAGCCGAAGTCGCGGTAGACGAACGGCTTGAGCGGCTCGCCGCGCAGGTGCCGCGGCAGCATCTTCACCAGATGGGAGGCCTGCTGGTGCGCGGACTGAGCGCGCGGAGGGATCCAGCCCTTCTTCTCGGGCCAGGGGCAGGCGGCGCAGTCGCCCATCGCGAAGATAGCCGGGTCGCGCGTGGTCTGAAGCTCGCGCGTAACCACGAGCTGGTTGATACGGTTGGTCTCCAGCCCGTCGATGTCCTTCAGGAGATCCGGGGCCTTGATTCCCGCCGCCCAGACGACGAGCTCCGCGGGAAGCGCGCGGCCGCTGGCGGTCGTGAGGCCCTGATCGGATACCTCCGTCACACGCTCGCCCGTGATCACCTCGACGTTGAGCTTGCGCAGCAACTCCAGCACCGAGTTGGACAGGCGCTCCGGCAGCGCCGGAAGAATTCTGGGTGCGGCCTCGACGATGGAGAGCTTGATGTCGCGCTCTGGATCGATGCGCTCGAGACCGAAAGATACGAACTCGCGCGTGGTGTTGTGCAGCTCGGCGGCCAGCTCCACGCCGGTGGCGCCGGCGCCGATGATGGCGATGTGGAGTTGCCCGGGTTGCAGCGGCCCCTCCTGCGCGTTGGCCCGCAGGCAGGCATTCAGCAGGCGAGAGTGGAACAGGGCCGCTTGCTGCGGCGTATCCAGCGATATCGCGTGCTCCGCCGCGCCTGGCGTGCCGAAATCGTTGGTGGTGCTACCCAACGCCAGCACCAGTGTGTCATAGGGGATGCTGCGCGCGGCAATGACCTCACGGCCGCGATCGTCGAAGGTCGGCGCGAGCCGGATCTCCTTGCTCGCCCGGCTCAGCCCCTGCATTCGCCCGAGGCGGAACTGGAAGTGGTGCCAGCGCGCCTGGAACAGATAGTCCAGCTCGTGGTCGTTCAGGTCCATGCTGCCGGCTGCGACCTGGTGCAGCAGCGGCTTCCACAGGTGCGTGCGAGACTGGTCGACGAGGGTGACCAGCGCCTTCTTGCGCTTGCCCAGCGTGTCGCCCAGCCGCGTGGCGAGCTCCAGCCCGCCGGCGCCGCCGCCGACGATGACGACCCGGTGAAGCCCGACCGGAGGAGTGTCTGTCATGCTTGCCTTGGTGTTGTCAACATAAACCGAGAGCATAGATGAGTTCGGCATATTGCGGGCGGGTGGACTCCAGGCGCAAAGTCGCGGGTACCCCGGCTGCGCGCCGGCTAGGGAGCCCTGTGGCAAGCTGTCTTCTTCAGATTGAACCGTTTCCACTCCGCTAACGACTCAGAGGGCGAAGGGCAGGCCGATGGCCACCGACGACGAGCAGGCGCGGGTATGGCTGGAGCGCATCGGCGCGGGCGACCAGGGCGCGATGGCACAGTTCTACCGTGCCTTCGGCGCGCAGGTGCATGCCTTCGCGCTGCGCCAACTCGGCAACGCAGGCGAGGCCGAAGACGTCGTGGTCGACACCATGTACGAGGTGTGGGCCACGGCGCGCCGGTTTGCGGGGCAGTCGCTGGTGCGCACCTGGCTGTTCAGCATCGCGCGCCACCGGCTCCTGGACCGCCTGCGCAAGCGGCGCCCGTTGGAGAGCGTGGATGTGGACGAGCTGGCCGAGGTGTTGGCAAGCGATGACGAAGGCGGATTCGAGGCTCTCGCGCGCCAGCAGCGTGCCGAGCATGTAGCGCGCTGTCTCGAGAAGCTCTCGGAGGAACATCGGGAATGCCTGCATCTGGTGTTCTACGAGGAGCTGCCGCTCGCGGAGGTGGCACAGATCCAGAGCTGCCCCGAGAACACGGTGAAGACCCGGCTGTTCCATGCACGCCAGAAGATGAAGCGCTGCCTGGAACGCCGGCTGGGGCTGGAGCGAGAAGATGGCGACTGAGAACGACGCACATGTGAGCGAAGCGCTGCCGTGGTACGTCAACGGTACGCTGGCGCCGGACAGGCGGGCGGAGGTCGACGACCACCTGCGCGGCTGCGCGCGCTGCCGCGCTGAGCTCGAGTGGCTGGTGCGGCTGCGTGCGGACGTGCAGGCCAGCACGCCAGCATCGCAGGGAGATCTGGGCTTGTCGCGCTTCCTCGATCGCATCGCCAGCGAGAGTAACGTCGTCCCGCTGCGCCGGCCCGAGCGTCCGCGCTGGATGGGGCCGGCCCTGGCTTTGGCAGCCGGCGTCCTGGTTGTGCAGGGCGTCGTCATCGGTGTGATGCTGCACGAGCGCAGCCAGACGCTGCAGCCCCTGTCGGGTCCACCCGCCGCACGGGGCACCCTGTTGCAGGTCACCTTCGTACCGACGGCAACCGAGGCGCAGATCCGGGGGGCAGTGATCGCGGCCGGCGCCGAGATCGTCGCGGGCCCCGGCGCGTTGGGGATCTATACGCTGTCGGTTGCACCCGAGCGCCTCGGTGCCGCGACACACGCGCTCCAAGAGGCAAGCGGGATCGTGGCCTCGGTCTCCCGGGTGCCGCAATAGAGGTGCGGCGTGAGACGACCAGCCCTGTTTGCCTGCGCGGTCTTCTCGCTCATGCTGCACGTCGGCGACGTGCAAGCACAGGGCCGCGCTGCGACACCCGTGGGCCCGGGCAGCTTCACCACTGTGCCACCCGCCCCGCCACCCGGAACTCCCGGGGTTCGCACGCCCACGTCTCCCCCGCCGACATCAGTGCCGGCTCGCGTGGGCTCGCCCAGCGGTGCGACACGCGTGGCGCCGAACGTCGAGCTGCCACCGTCCCACCTGGACGCCGACAGCGTTGGGTTCGATCCGCTGCGCGCGCTGGAGGCGACACCGGGTGAGTTCGCGGCCGATAGCACGGGACCGGCGAACGAGCCGGGTGAGCTGCTGCTCTTATGGCGCGACGAAACAGAGGCGGATCGAGGAATCAAGGAGATCGGCACTCGCTTCAACGTCACACCCAGCGAACGCACAGCGCTCCCGGCTCTAGACCGCGTGCTTGTCGTCTATCGCCTCGCTTCGATGGTCGCCGCGGCGGAGCTCAAGACCCACCTCGCCCTGAGCCGCCCGGACTGGGTCGCTGACTACAACTCGCGCTATGCCTTGCTGGGAGAGCCGCGACTGTACGCCGCAAGCAAGATCGGACTGCGCGAGCCCGTCGCAGCTGCCCGGCGTGTGCGCATCGGATTGCTCGACACCGGGGTTGCACCGATTCCCGCGCTGCACGGCGCGACGCTGACGCAGCGCAGCTTCCTGGCTTCGAAGGAGACCTCCTCGGATGCGCACGGAACTGCAATCGCGGCGCTACTCGTCGGCGAGGACCGCACCACAGGCTTCTTCGGCATTGCTCGCGGCAACGCGCTGTCTGTGGCGCAGGTCGTGCGCAAGCAAGCGCATGAGACCACCAATGTCGGGCTGCTCCTGCGCGGAACGGACTGGCTCGTCGGCGAGCGGGTGGAGGTCATCAACGCAAGCCTGGGCGGTCCGCCGAACCGGTTGCTGCGCGAGCTGGTAGAGCTGCTGTTCGGGCGCGGCATCATGCTGGTCGCCGCTGCAGGCAACAGCGGACCCGACGCGGCGCCGGTCCATCCCGCCGCGTACGGCCGCGTTCTGGCGGTCACAGCCACGGATGCGCTGGACCGCGTCTATGCCCATGCCAACCAGGGCAGCTACGTGGATCTGAGTGCGCCCGGCGTAGACCTGTGGGTCCCCGGCGACGGCCCGGGGCATTACGTCACCGGCACATCGTTTGCGGCCGCGCTGGTGACCGGCGCAGTTGCACTGCAGCTCTCACTGTTGCCGCCCGCCACCAGCATGTCTGCACTCGAAGCGGCGCTCTGCAATACTGCACGCGATCTGGGCAGTGTCGGACGCGATGCCGTCTTCGGCTGCGGTCTGTTGCAGCTCGCTCCTGCGTCCCCCCGGAAGAAACTTTGAACCGGCACGCCCGGGCCTCCGACTGAAGGGGCGTGGACGGAATGGTCCGTCCATCAACTTCTCGGAGGATCGATCATGAAAACCTGCCTGCTGCAACCCGCGGCCGTCGCGCTGCTTTCGTTCACGCTCTGTGCGTCTGCGCTGGCCGATCGCGCGCGCCCGCCTGCACCGTCGCAGCCTGCGAAGGTAAAGGCAGCCGCTCCGGCGAAGGCCCTCTTCGTGCAACGCGCCAAGCCCGGCTCACCGGTGGCCCCGGTAGGCGGCACGCCGACTCTGAAGGCTCCGTCAGCGCAGCTGCATGACTGGTATTGCGGCGATGGTGCGGGACCCGGTGGTCATGCCGTCTGCACGCAAGAGCTGATCGACTCGTGCAAGGGCAAGTATCATCCGCCCGGCGCTCTCGGCAAGCACCAGACCTGGGGCACCTGTCACGAGCCTTCGTGATTGCTGATCGCGCTGCGACGGCCCTGGACGATGTGTCCAGGGCCGTTTTTCTTTGCTCGGTTGCGGTTTCGCCTCCGACAGGCAAGGCCGGCATGGGGGCGAGTCATGCGCAGGGCGTTATCGGCATCCGACCCCCACCCTCCCCCTTTCCAGGGGGAGGGAACAAGTCAGCATGCCGGTCAGATTGAACCGTTCTTCCACTGGGTTCGACTCAGGGTCGCAGGCGGCTGTCGCCGCCGCGCGATACCGAGGAGATCACCATGTCGGGACCACCCTGCACCCTGTTGGCATGCTGCACGCTCCTGCTCGCGGCGAGCGGCGCGCTCGCACAGATGCCACCGGATAACAATGACACTGCGTTGGAGACCTGGAGCGAGACGACGGGTTCCGAGGCACCGCTTCTGGTCGCCGAGGGCGACGGCACGACCCGGCTGGCATGGACCAGCAGTGCACACCTGGACCTGTACGCGCGTGAAGCGTCGGGCGATGCGCTGGTCACGCCCTACTCGAGCGGCGGGTTCTATGCGGCAGGCGTCGCAGCGGAGTGGCGGGGACACGGCCCCGATGGGAAGAGTTGGCTGCAGCTGGCCGCAACGTCGTCCAACGACCGCGCGCTGCTGCCGACCGCAGCGCAGCTGGACACCTTCCAGGCCGGACGCGCAGGCCGGGACTATCGCCTCACGGTCGGCGACGCGGCAGTCCTGAACTCCGCCCTGAGCACCAGCACCGTGCTGCGCGGCGTGAGCGCACAACACCAGGTCGAGAGGCTCACGCTGTCCGTCTCTGCCGGCGTGATTAGCCCAAGCTGGGAGGCGCTCGCCGACCCGAGCTTGCGTGCGCAGCCCCTGCGTAACGCACTCGCCCTCAAGGCGTCGATGCCGGTCGCCTCGGGTGTGGTGGCGTTCGCTACGTTACAGGGCTTCGATGACACGCCTGGGACTGCGCCGAACGCCACGGCCCTGCAACCGGCATCGGGACACTCCGCTACCCTGGGCGCGACCTTCACGCGCTCGCGCTTCACGCTGCAGGCGGAGGCGGGGATCAGCCACCTGCAACCGGATGGCGGCGCCGCCGAGCCTGGGGCCGCGCTAAGCGTTGACGCCAGTTGGCGCTGGCGGCTACTGCTCCTGCGAGTCGGGCACCATGATTTCGGCACTCACTTCGCGTCGCTGTCCGCCAGCGCGGTACCCGGCCTGCGGGAGAGCTATGTCAACGGAACCTGGACGCTTACGCCTGCCACAACGCTGAGCGTCGATCTGCGCGATGCGCTGAATCGCAACGTCGGCTCGACGCAGACGCCGGTCGAGCAGAGCCCGCTCCAGCAGTTGTCCTTACGCTCCCGCGCTGTCACCTTGCAGCTCACCACGTCACCCGCCGCACTGCCTGGCACGAGCGTGACTGTCGCCGCCTCACGCTCCGCCGGGAAGACCACAGCGGGCTCGCGCAAGGATCTGGACGGCATCAGCGCGTCGGTCACTCATACACGCGGGGCGTGGACCACATCCCTCGGCTATCAGGCCAGCCTGGCGGTAACCGGTGCGCCACAGACGGCGAACCGCGTTCAGAGCTGGACCGCGAGTATCGGCCGCAGCTTCGACGATCTGATCGAAGGCTGGCAGGCGAACCTGCTCGGACAGGCGCAGTTCCAGCGCCAGACGTTGGCACCGGGCAGCGGCGCCACCTTCGGCGGCGTCGGGCTGCAGGCTGGCCTGGTGAGTGAGCGCTGGGGCAGCCTGACGCTCGCGGCCAACACCGCGCGCGGCCACGATCCCAATGGCGTGCCGCTTTCTCAGCATGCTGTTCAGCTCGAAGCTCAGCACCCGATCGCAAAGCGGACACAGTTGAAGCTGTATGCCGGCTGGAGTGACAACTTTCCCGACGCAGCCGGCCTCACTTACAGCGACACCACCGCTGGCCTGCAGATCAGTCACCAGTTCTGAGGAGCATCCGATTGAGTGCCATCCCCGCGAAGGCGGGGATCCAGAAGTGTTCGAACAACCCAGGTTCCCGCCGGAGCCTGCCCTCGACAGGATCGGGGGCGGGAACGACGTGACAAGGCTTGATCCGCAACTGCGCAAGGAGATCCCCATGAAGCTATTCATCGCAGCATTCCTCGCCCTCCCGCTCGCGACTGTCCCTCCCGCCGCCAAAGGGGAGGACAGGGAACCGCCTCCGGCCGAAGAGCGCGTCGACGCCGTCACGCTGGCCGAAGCGCAAGCCGCCCGGCGAGCGTTCGACGACCTGCTGCGCGCCTACGAGCAGGGCGACCTGATCGGGCTGCGCGCCCGCCTGGACCCGGGCTTCATCGGCTACCAGGCCTTCCTGGATACCGCGCAACAGGATTTCCACGCGCTGCGGCTGATCCGGGTTCATCTTGCCCGGCCGCGCGTGACTGCCGGGCCGGACGTTGCGGTGATCCAGGCTACATGGGAGAAGCGGTTCGTCGACGCGGCGAGCTTCCGGCCGGGGCTGACAAAGGGACAGGTCACCGTGCTCATGCACCGCACCCCCTCAGGCTGGCAGCTCGCCGCCATCCACGGCGACAGTCCCTTCTGGACCCGGCCCGCACCGGCTCCGGCAGCCGGGGACCGGGCCGGCGCACGCCTCCCTCGGCAGACGCCTCCGCAGTAAAACATTTGACAACTCTGTGCGATGCAGGCGGCTACAATCGGAAGTGCAGCAGAGGGACAGCCCTTGAGGGCAAGGGACCATGCACAACCGAATCGGAAAGTACGAGCTCAGGCGCGAGCTCGGTGAGGGCGCGGCCAGCACCGTCTACCTGGCGTACGACGAGTTCTACAACGCCGAGCTTGCTCTGAAGGTATATCACCCGGACAGCTATATGGGGCCCGGGAGTGGGCAGTTCGTGAGTGAGGCGGCGCTGGCCGGCAAGCTGGTCCATCCGCACATCGTGACCATCCTCGACGCCGCAGCGGACGAGCAGGCGAGCTACGTCGCGATGGAGTACGTGCCAGGCGGCAACCTGCATCGCTACCCCAGCGCGAAACGGCTGCTGCCCGTCCAGGACGTGATCCAGATCGCCTTTAAGTGCTGTGGTGCGCTCGACTATGCCTTCCGGGAAGGCGTCGTGCACCGGGACATCAAGCCGGCGAACATCCTGGTCGCTGACGGCACCGACGTGAAGGTCGGCGACTTCGGCGCTGCCTTGATCACGGGCATCGAAACCACGCAGCGTGTGCGCATGGGCTCGCCATCCTACATCGCCCCGGAGCAGATCCGGGACGAGGCCCTGACCCACCAGAGCGACATGTTCTCGCTCGGCGTGGTGCTGTACGAGTTGCTCTCCGGCGCGCGCCCGTTTCGCGGTGCCAACACGATGGAGACGCTGGATCAGGTGATGCGCGTGACCCCACCGCCCCCGTCCCAGCTGAGGCCGGAGCTGCCTTCGCAGATCGATCCCATTGTGCTGCGCATGCTGCAGAAGTCACCCCGCGACCGCTATGCCAACTGGGCCGAGCTGGCGCTGGACCTGGCGCGGGTCGGCCGCCTCAGCATGTTCGACCAGGCCGTGACCGACAGCGAGAAGTACACGGCGCTGCGCGGCGCGGGCCTGCTGTCAGCCCTGACCGACGCAGAGATCTGGGAGATCGTGCGCGCGGGCCACTGGAGACGGCTGCCCCGCCAGACGGTGCTGGTGCGCGAAGGCGATGTGGGGGACAGCCTGTTCATTCTGTGCGAAGGTGAAGCCAAGGTCACGATCCAGGGTAAGCTGCTGAACGTGCTGCGCGAAGGCGAGTGTTTCGGCGAGATGGCCTACGTCCGCGGGGAAGCGGCCAGGCGCGGCGCGACCGTCGAAACGACCACCGACACTCTGGTGGTGGCGCTGCCGCGCACTGCTATCGAGGAGCTGAGCGTTGCCTGCCAGCTGCACCTGACCCACGCGCTGCTGCGCACGCTGGCCGACCGGCTCGAGTTCGCCAACGTGCGGGTATCGCGCGGCAACGCCGTTGGCTCTACTATCCCCTAGAGCGGGAACGCAAAGGACGCCAAGGAGAAAAGAAAGGACTCCGAGGGATGACGTGATCTGGCTTCGGAACGAGGGAACTCGGAGGGTGTTGTTGGTAGCGGGGCGCAACACCGCGGCGGCTTGCGCCGGATGCTCTGCACAAACATCCGGCGAGTCACGCATGCGCTAACCCACCCCCGCGATTAGCCAAACCCATCCCCACCCCGGCCCTCCACTCGAAGGGGAGGGAGCGCCTCACGCCTCACGCCTCACGCCAACACGCTACAGCTGCGGATTCAGCCGCTCCAGCTTGGAGTGCAGCTTGTTCAGCGCGTTGATGTAGGCCTTGGCCGAGGCCACCACGATGTCGGTGTCGGCTCCGGCGCCGTTGACGATGCGGCCGTTCTTCTTCAGCCGCACGGTCACCTCACCCTGCGAGTCCGTGCCGGTGGTGATGTTGTTCACGGAGTAGAGCTGCAGCTCGGCGCCGCTGGCGACGATGCTCTCGATGGCCTTGAACGTCGCATCCACCGGGCCGCTGCCCTGCGCCTCGGCCTTCATCTCGTGGCCGTCCTCGGCCATCACCACCTTGGCCACCGGCGTCTCGCCGGTTTCCGAGTGCGCCATCATGGACAGCAGCTTGAAGTGCTCCTGTTCCTGGGTCACGGCCTCGTCGCTGACCAGCATCTGCAAATCCTCGTCGAAAATCTCGGACTTCTTGTCGGCCAGGTCCTTGAACTTGGCGAAGGCAACGTTGAGTGCCTCCTCGGATTCCAGCTCGATGCGCAGTTCCTTCAGGCGCTGCTTGAACGCGTTGCGGCCCGAGAGCTTGCCCAGCACGAGCTTGTTGGTCGTCCAGCCCACATCCTCCGCGCGCATGATCTCGTAGGTCTCGCGGCTCTTGATGACCCCGTCCTGATGAATGCCGGACTCGTGCGCGAAGGCGTTGGCGCCGACGATGGCTTTGTTGGGTTGGACCGGGAAGCCGGTGATGGTGGCCACAAGCTTGCTCGTCGGCACGATCTGGGTGGTGTCGATGCGCGTATCGCACGGAAAGAAGTCCTGGCGTGTGCGCACGGCCATGACGATCTCCTCCAGCGAAGCGTTGCCGGCACGCTCGCCCAGGCCGTTGACGGTGCACTCGACCTGGCGGGCGCCATTCATGATGGCCGCGACCGAGTTGGCCACGGCCAGCCCGAGATCGTTGTGGCAGTGGACCGACCACACCACCTTGTCGGAGTTGGGGATGCGCTCGCGCAGCGTGCGGATCAGCGCGCCGAACTGGTCGGGCATGGTGTAGCCGACGGTATCGGGGATGTTGATGGTGCTCGCGCCGGCCTTGATCACCTGCTCGAGGATGCGGCACAGGAAATCGACCTCGGAGCGCCCGGCATCCTCCGGCGAGAACTCCACGTCGTCGCGATAGCTGCGCGCCAGCTTGACCGACTTGACGGCCTGTTCGATCACCTGGTCGGGCTGCATGCGCAGCTTGCGCTCCATGTGAATGGGCGAGGTCGCGATGAAGGTGTGGATGCGCCCGGCGGCGGCGTCCTTCAGCGCGTCCCCGGCACGGCGAATGTCGTTGTCGTTGGCCCGGGCCAACCCGCAGACGATGCTTTCCTTGATGGTGTCGGCAATGGCCTTGACGGCCTCGAAGTCGCCGTTGCTGGCGGCCGGGAAGCCGGCCTCGATCACGTCCACCCGCAGCCGCTCGAGCTGCCGTGCGATCCGCAGCTTCTCTTCCCGCGTCATGGACGCGCCCGGGCTCTGCTCACCGTCTCGGAGGGTAGTGTCGAATATGATCAAGCGGTCCTTCATCGTCGTTCTCCTTGCTTGCCCGTTGCCTGCCGTGCCTTCGCCTGGAGCGGACCATGCGGGCGGAATGATACTGAATCGGGCCCTTGCGGGTCCGCCGGGTACTGCCAGATTGGGGGGAAGGTTAGCGCGCGCGAGCGCGCAGCAGCAGGCCGCCCAGCAGGAAGCTGGCGGGAAGGTCAAACGAACGTTGGCCTGCAGCGGTCATAGTAGACGGGAATATAGGGGCTTTTTGCTTGGCTGGCAAGTCCCAGAAACAGGCGCGAGCCTCGAGGCATGGGATCAAAGCCCTTCCCCACCCTCTCGAGCCTCTGGCCTCGCGCCTCGTGCCTGCCCTTAGAGCCCATCCGGCGGCATCGCCGCCGGCGGAGGCTTGGGCACACGCTTCTTGCGGATTCGCTCTATCGCCCACATCACATATCCGGATGCGGCATACAGGGCGAGGACGCTGAACAGGAGCTCGGGAATATTGTTCACGACCTGTGACAGGAACACGACGATCAGCACGATCAGGACCACGGCGCTGAACGGAACGGCCTTGCGCAGGTTGATGTCCTTGCCGCTGTAGAAGCGCACGTTGCTGACCATGGTCAGCCCGGCGAATACCGCCATGCCCCACGCCAGCCAGCGCATCTCATAGATCCGGTGCGGCTCGAGGTCGAAGGCTTCCATGGTCCACACGAATCCCGCGATGAGCCCCGCAGCGGCCGGACTCGGCAGCCCCTGGAAGAAGCGCTTGTCGATCACGCCGATGTTGGTGTTGAAGCGGGCCAGGCGCAGCGCCGCGCAGGCGCAATAAACGAAGGCCGCCACCAGCCCGAGCCGGCCCATCCCTTTCAGCGCCCACTCGTAGATCACCAGCCCCGGTGCAACGCCGAATGCCACCATGTCGGACAGGGAGTCGTACTCGGCGCCGAAGGGGCTCTGGGTGCGCGTGAGGCGCGCCACTCGGCCGTCCAGCCCGTCGAACACCATGGCGGCGAAGATGCCCATGGCAGCCAGCTCGAAGCGGTTGTTCATGGCTTGGACCACGGCGTAGAAGCCGAAGAACAATGCCACCGTCGTGATGGCATTGGGCAGCCAGTAAATACCGCCGCGCCGCAGCCGACCGCCGGGGGCAAGCCATTTGGGTTTGAGTTGGGGGTCGTCGGGATATTTCATCGATCTGATTTTACCCCTTACAGCATGGGGCTAGCCGCCAAGA
>DAIQQA010000033.1:0-14699 GCA_036787045.1 Burkholderiales bacterium | reverse complement strand
GCCGCCAAGAACTGCGGTGGAGCGCTGCCCGAGTGTTCTCATCCTTTGGAAACCCCTGAGCGTCGAGCTGAACTCTACGCCCCTATATCAGACGCGACGCCGGCGCGCTCGAGCAGCTTCTTGGCGTCTTGGCGTCTTGGCGGCCCGATCAAGCCCTAGAGCGAAGCGAGGACGGCGATACCAGCAGTAACGGTGTCGCCGATGCTGACTTTAGGACTCGCGGCTGGGGGAAGGTAGACGTCCACGCGGGAGCCGAAGCGGATGAAGCCGTAACGCTGGCCGCGTGCGAGGCGATCGCCCTCGTTCGCGTAGCACAGGATGCGGCGCGCAACGAGGCCGGCGATCTGGACGCAGGTCACGTCGGTGCCGTCGTCCATGCGCAGGTGCAGGGCCGTGCGCTCGTTCTCGACCGACGCCTTGTCCAGCGCAGCGTTCAGGAAGCTGCCGGCGTGATACCAGCGCTGCTGCACATGGGCATCCACCGGGCTGCGGTTGGAATGGACGTTGAACACGTTCATGAACACGCTGATCTTGAGCGCGTCGCGGTCGAGGTAGGGGTCGCGTGCCTTGCCGACCAGCACCACGCGCCCGTCGGCCGGCGAGACCACCACACCCGGCGTCTGCGGGATCTCGCGGTGCGGGTCGCGGAAGAACTGGACGACGAAGACCAGCAGCAGCCAGAACGGAATCGACCACCAGCACAGCAGCCAGGTGGCGAGCAGGGCCAGTCCCACCGTGATGAGGACGTGGGGCCAGCCTTCGCGGGCGATGAGGGGGTGGGTCTCGCGCATCACGGTGAGGCGTGAGGCGTGAGGCGCGAGGTGTATGTGGCGCGCAGCCGAGGCGCTCGGCGGGTTACCCGCCTCACGCCTCTCGCCTCACGCCTCACTAGTTCTTGCTCCGATCGACCAGCCGATCCTTCTTCAGCCACGGCATCATCGCGCGCAGCTTCTCGCCGACGATCTCGATCTGGTGCTCCCGGCCGATGCGGCGCATGGCGTTGAGCTTGGTCGCGCCGGTGGCATTCTCCAGCAGGAACTCCTGGGCGTAGACGCCGGTCTGGATCTCCTTGAGGATGCGGCGCATCTCGTGCTTGGTCTCTTCGGTGATGATGCGCGGGCCGCGGGTGAAATCGCCGTACTCCGCGTTGTTGGAGATCGAGTAGCGCATGTTCGCGATGCCGCCCTCGTACATCAGGTCGACGATCAGCTTCAGTTCGTGCAGGCACTCGAAGTAGGCCATCTCCGGCGCATAGCCCGCCTCCACCAGCACCTCGAAACCCGCCTGCACCAGCGCGGTCGTGCCGCCGCAGAGCACTACCTGCTCGCCGAACAGGTCGGTCTCGGTCTCTTCGCGGAAGTTGGTTTCGATGACGCCCGCGCGCGCGCCGCCGATGGCAGCCGCATACGACAGCGCGAGGTCGCGCGCCTTGCCGCTCTTGTCCTGGGCAACCGCGATCAGGCACGGCGTGCCGCCGCCTTGCGTGTAGGTGGAGCGCACCGTGTGACCGGGCGCCTTCGGTGCGATCATCACGCAGTCGATGTCGTCGCGCGGGATCACCTGGCCGAAGTGGATGTTGAAGCCGTGCGCGAAGCCGAGCGTGGCGCCCTTCTTCATGTTGGGCTCCACGTCCTTGCGGTAGGTGGCGGCGATGTGCTCGTCCGGCATGAGCATCATCACGAAATCGGCCTCCTTGACGGCATCCGCAACCTCCTTGACCGTCAACCCGGCATTGGCCGCCTTGTTCCACGACGCGCCGCCCTTGCGCAGACCGACGATCACCTTGACGCCGGATTCGTTGAGGTTGAGCGCATGGGCGTGGCCCTGCGAGCCATAGCCGATGATCGTCACTGTCTTGCCCTTGATGAGCGACAAGTCGGCGTCTTTGTCGTAATAGACTTTCATGGTTTCCCCTCGTTGTTGACGGGGAGGCGGGAGGAGGGAGGAGATAGCGCTGTGCGCCTCACCCCTCCCTCCTCCCTCCTCCCTAAATCTTCAAAACCCTGTCCCCGCGCCCGATCCCCGAGGCGCCGGTGCGCACGGTTTCCAGAATGGTGCCACGCTCCAAGGCGTTGATGAACGCGTCCAGCTTCGTCCCGGTGCCGGTCAGCTCGATCGTGTAGGACTTGTCGGTAACGTCGATGATGCGCCCGCGGAAGATCTCAGCCATGCGCTTCATCTCCTCGCGGTCCTTGCCGGACGCGCGCACTTTCACCAGCATCAGCTCGCGCTCGATGTGCTCGCCGTCGGACAGGTCCACGACTTTTACCACGTCGACCAGCTTGTTGAGCTGCTTGGTGATCTGCTCGATGACATCGTCCGACCCCGTCGTGACGATGGTCATCCGGGAAAGCGTCGGGTCTTCGGTCGGCGCGACGGTGAGGGACTCGATGTTGTAGCCCCGCGCGGAGAACAGCCCCGACACGCGCGACAGCGCGCCGGCCTCGTTCTCCAGCAACAAGGAGATGATGTGTCGCATGTTGACATGCCCCAAAACTGACTGCGGTGGATCGATGACAGCCTCGCGCGGACCGCCGTCCCGGGAAGGACCGGCGCCCTCCACCGCACCCTTGTGGGGTGGGCGGACCATGGCACTAACCGCCGTCTGCTACTGTTGACCCGCAGGGTCGCCCCGAGCGGGACGCCCCTCGGTGCCTACACCAATATCATCTCCGACAAGCCCTTGCCGCCCGGCACCATCGGGAAGACGTTCTCGGTCTGGTCGGTGACGAAGTCCATGAACACCAGATCGTCCTTGCGGCTGAAGGCCTCCTTCAGCGCCGGCTCGATGTCCGCGGGATTCTCGATGCGCATGCCGACGTGGCCGAAAGACTCGGCCAGCTTCACGAAGTCGGGCAACGCGTCCATGTAGGATTCGCTGTAGCGGTTGCCGTGGAAGAACTGCTGCCACTGCCGCACCATGCCCATATACCGGTTGTTCAGGTTCACGACCTTGACCGGCAGGCGATACTGCTTGGCGGTGGACAACTCCTGGATGCACATCAGGATGCTGGCCTCGCCAGTGACGCACGCCACATCGGCTTCCGGGTGCGCGAGCTTGGCGCCCAGCGCGTACGGCAGGCCCACGCCCATGGTTCCCAGGCCGCCGGAGTTGAGCCAGCGGCGCGGCTTGTCGAACTTGTAGAACTGCGCCGCCCACATCTGGTGCTGCCCCACGTCGGAGGTCAGGTACAGATCGCCCTGCGTGACCTCGTAGAGCTTCTCGATCACCATCTGTGGCTTGATGATGGCGCTGGCCCGGTCGTACTTCAGGCAGTCGCGGCCCCTCCACAGCTCGATCTGCTCCCACCAGGCTTTCACCGCCTCTGGGTCGGGCCGCTCGCGCATGGCGGCCACCTGCCGGATCATCTCCTGCAGCACGTCCTTGACGTCGCCCACGATGGGGATATCGACCTTCACGCGCTTGGAGATCGAGGAGGGATCCACGTCGATGTGGATGATCTGGCGCTGCTCCTGGTTGAAGTGCTTGGGATTGCCGATGACCCGGTCATCGAAGCGCGCGCCCACCGCCAGCAGCACGTCGCAGTGCTGCATCGCCATGTTGGCTTCGTAGGTGCCGTGCATGCCGAGCATCCCCATGAACAGGGGGTCGGTACCCGGGTAGCCGCCCAGGCCCATCAGCGTATTGGTGCAGGGGAAACCGAGGGTGCGCACCAGCTCGGTGAGCTCGCCCGAGGCCCCGGCCAGGATGACACCGCCGCCGGTGTAGATCATCGGGCGCTTGGCCTGCATCAGGAGCTGGATCGCCTTCTTGATCTGCCCGGCGTGACCCCTGACCACCGGGTTGTAGGAGCGCAGACTGACCTGCTCCGGGTAGTGGAACAGGGCCTTGGCCTGCTGCACGTCCTTGGGGATGTCCACCAGCACCGGACCGGGCCGGCCCGTCTTGGCGATGTAGAACGCCTTTTTGATGGTAAGCGCCAGGTCCTTGACGTCCTTGACCAGGAAATTGTGCTTCACGCACGGGCGCGTGATGCCGACGGTGTCGACTTCCTGGAACGCGTCCTGGCCGATGGCTGCGGTCGGGACCTGACCACTGATGATCACCAGCGGGATGGAATCCATGTAGGCCGTAGCGATGCCGGTGACCGCATTGGTGAGGCCGGGGCCCGAGGTCACCATCACCACACCCACCTTCTCCGTGCACCGTGCGTAACCGTCCGCACCATGCACGGCGGCCTGCTCGTGGCGCACAAGGATGTGCTTTACCTTGTCCTGCTTGAACATCTCGTCGTAGACCGGCAGGATCGCCCCGCCCGGGTACCCGAATACGAACTCGACCCCCTCCTCCTGCAGGCAACGGATGGCGATCTCGGCGCCAGTGAGCTCGACCTGAGACATCACTCCAGGGGCGGTCATTTCCATAATTCTTTTCCTTGCGGGGGGTTAGCTCGAACACCCGGACGGATCCGGTCCCCGGACGGCTGGGGGAACTTATCAAGATACCCGCTCGCCGGGAAACGGTCAACAAAAGCTTGGATAAAGAGGGAGTTGCCGCAATGCGGCAGGGATGTACTGGTAGTGCTCATACCCCAATGCAACTGCTCACCACGAAGGCACGAAGAAAAGCCGAAGAAGAGATGACCAAGAGCAGCACCGCCCACCGGCCGAAGTGGGAAACGGCAGAAACGCCAAACGGACAGGATTTGGCGGTGTAGCGCAGCAGGATCGTTTGCGGCGGTTCCCACGACGGCACTGCGCGCTTTTTCCGCACACATGCCTTCGCAATCTTTTCTTCTTGTTTTTCTTCGTGTCTTCGTGCCTTCGTGGTGAGAGGTAGGCAGTAGCTCAGAGGCGCGAGCGGACCCAGTCGCGCCAAGCCGCGAACAAACCGGGGTCGAGCGCAGCCACGACCGAGCGCTTCCACAGGTCGCCGGCCCAGAATTCATCCTGCGTGAGCGTGGCCATGCGCCCGCCCGCCTCCTCGAGGATGAGCGCGCCGGCAGCGTAGTCCCACAGCTTCTGGCCGCCGTGCAGATACAGATCGAAGCGCCCGGCGGCGAGGTAGCACCACTCCAGAGTGCCGGCGCCGTAGTTGCGCTGGGACATGTAGGGCGGCGCCGAGGCGAGGGCGCCGGCCAGCTTCACACCCAGCCGTTTGAAATCGACGTTGGCCATGGCGTTGCGCAGATGCGGCACGTGCGTGCGGATGGGCAGGCGCTCGCCGTTGAGGAATGCGCCGCCCCCACGCTCGGCATGGAACATCTCGTCGGTTACCGGCGCATAGACCACCCCCAGCACAGTGCGCCCATGGCGCATGAGCGCCACCGAGACGGCGAAATAGGGCAGCCCGTAGACGAAGTTGCTGGTGCCGTCGATGGGGTCCACGCACCACACGCCGCCGTCGCCGGCCAGCCAGCGCTCGACCTGCTGCTCCGCGGTCATCTCCTCGCCGACCAGCGGAACGGGATGGATCTCGCGCAATCCACGGGCGAGCGCGTCCTGGGCGGCGAGGTCGGCTTCCGTGAACAGGCTGCCGTCGGCCTTGCGCTCATGCGCCACCTTGAGGAAGCGCGGCATGATCTCGTCGGCCGCCACCCGCCGCACCACCGCGATCACGCGCTCCAACGTGTCGCTAGCGACCTCGGCCGTCACTGCCATCGATGCGGAAATCAGCTTCTTCTCCATTTGATCGAGCAGCCCATGCTGGCAATCTGCTCTTGGGGACCCTGTCCCGTGCGCGCGATCTGCACCATCGCTTCGAACAGGTCGCGCCGCGCATTCGCAACGGGCGTGGTGCGGGACGCATCCAGGCGCCCGCGATACTGCAGCTCGAGATCGCGGTTGAAGCCGAAGAAGTCGGGCGTGCAGACGGCACCGTAGGCGCGCGCCACCTCCTGCGACTCATCCCACAGGTACGGGAAGGGGAATCGCAAATCCTGTGCCACTCGCTGCATGTTCTCGAAGGAGTCCTCCGGGTAGTCGGCGGGATCATTTGCGCTGATGGCCACCGCGCCGATCCCATGCTCCTTGAGGTCGCTGCAGTCGCGGATGATGCGGTCGATCACGGCCTTGACGTAAGGGCAGTGATTGCAGATGAACATCACCAGCACACCGTTGGGGCCCGTCAGCTCCGCAAGCCGATAGCGCTTGCGGTCGGTGCCAGGCAGGTCGAAGTCGACGGCTTTCCAGCCGAACTCGCATACGGGAGGGGTAGCCATGGCGAAGATCCGTGCAAGGAAGGAGAGAAGAGGATCGCAGAGCGAAGCCGGCGCGAGCGAGCGCACATGACGCGCCACACCGCGAATGGCACAATTTTACCATGGACGCTCAGACCATCCCTTCCCGTACTCCTCGCTTCTATTGCCCCAGGCATCTTTCCCCGGGGGCAGTCGTCGACCTGCCGGACCAGGCGGCGCATCACGCCATGCGCGTGCTGCGGCTGGCACCGGACGATCGCGTGCGGCTGTTCAACGGAGATGGCGGCGAGTGGATCGGAGAGATCAGGAGCATCTCCCGGTCCGGCGTTTCCGTGCGCATAGTCGGCCACGACGCACGCGAGGTCGAGGCCCGGCTCAAGGTGACGCTGGCCCAGGGGATCAGCAGCCGCGAGCGCATGGACTTCACGCTCCAGAAAGCAGTCGAGCTGGGCGTGGCCGAAATCTTCCCGCTCGAAACCTGGCGCAGCGTCGTGAGGCTGCGGGAGGAGCGCGCCAGCCGGCGGGTCGACCACTGGCAGCATCTCGCCATCGCGGCATGCGAGCAGTGCGGGCGCAACCGCGTGCCCGTGGTGCAGCCGGTGATGGCTCTGAGCGACTGGCTCGGCGCGCTCGGTCGCGACAGCGCCGATGCCCGGATCATGCTCTCGCCGGGCGCCGAGCTTGCATTGCACGAGTTGCCGACCCCTTCATCCGTGCTGCTGCTGGTCGGCCCCGAGGGCGGGCTCGACCCCGAAGAGCAGGCGCTGGCCGCTACCTGTGGCTTCCGTGCCGTGCGGCTGGGGCCACGCATCCTGCGCACCGAGACCGCGGCGCTCGCCGCGGTGTCCGCCATGCATGCTCTGTGGGGCGATTTCTAGCTCCTGGCTCCCCAACCCCATCTACCACGAAGGACACGCAGGAAGCCAGGGCGCCGGGAGCGCCGCCAGGATGTGGCTGCCTACGGGAGGTTGCGGCTGGATGACGTGAGCCACCACGGCCCGTCCTTCCTCGTGACCTTCGTGTCCTTCGTGGTAAACGCGGTTCTCGCCTTTCCCAGCATGCGGAGGTGCGCCGTTTCTCGGCATGGGCGCAAGCCTTTATACTGTCCGGTTTCGCAACTGACCTGACAGGGTTCAGACCATGGACATCCGCAACAGCACCTTCATCGTCACCGGCGGCGCCTCCGGGCTCGGCGCAGCCACTGCCGAAATGATCGTCGCCAACGGCGGCAATGCCGTCATCGCCGACATCAAGGGCGGCGAGGCGCTGGCCGCCAAGCTCGGCAAACAGGCAGTGTTCCAGCCCACGGACGTGTCGAACGAGGACCAGGCGAAAGCCTGCGTCGAGCGCGCGCTGAAGCAGTTCGGCGGGCTGCACGGGTTGGTGAACTGCGCAGGCATAGCAGTCGGCGAGAAGACCGTCGGCAAGGAAGGGCCGCACGCACTGGGCTCGTTCACCAAGGTGATCACGGTGAACCTGATTGGCACTTTCAACATGATCCGGCTGGCCGCGGACGCGATGTCCAAGGGCAACCCGAACGCCGCCGGAGAGCGCGGCATGATCATCAATACCGCGTCGGTCGCGGCCTTCGACGGGCAGATCGGCCAGGCCGCGTACTCGGCTTCCAAGGGCGGGGTAGTCGGCATGACGCTGCCCATCGCACGCGACCTGGCGCGCAGCGGCATCCGCGTGGTCACCATCGCACCCGGCATATTCGAGACGCCCATGCTGATGGGCATGCCCAAGGACGTGCAGGACTCGCTCGGCAAGCAGGTGCCTTTCCCCTCACGGCTGGGCCGGCCGGCCGAGTACGCCGCGCTGGCCAGGCACATCATCGAGAACGAGATGCTCAACGGCGAGACCATCCGGCTCGACGGGGCGATCCGCATGGGGCCGAAGTAACACAACCCGCGTCAACACCGAACCGGCTGAACCACGGAGGACACGGAGGAAGACCGGGCGAAGCTCTGATCAGAGAGCCGCTGCGCAAGATGCCCCGGTGGGACCAGGGAATGCGCTGCCGTTGCCAGCCAGGAACCCCGTGAGGAATCGGTCCCTTCTCGCTAGCTTTTCCTCCGTGTCCTCCGTGTCCCCCGTGGTTCATTCTTTGCGCCTTTGGGTCGAGGTTTTGATCTAACGATAGCCCGATGCAGCCCACACCCGAACAATTCGTCCACTGGTTCCGCTCCGCGGCGCCCTACATCCACGCCTTTCGCGGCCGCACCTTCGTGGTCGCGTTCGGCGGCGAGGTGGTGGCCGATGGCAAGTTCGTCGCGCTGACCCACGACCTGAACCTGCTGGCGGCCTTGGGCGTTCGGTTGGTGCTGGTGCACGGCGCTCGGCCGCAGATCGAGGCTCAGCTCGCGGCACGCGGCACACGCCCGCGGTACGTCCGCGGCGCACGCGTCACGGACGAGGCCGCGCTCGCCAGCGTGAAGCAGGCGAGCGGCCAGCTGAGGGTGGAGATCGAGGCGCTGCTGTCCATGGGGCTGCCCAGCTCGCCCATGGCCAACGCGGAGATCCGCGTCGCTGGCGGAAACTTCGTCACCGCCAGGCCGCGCGGCGTAGTGGACGGCGTGGACATGCAGTACACCGGCGAAGTGCGGCAGATCCACACTGGCGCGATTCGCAACCGTCTCGATGCGGGCGAGATGGTGCTGCTCTCGCCTCTGGGCTATTCCCCGACCGGGGAGATCTTCAACCTCACCATGGAGGACGTGGCAGCCGAGGCGGCCAGCGCGCTGGCCGCCGACAAGCTGATCTTCCTCACCGACCAGCCGGGCATCCACGCCGCGGACGGAACGCTCCTGCGCGAGCTCACCGTGTCGCAGGCGGACTCCGCGTTGGCCACGCGTGAAGACTTGCCGCAGGACGCCCGCCTGTATCTGCCGGCAGCGATCAAGGCCAGTCGCGCAGCGGTACGCCGCGTGCACCTGTTGTCCCGGCATGTGGACGGCGCCCTCCTACTGGAGCTGTTCACCCACGACGGCATCGGCACCATGGTCACCCAGGACCCGCTCGAGCGGCTACGCCAGGCCAGTATCGACGATGTGGGAGGCATCCTGAGTCTGATCGAACCCCTCGAGGCGGACGGCACGCTGGTGAAACGTGCGCGCGAGCTGCTGGAGATCGAGATCGACCGCTTCAGCGTGCTCGAGCACGACGGCATGGTCGTCGGCTGCGCGGCCCTCTACCCGTTCCCTGAGGACAGCGCCGGGGAGCTGGCTTGTCTGGCCGTCCATTCGGACTATCGCAACGCCGGCGCCGGGGACCGTCTGCTGCGGCACATCGAGACCCAGGCCCGGCGCGCGGGCATGGGGCGGCTTTTCGTGCTAACTACCCGCGCGGCGCACTGGTTCATCGAGCGCGGCTTCACGGAGACCGACGTTGGCGCGCTGCCGCAGCAGAAGCAGTCGCTGTACAACTATTCGCGCCGCTCCAAGGTCTTCCTCAAACCGCTCTGAGCCGAACGGCGGATGCGTTTGCTGCGCTGCCAGATCGACGAACGCTTCAGGCGCCAGCCCGTCGCTGCAGCCGCGTACCCCATGCGTCCAACACGCGCGGGGTAGTGCCTGCACCAGCCCCTGGCGTCGCAGCCCACGCTGCACGGATGAGTTTGCCCGGACGCGCCAATCCGCGGTACTCTGGGGTTGGCCGAGCGTTCGCCGCGGCCATCGTTGCGCAGGAGAAACCCGCATGCCCCGAATGGTCCATTGCGTGAAGCTCAAACGCGAGGCCGAAGGCCTCGACCTCCCGCCATTCGGCGGAGAGCTGGGCAAGCGCATCTACGAGAACGTTTCCAAGGAAGCCTGGCAGGGCTGGCTCGAGCAGCAGAAGCGCCTGATCAACGAGATGCGGCTGTCGGGCGCCGACCCCAAGGCCCGCAAATACATCCTGGAGCAGACCGAGCGCTACTTCTTCGGCGCGGGCGCCGACGAGGCGACCGGGTACGTTCCCGCGTCGCGATAGCAATCCAGCGGCACTCCTCCCCGACTTTTCTGCCTCTCCCGTGTCGAAGCGCTCCCTCCCCCAACACTACCTCAACCGCGAGCTCGGCTTGCTCGAGTTCAACCGGCGCGTCGTGGCGCAGGCGGCGGACACCAGCGTGCCGCTGCTCGAGCGCTTGCGCTTCTTGTGCATCGTCAGCAGCAACCTGGACGAGTTCTTCGAGATCCGGGTGGCCGGCCTCAAGGCACAGATGGAGGTCGGCACGGACATCCCCGGCCCGGACGGGCTGCTGCCCTCGCGGGTATTCAAGGACGTCTCGCGCATCGCCCATGAGCTGGTGACCGCGCAGTATCACCTGTGGAATGTGGACTTGCTGCCTTCGCTCGCGCGCGAGGGGATCTGCTTCTTCCGGCGCCGCGACTGGACCGCGGAGCAGCGAGATTGGATCAAGGCGTTTTTCCTGCGCGAGATCATGCCCGTGCTCACGCCGATCGGGCTGGATCCCGCACACCCGTTTCCGCGCATCCTTAACAAGAGCCTGAACTTCGCAGTGCAGCTGTCCGGCAAGGATGCCTTCGGGCGCAGCTCGGGCATCGCCATGGTGCAGGCGCCGCGCGTGCTGCCGCGCGTGATCAAGCTGCCGGCAAGGCTGGGCGGCTGCGAGCACGGCTTCGTGTTCCTCTCCTCGATCATTCACGCGCACGTCGGCGAGCTGTTCGCGGGCATGGAGGTGCAGGGCTGGTACCAGTTCCGCGTCACGCGCAACAGCGACCTGTTCGTCGACGAGGAGGAGGTCAAGAACCTGCGCACCGCGCTGCAAGGCGAGCTGCCGCAACGGCATTTCGGCGATGCAGTACGCCTGGAAGTCGCCGACCAGTGCCCCCCGGAGATGGCGGAGTTCCTGCTCCAGCAGTTCGGGCTCGGGCAGGACGACCTGTATCAGGTCAACGGCCCGGTCAACCTGGTCCGCCTGATGGGCGTGCCCGACCAGGTCTCGCGGCCCGACCTTAAGTACCTGCCCTTCTCGCCCGGCGTGCCGGCAGCGCTGGTGAAGCGGGCCGACATGTTCGAGGCCATCCGCAAGGGCGATATCCTGCTGCATCACCCCTTCCAGTCCTTCCGGCCCGTCATCGCCTTCGTCGAGCAGGCGGCTCGCGATCCCGACGTGGTCGCGATCAAGCAGACCGTCTATCGAACCGGAGCGGATTCGGAGCTGATGCGCATCCTGATCGACGCAGCACGCCGCGGCAAGGAGATCACCGTGGTGGTCGAGCTGATGGCGCGCTTCGACGAGGAGGCGAACATCAACTGGGCGGCGCAGCTCGAGGAGGTCGGTGCGCACGTAGTGTACGGGGTGGTCGGGCACAAGACCCATGCCAAGCTCGCCATGGTCGTGCGCCGGGAGGAAGATCGCCTGCGGCGCTACTGTCATATCGGCACCGGCAACTACCACCTGCGCACTTCGGGCCTCTACACAGATTTCGGTCTGTTCACCGCCAACGACGAGGTGTGCGCGGACGTCAACGATGTGTTCATGCAGCTCACTGGCCTGGGCAAGGCCAGTCGCCTGCGGCATCTGTGGCAGTCTCCCTTCACGCTGCATGCGCAGCTCGGTGCGGCCATCAAGAAGGAGGCCGAGGCCGCCAAGGCCGGCAAGAAAGCAGGGGTGGTCGCCAAGATGAACGCCCTGCTCGAACCAGAGATCATCGCCGAGCTCTATGACGCTTCCAAGGCGGGCGTGAAGATCGACCTGATCGTACGCGGCGTGTGCTGCCTGCGCCCGGGCATCCAGGGGCTGTCGGAGAACATCACCGTGCGCTCCATCATCGGCCGGTTCCTCGAGCATCACCGCGTGTTTCACTTCGTGAGTACCGGCAACGTCTACATCTCCAGCGCGGACTGGATGGATCGCAACTTCTTCCGCCGCATCGAGGTCTGCCTGCCGATCCTCGAGCCGAAGCTGCAGAAGCGCGTGATCGAGGAGGGCCTGCAGAAGTATCTGGAGGACAACACGCAGGCCTGGGTCATGACTGGGGACGGCCACTACGAGCGCTGCAAGCCCGGGAAGGCGCCGCCGCACAGCGCCCAGCTCGAGTTGCTGCAGGAGCTCGCGAGCCCGCAGCCGCCGGAGAGCCTGGACCTGCCACTCGACCGGCTCAGGCCGAAACGCAAGGCCAAGGCGGGTGCCTAGACGGCAAAACTGAGGACGAAGGACGAGAGCCTCGGCCAAAGTGCACGGGTCGTGCCTCGCCAACCTCCGGCAGCGAACATGGACAAACGGCATCGAGCTGCGAGCAGGCCTCGCAAGAGCCAAGCCGATAGCGACCAGCCTGAGCCGGCGTCCAGTGCCGTGCGGGAGGCCCTGCCGTCGCCCACAACTGCGAACCCGGACTCTCGCGTTCCTGCGATCCCCTCCTCCGCTGACCGCGCAGCCACACCGATCGCGGAGATCGAGCTCAAGCTGTCCATCGCCCCCGACGACGCCCGCCGGCTCGGTCGCGTACCTGCGGTCCGGGCGGCCTCGCGAGGACACGCCCGCACGCGCACGCTGCACAGCGTCTACTACGACACGCCGGATTTCGACCTGCAGCACCAGGGCGTCGCGCTGCGCCTGCGCCGCGACGGTACACGCTGGACGCAAACGCTGAAGGGCGGGGGCACGGTCCAAGGCGGCCTGCATCTGCGCGAGGAGCTGGACGTCGCAGTCCCAGCACAGATCCTCAACCATCACGCCCTCGCGGCCTCCGGCGCGAGCCCGGTTTTCGCGGACCCGGCACTGCGCGCGAGCCTGCAACCAGTCTTCACGACCGACTTTCGTCGCACGCTGCGCCACCTGGAGCCGGTAGCGGGCACGCGTGTCGAGCTGTGCATCGACGCGGGCGAGATCAGCGCGGGATCGGCAAGCTCGCCTATAAGCGAGATCGAACTGGAGCTGCAGGAGGGCCGGCCCGAGGCGCTGCTGGATCTTGCTCAAGGGCTGCTCGCCGCTGTCCCGCTGCGGCTCGAGCCTGCCAGCAAGGCGCAGCGCGGCTACGCGCTGGCTGCCGGCACCGCACCTGTGCCAGCCAAGGCCGAGGCTCCCGGACTGCGTGCCGCAATGACGGTCAGCGAAGCCTTTGGCGCAGTGGTGTTCGCGTGCCTGGCGCACCTGCAGGCCAACGAGCGCGGCGTGCTGCAAGACGACGACGCCGAGTATCTGCATCAGGCGAGGGTCGCGTTGCGCCGGCTGCGCTCTGCCTTCAGCGTGTTCTCACCCGGTTTCCCGCGAGTGGCGCTCGAAGAGCTGATCGGCGAGCTGCGCTGGCTGGGTGGCCAGCTCGGTCCGGCACGCGACTGGGATGTCTTCGCGACTGAGACTCTGGCGGGGGTCCTGAGCGCCTTTCCGGGCGACACCGGCCTGCACGCGTTGCTCGAGCGCACCACGGAGTCGCGAGCGGCCGCGGGCGCGGTGGCGCGCCATGCCGTCGGCTCGACCCGCTATACCAGCCTCCTGCTGAGTCTGATCGGCGTCTTCTATCGCAAGCCCTGGGAGGTTGTGGGGGACGAGGCTGGCGCAACCGAGCGCGCCCGCTCGCTGCCGGATTTCGCCACGGCGGTCCTGGCGCGCCGCCACCGCAAGGTAGTCAAACGAGGCCGCGACCTCGCCCAACTCGACGCCCCCGGGCTTCACGGGCTGCGCATCGACATCAAGAAAGCGCGCTACGCTGCGGAGTTCTTCTCCACGCTGTACGAGAAGAAGATGGTGCGGGACTACACTGCGGCGCTCTCAGGTCTGCAGACTCTTCTCGGCGGCCTGAACGACGCGGCGACCGTCGAGCGGCTGTGCGAGGAACTGCGCGACCAGCGGGAAGACCCGGACGGCCGTTTCGCCGAGGCCATCGGGCTGGTGCGAGGCTGGGCCGGCGCCATGGCCCGGGCGCATCTCGAGCAGCTACCCGGCGCCTGGGAGACGTTCCGCGATGTCAGGAAGTTCTGGTAACGGTACATTGACTGGCACTCACCACTCGACACACAGCATGGACCTGATCCTGTGGCGTCACGCCGACGCCGAAGATGGCTTCCCGGACCTCGAGCGCGCACTCACGCCGAAAGGCCATAAGCAGGCAGCCCGCATGGCGGCATGGCTGCGTGAGCACCTGCCGGATGGCACCCGCGTGCTCGTGAGCCCGGCGACGCGTGCACAGCAGACCGCGGAGGCGCTCACCAAGGCCTACGAAACCGTCGACGATATCGCCCCCGGCGCGCCGCATCTGGCAGTGCTGGAGGCAGCCGGCTGGCCTCACGCCAGGGGTGCGGTGCTGGTCGTCGGGCACCAGCCCACGCTGGGACAGGTTGTCGCCTTCCTGCTGTCCGGCGAGGCCGAGGAGTGGGATATGAAGAAGGGCGCCATCTTCTGGCTTGCGCACCAGCGCGGTGCGCCGACGCAGGCAGTGCTGCGCGCCGCAATGTCACCGAAACTCTTGTAATCATCCCGCGTGAGACGGTGACGGTGTTGCGCTAGCCCGGCTGCCGGAACCCCAGGGGTATTGTCGCCCTAAGCTTTGCTGAGGCTCCCGCCAAGCTTATACTTCCCGAAAATGCGCCGCTCTC
>DAIQQA010000274.1:0-4254 GCA_036787045.1 Burkholderiales bacterium | reverse complement strand
CACGAGGCGGGGTGGCGCCGCAGGCGCCGGGGCGGTGTGGTGTGCGGCCGCCAAGGTCGATGGTTGACTCATCCAGGCTGGCCCGCTCGCCTCTCGCTAGACCGAGGTTCCCGGGAATGCAACAACGCGCCGCGATGCACACTCCCTCTATGGTCCTGCGGGCTGGGGATGAGTTTCAGCGCAAACATGACCCATCCCCCTCCCCGGATCGAGTCCGAGGCAGGCTCTGAAAACGATGCTGACCGTCCGCACTGACCTTCCCGACGACTTCCTCTACGCTTCTGCCGGTGGGTTGCACCAGATTCTCCCCGGCCCCACGCTGATCCATCTACCCGGGCGCCGCACGCAACCCCTGTTCGTCAGCGTGCTCCTGCACGGCAACGAAGACACCGGCTTGAAGGCTGTGCAAAGCGTGCTGAGAAACCACCGCGACCGCGAGCTGCCGCGCGCGCTGTCGCTGTTCATCGGCAACGTGCAGGCCGCCGCCCAAGGGCAGCGGCATCTCGAGGATCAACCCGACTACAACCGGGTGTGGCCCGGCGCCGACACCAGCGGGCTGGCCGAGCACACGATGACGCTGGAAGTGGTCGACCAGATGCGGGCGCGCCAGGTGTTCGCCAGCATCGACATCCACAACAACACCGGCATCAACCCGCACTACGGCTGCGTCAACCGCTTGGAGGCGTCGGTGCTCCACCTTGCGACGCTGTTCTCGCGCGTGGTCGTGTACTTCAAGCGCCCGCTCGGAGTGCAATCGGCGGCATTCGCGTCACTCTGCCCGTCCGTCACGGTCGAATGCGGTAAGCCGGGCAACGTGGGAAGCGAGGCACATGCTGCGGCCTTCCTTGAGGCTGCGCTCCACCTGGACCATCTGCCCGCGCATCCCGTGCCGAAGCATGACCTCGCCCTGTACCACACGGTGGCCACGGTAAAGGTCCCGCCCTGGGCGCGCTTCGCCTTCACGGGCGGCGACGCGGATCTGTGGTTCGAACCCGACCTCGATCACATGAACTTCCGCGACCTACCGGCAGGAACACGGTTGGCGAAGGTAGCGGATGGCTGCCGGCAGCCCCTGCTGGTGCTCGACGAGGACGGTCGCGACGTGACCGAGGGCTACTTCGAGATCCGCGGTGGCGAGTTACGTACCCGCCGTCCGGTGACGCCGTCGATGCTGACGCTGAACGAGCAGGTGATCAGGCAGGACTGCCTGTGCTATCTGATGGAGAAACTACCGTACGAAGGCTAGCTACCAGGCCTGCCTCCCTTGCACCCGCAGGACGCCGGGGACGGGCAACGGGGAAAGGCGAAATAAAGTTGGCAATCGACAAACAAAAAGGGCTGCCTCTGGCAGCCCTTTCCCCTTCTACGACCGCGGCTTAGCGGTTGTAGATGTACATCGTGACTTCGAAGCCGAAGCGCATCTCGGTGAATTCAGGCTTGGTCCACATAGCAGCTCTCCTTGGGTTGGGTCGGTGATCTTGTCCACTTGAACTGGCCGGTCACGTTAGCCAGCCAATGGTGCCCAGTGTCCAGGTTTGCAGCCTGGCGCACCAGCGCAAAGCGCTGAATCCGGCCTCATGATTTTCATTAGATCGAGTCCAAAAGGGGCACTTTAGGACGCCGCAATCGCGGCCCGGGCACCCCTGAGCGCGCGGGAAAGCCGGCTACCGGATCTCGGAAGCGAAGCCGGGTTAACCCCGATGGGGGCAGGCCGGCGTTTACAGGTCAGGATATTGTTCTTGACCCGCGATGGAGAACGCCATGCTCAAACACACCGCCATTATGCTCGGGGCCGCGGCCCTTCTGGCTCTGGCCGCCTGCGGCACCGACGCCCCCGCCCCGGTTTCCCGGACGGACGTGGGAAAGCAGACCGAAGCTTCGCCAGGCGGGCCCCACGCGCTGGAAGCGAGGCAAGAGGCCCAACGCCCCGCGCAGCTCGAGGAGAAGGACGTCCGGAGGCAGCTGCTGGCAGTCGACTCTGCCACCCGATCGAACGCACCGGCTTCGCCTGTAGTGGCCGCGGGGGGACCATTGGAGCTGATGTCGATCCGCGCGCCCGGCGAGCCGCTGGACCGGGAGAACTACGCGCACTTCGACGATAACCCGCTCAAGCGCGTCGTCGAGCATCCGGTGTCGACCTTCAGCATCGATGTGGACACCGGCGCTTACAGCAACACGAGGCGCATGCTCAATGCCGGCCGACTGCCGGCGCAGGATGCGGTGCGCGTGGAAGAGCTCATCAACTACTTCGCGTACGACTATCCCGCGCCAGGCGAAAGATCCGAGCCGTTCAACGTCATCACCGAACTGGGACCGAACCCTTGGAACTTGAAAACGCATCTGCTTCACATCGGACTGAAGGGTTTCGAGGTGCCCAAGTCGAGCATTCCCGCGGCGAACCTCGTCTTTCTGATCGACGTTTCGGGCTCGATGAGTTCGCCCGACAAGCTGCCTTTGCTCAAGAGCGCGTTGACGCTGCTCACCAATGAACTGCACGCGAGGGATCGCATCTCGATCGTGGTCTACGCCGGCGGGACCGGCGTGGTGCTCGAGCCGGTGCCCGGCGACCAGAAGGGGAAGATCGTCGCGGCGCTGGAAAGCCTGAGCGCCGGCGGGCGCACCAACGGCGCGGCCGGCATCCGTCTCGCGTATCAGATGGCCGAGGAGGCCTTCGTCCAGGGCGGGATCAACCGCGTGCTGCTCGCCACCGACGGCGATTTCAACGTCGGAACGACGAACTTCGAAGCGCTGAAGGATCTAGTGGAGCAGAAGCGCAAGACGGGAATCTCGCTCACCACTCTGGGATTCGGTACCGGCAACTACAATGACCACTTGATGGAGCAGCTCGCCGACGCCGGCAACGGCAACTACGCCTACATCGACACGCTGAACGAAGCGCGCAAAGTCCTGGTCGACCAGATGTCGGCCACGCTGCAGACCATCGCCAAGGACGTGAAGATCCAGATCGAGTTCAATCCGGACGTCGTCTCCGAGTACCGGCTCATCGGCTATGAAAACCGGGCGCTGGCGCGCGAGGACTTCAACAACGACCAGGTCGATGCGGGAGAGATCGGCGCCGGCCATAGCGTTACCGCACTGTACGAGATCACGCTGACCGGAAGCGAAGGCGAGCGTGTCGATCCGCTGCGCTACCGGCCCGCTGCAGGTGCGAATCCAGCTCGCGAAGCCGAGATTGCGTTCTTGCGTCTGCGCTACAAAGCGCCGGACGGCGAGGTCAGCAAACTGATCGAGCGCCCGATCGCGCTGGCTGATCTCGAGCGCGACCTGCACCGGACCAGCGAACGCTATCGCTTCGCCGCCGCGGTCGCCGGGTTCGGCCAACTGCTACGCGGCGCAAAGTACATGGAGCAGTTCGGATACTCGGATGTGCTGGGTCTCGCCCGGTCATCGCGCGGCGCCGACCCGTTCGGATATCGGGGCGAGTTCATCACACTGGTGGATCTTGCGCAGACGCTGTCGGCGGGCGAGGTTCAGCGCGTCAGTGAGTAGCGACACAATAGTCACGCGGCAGGCATCGCCTCGAGCTGCTTCGCGGATTTCGACAGACCTTTCAGGATCGCATCGAGCACGTGCTGTGGAAATCGCCTCGGCAGATTCTTCTGGACCGTCGCGATGACGGCCGGCGTCGCGGCCAGAATGTCCTCGATCAAGGTCTCTGCGGTGTCGCCCAAACCGCACTGTATAGCCATGTCATACTGCGAGGGTCGGTCAACCGCGACCAGGATCTGGAGCGTCTGCTCAAGGCTCAGCTCCTGTTCTGGGTGCTCGCTGCCACCGACGGGCACGCAAAGAACTTCAGCATTCGAATCCTCAGCCAGGGGCGCTTTCAACTGACGCCGCTCTACGATGTCTTGAGCGACGGCGGATGCGATCGCAGGCTTGATACACCGGCGGCGGCCTCGTCGTTTGTGACCAAGCTTTCGTCGCCGAAACATGGCTTCTTTCCGTGTTTCCGTGTGGACATTGCCTCGGGTTTGTTACCGAGATGCGCAGAACCCCCTTTGGTTTCGCGGCACGAGATGCCCCAAGCAAGCGCCTCGCGGTCCCAATGCAAACAGTGGTTGGCGGGCACCTCGCTTCAGTTTTCCGGTTTCCAGACGACCCAAAGTCAGAACTGCAGTCACTCCGTCGCCTAGCACCGCCCCAGGGATGTAGAAGTCACCTAGAAGGCTTCAGCAACTAGCTACCGAGCCCTCGGCAATCTCGAGCAGCTCCGCTTCGCTCAACGTTTCC
>DAIQQA010000273.1:0-4259 GCA_036787045.1 Burkholderiales bacterium | reverse complement strand
GGTCAGGCCGGTGGACCGCATCATTCCCGACTTCGCCCGCGCCGGCGCGAACATCGTCAGCTTCCACCCCGAGGCTTCCGAGCACGTCGACCGCACCATCGGGGTCATCAAAGAGGCGGGCTGCAAGGCGGGCCTGGTGCTCAACCCTGCCACACCCCTCGTGTACCTGGATCATGTTCTCGGCGAGCTCGACCTGGTGCTGCTCATGGCGGTCAACCCCGGGTTCGGCGGACAACGCTTCATCCCCTACACGCTGGACAAGCTGCGCGCGGTACGTGCCCGCATCGACGAGATCGGGCGCGAGGTGTTGCTGGAAGTAGACGGTGGCATCAAGGTCGACAACATCGCCGATGTGGCGCGGGCAGGCGCCGACACGTTCGTGGCCGGCTCGGCCATCTTCGGCAGCCCGGACTATGCGGCGACCATTGCCGCGATGCGCGCCGAGCTGGCTACGGTCTAAACCTACCGCTCACCACGAAGACACGAAGGCACGAAGAAAGGCGAAACAAAAGCCGGACTGCCAGCTATCTGCCGGACAATATCCGCCTGCCTCGACCGCGGCCGACTACCAGCGTGACCGCCGGGGTCCACTCCCAAACAAGCTCAGTAACTGGGGTTTTCTTCGTGTCTTCGTGTCTTCGTGGTAAGAGGTTCGCTTTAGAGGTGGAGGCAGTAGCGCTCGACCTCGACGGGACCCTGCTCGACACGCTGCCCGACATCGCCGAAGCAGCCAACCGCATGTTGGCCGAGCTGGGACGCCCCCGCGCCGACCTGGCCACGGTGCGCAGCTACATCGGGGACGGCATCCCGCGGCTGACCAAGCGCCTGCTCACCGGACAGCGGGACGGGGAGCCCGATCGCGCCCTGTTCGACCGCGCCCTGCCGCTGTTCGAGCGGCACTACCGGGATACGTTCACTCTCACGACCCAACCGTTCCCAGGGGTCCTCGAAGGGCTGGAGCGGATGCGTGCCGCCGGCCTGCGCCTGGCGTGCGTGACCAACAAGGCCATTGCCTTCAGCGAACCTCTACTGGAGGCCACAGGAGTGCGCCGCTATCTCGAGCTGGTGGTCGGCGGCGACAGCCTGCCCAGCAGGAAACCGGATCCGGGGCCGCTGCTGCACGTCGCCGGGCGGTTCGGGATCCCGGTTGGTCGCCTGTTGGTGGTCGGCGATTCGGACAACGACAGCCGCGCCGGCCGTGCCGCGGGCTGCCCGGTGGTCCTGGTGGCCTACGGCTACACCGGGGGAAAGGATGTGCGCGATCTGGATGCCGATGCTATAGTGAGCGACCTCGTCGAGGCTTCCTCGTTGATCCAGTCCGTGCAGTCGTGAACACTCTGTCGACCAGAAGGCTGAAGTGGCTTGCCGACGGCTCGTGGCGCTCCTGGCGCCGCTCGCCGTCGATCTAGCCTTTCGCGTACTTGTCGTTCACAGAGTCTGGAGCAGTTCATGACTGAAGTCGAATTCAGGCAGTTCGCTGCCGGGGGATTCAATCGGATCCCGCTGGTCCTCGAAACCTTCGCGGATCTCGACACCCCCCTGTCCGTCTATCTCAAGCTCGCCAACCAGCCCTGGTCCTATCTGCTGGAGTCGGTGCAGGGCGGCGAGCGGTTCGGGCGCTACTCGTTCATCGGCCTGCCGGCCGAGACCCGCTTCGAGGTCCGCGGGCGCATCTGCAGCGAGTACTGGGGCAACCGCCTCGTGCAGCAGTCCGAGCACGACGACCCCCTCGAGTTCGTGCGGGCCTGCCAGGCGCGCTTCCGTGCGGCGCTGCCCCCGGGGCTGCCGCGCTTCTGCGGTGGGCTGGTCGGCTACTTCGGCTACGACGTTGTGCGCTACATCGAGCCGAGGCTGGCAAAGACATCCAAGTCCGATGACGCGCTGGATGTCCCGGACATCCTCCTGCTGCTGTCCGAGCAGCTCGCCGTGGTCGACAACCTGTCCGGCAAGCTCTACCTCATCGTCTACGCAGACCCGCGCGAGCCAGGTGCCTATGCGCGGGCGCAGGCCCGCCTGCAGGAGCTCGCCTCGACGCTGCGGCGTCCGGTCGAGATGCCGGCCGAGCGCCCCGCGGCACCCGGTCAGCCGCAGCACGAGTTCGCCCAGGCGGGGTTCATGGCTGCGGTGGAGCGCGCGAAGCGTTACATCACCGACGGCGACATCATGCAGGTGGTGCTGTCACAGCGGATCAGCCATTCCTACCCTGCCTCGCCGCTGTCGCTGTACCGCGCGTTACGCGCGCTCAACCCGTCGCCTTACATGTTCTACTACGACATGGGTGGATTCCAGGTTGTGGGGGCATCGCCCGAGATCCTGGTGCGCCTGGAAGGAGACACCGTGACCTTGCGGCCCATCGCCGGCACTCGCCCGCGGGGCACGACGCGCGAGCAGGACCTCGCACTGGAGCAGGACCTGCTCGCCGACCCCAAGGAATGCGCCGAGCATGTGATGCTGATGGACCTCGGCCGCAACGACGTCGGGCGGGTCGCCCAGATCGGCACCGTGCGCGTAACCGAGAACATGGTGGTCGAGCGCTACTCCCACGTCATGCACATCGTGTCCAACGTGGAAGGCAGGCTCAAGCCGGATCTGGACGCGATCGCGGTGCTCAAGGCGACGTTTCCCGCCGGCACGGTCAGCGGCGCGCCCAAGGTCCGCGCCATGGAGATCATCGACGAGCTGGAGCCGACCAAGCGCGGGGTCTACGCGGGCGCCGTCGGCTACCTCGGGTTCAACGGCGACATGGACCTCGCCATCGCCATACGCACTGCCGTGGTGAAGGATGAGCGGCTGTTCGTGCAGGCCGGTGCGGGCATCGTGGCCGACTCCGTCCCGCAGAGCGAGTGGGTGGAGACGCAGAACAAGGCGCGGGCGGTGCTGCGGGCGGCCGAGATGGCTCAGGCCGGGTTGAATACGCCGAAGCCGCTTTGATTCTCCCAGAGCTGCATACCTCTCACCACGAAGACACGAAGACACGAAGAAAAGCGGAATTTCGCTGGCTTCAATGGTGAGAGCTCAGTGCATGAGTTATGAGCCAAACCGATCAGGTGCGGAACAGAATCGGTTTCCTTCGTGTCTTCGTGCCTTCGTGGTGAGAGGTGCTTGAGAAAAATGCTGCTGATGATCGACAACTATGACTCCTTCACCTACAACCTCGTGCAGTATCTGGGCGAGTTGGGGCAGGAGGTGGTCGTGTACCGCAACGACGAGATTACGCTGGAGCGGATAGCGGAGCTTAAGCCCGAGCGCATCGTGATTTCGCCCGGACCCTGCACGCCCAACGAGGCGGGCGTATCGGTGCCGCTGGTGCAGCGCTTCGCCGGGCAGATCCCGATCCTCGGCGTGTGCCTCGGCCACCAGAGCATCGGGCAGGCCTTCGGCGGCCGTATCGTGCACGCAGCGCATGTCATGCACGGAAAGACCTCGCCGATCTATCACAAGGACATCGGCGTGTTCAAAGGACTGAAGGCGCCGCTTACGGCGACCCGCTATCACTCGCTGGTGATCGAGCGCGCCAGCCTGCCGGAAGCGCTGGAGATCACTGCCTGGACCGAGGACGGCGACATCATGGGGGTGCGGCACCGCTCGTTGCCGGTGGAGGGAGTGCAGTTCCATCCCGAGTCGATCCTGACCGAGCAGGGGCACGAGCTGCTGCGCAATTTCCTTGTTCAGACTCATTGAGCTGGTTACAGAACTACCTCTCACCACGAAGGCACGAAGACACGAAGAAAACCGAACATAACGAACCAACGGTATGCATGCGACCCGGCATGATGAAGCCGACCGCTGCGGGCACGCCAGTTCAATGTCATCTTTTTTTGCCGTTCTTCGTGTCTTCGTGCCTTCGTGGTGAGAGGTGGATTTCAGATCGAGGAAGCGGAAGAACATGAAACCCCAGGACGCACTGATCCGCGTGATCGAGCACCGCGAGATCTTCCACGAGGAGATGGTCTCGCTCATGCGCCAGATGATGAGCGGCGAGCTGTCGCCGGCGCTGATCGCCGCGATCATCATCGGCCTGCGCGTGAAGAAGGAGACGATCGGCGAGATCGCCGCCGCTGCACAGGTGATGCGCGAGTTCGCGACGCGCGTGGAAGTGCCCGACCATGCCCACCTGCTCGACACCTGCGGCACCGGCGGGGACAGCGCGCACACTTTCAACATCTCCACCGCCGCGGCCTTTGTCGCGGCTGCGGCGGGCGCAAAGGTCGCCAAGCACGGCAATCGCTCGGTCTCGAGCAAGTCCGGCAGCGCCGACG
>DAIQQA010000127.1:0-14955 GCA_036787045.1 Burkholderiales bacterium | reverse complement strand
GAGCAGTGCTGCGGCTTCGGCGGCACCTTCGCGGTGAAGTACGGCGACATCTCCGCGCGCATTGCCGACCAGAAGTGCCAGGACATCGTTGCTACCGGTGCCGACGCCGTCGTGCTCGGCGACCTCGGCTGCATGCTCAACATCGAAGGGCGGCTGCGGCGCCGCGGGGACACCAGGACCAGGGTGCTGCACGTGGCCGAGGTCCTCGCCGGCGAAGCCGGTGAGGCGTGAGGCGTGAGGCGTGAGGCGTGAGGCGTGAGGCGTGAGGCGTGAGGCGTAACGAACTACTGCAAGGCCGTGGGAAGCACGGGATTCGCGACGCACGTGCGCTGGCGAGAGCTGTTGCGCCTCGCGCCTCACGCCTCACGCCTCACCGGGTTTCTGCTGCGCCTCACGCCTCACGCCTCACGCCTCACCGCTCTCCGCAGGAGAGCTGATGCAGATCCAGTCCGCAAGATTCAAGGCCGTCGCCAGCGAGAAGCTGGCCGACCGCGAGCTGTTCAAGGCATTGTCCAACCTGCGCGGGCGCATGGTCGCGGGCCGTGCCCAGGTCGTCCTCGAGCTCGACAACTTCGAGGAAACCCGCGAGGCCGCAAGACAGGTGCGCGACCGCGCGCTCGAGCACCTCGACTTCTTGCTCGAGGAGTTCGAACGCAATGCCATCGCGCGCGGTGCCAAAGTGCACTGGGCCGAGAACTCGCAGCAGATGAACCAGCTCGTGCTGGACATCGCGCGCCGCGCCAACGTGCGCAAGGTGATCAAGTCCAAGTCCATGCTGGGCGAGGAGTCCGGGCTCAACCACTTCCTCGAGCAGGGCGGCATCGAGGTGCGCGAGACGGATCTGGGCGAGTACATCATCCAGGAATCCGGTGACGTGCCGTCCCACATCATCGGCCCGGCGATTCACAAGACCAAAGAAGAGGTCGCCGATCTGTTCGAGGAGCGGCACAGACTGCCGCGCAAGACTGACATCGGGGAGATGACGCGCGAGGCCCGCGAGATTCTGCGCCCGCACTTCCTCACCGCCGACATGGGCATCACGGGCGCCAACTTCCTGGTGGCGGAGACCGGCACCACGGTGATCGTGACCAACGAGGGCAACGGCCGCATGACCACCACGCTGCCGCGCGTGCACGTGGCCATCGCGGGCATCGAGAAGGTGCTGCCCACGCTGGAGGACGTGTCCTTCATCCTGCGCCTGCTCACGCGCTCTGCCACCGGTCAGTCGATCAGCAACTATCTGTCCTGGACCACCGGCACGAAGCTGCCTGGCGATAAGGACGGCCCCGAGGAGTTTCACGTCATCATCGTCGACTCGGGACGCACACGCGTGCTCGGCTCGGAGCTGCGCGCGGCCCTGCGCTGCATCCGCTGCGGCGCATGCATGAATCATTGCCCGGTCTATCAGAACATCGGCGGCCACCCTTACGGCTGGGTCTACCCCGGCCCCATCGGCTCGGTGCTCACGCCGGCCTACGTCGGTCTCGAGAATGCGCTCGACCTCCCCAACGCGGCCACCATGTGCAACCAGTGCGCGGTGGTCTGTCCCGTGAAGATCCCGCTGCCCGATCTCATGCGCAAGCTGCGCGAGCGGCAGTTCGAGCGCAAGCTGCGGCCCTGGGGCGAGCGTATCGGCATCAAGCTGTGGGCTTGGGCCGCGGCGCGCCCCGGCGTCTATGCGCTCGGGGCGCGGGTCGCCGCACGACTGGGCAAGTGGCTGGGCGGCCGCGAAGGCATGATCCACCGGCTGCCGGGCGCCGGCGTGGGCTGGACCACGGAGCGCGACTTTCCGGCGCCGGCCGGGAAGACCTTCCGCGAGCTGTACGCCGCTCGGCGTAAGGCGCGACCGCATTAACCGCAGAGGACGCAGCGGACCCGCGGCACATATGCCCGAGATCATGCGCGACGCGACCGATGTAGAACACATTGTTTTCCTCGATCGAGCGATCCTGCCCATCGAGCTGCGGCGGCCGGCCTTCCCGCACACGTGGGTGGAGTACCCGGCCACGCGTGCCGAGGAGCTGGAGCAGCGCCTCGGCACTGCGACCATCGTGATCTCGAGCAAGATTCCGCTGCGCGCAGAGACGCTGGCGAAGTTCCCCGCGATCCGCTTCATCGCCGTGGCCGGGACCGGAGTGGATCCCTTCGACCTCGACTACTGCCGGACGCACGGCATTCCCGTGTCGAATGTGAGCGGCTATGCGCAGCACACCGTGCCGGAGCACGCCTTCATGCTGATCCTGGCACTCATGCGCAACCTGCTGGCCTACCGCAGGGACGTGCGGGCGGGGCTGTGGCAGAAGGCCGAGCCGTTCTGTCATCTCGACGCGCCGCTTTCCGACCTGCACGGCAAGACCATTGGTATCGTCGGCGAGGGCGCGATTGGACAGGGGGCGGCACGGATCGCGCGCGGCTTCGGCATGCGCGTGCTGTTTGCGGATCACGCCGAGCCGAAGGCGCCAGGGATCGACTACACGCCGCTGGATGTGGTGCTCGCCGAATGCGACGTGCTGACCCTGCACTGTCCGCTTACCGCCGCCACGCGCAACCTGATCGGCGCTGCGCAGCTGCAACGCATGAAGCGCAGCGCGCTGCTGATCAACACCGCGCGTGGCGGGCTGGTGGACGAAGCGGCGCTGCTGCGCGCGCTGCAGGAAGGCTGGATCGCCGGTGCGGGGCTGGACGTGCTGTCCGCCGAGCCGCCACGTGACGGCAACCCGCTGCTGGACGTCGACCTGCCCAACCTCATCGTAACGCCGCACGTGGCGTGGGCGAGCCGCGAGGCGATGCAGGGCTTCGCCGAGCAGCTGATCGGCAATATCGAGGCGTTCGTGGCCGGCTCCCCGCGCAATCGGGTCGCCTAATTCGGAAGCGCGTTAACCAGCGAGGACACAGAGGCAATGAGCGCACGCGAGAACATCCTGGGTCGCATCCGCACCGCGCTGGGGCGCAATGCGCCGCTGACCGAGCAGCAGAGTGGAGAGATGCGGGCCAAGCTGAGGGAGCATCCGCGCGGCCCGATGCCGAGCATGCATTGGGACCTGCTGACGCGCTTCAGGGAGCGCTGCGAGAGCCTGTCGAGCACCGTGGACCAGGTCGCGGGCGTGGCCGAGGTGCCCGCGGCCGTCGCGCGCTATCTGACTCAGAACGGGCTGCCGCTGACCGGAGTCTGCTGGCCCGAGTACGGGCAGCTGGACTGGGGCGCAGCAGGCGTGCAGATGGAAGCGCGTCCGGCCGCCGGTCCCGACAAGGTCGGGGTCACGGGCACTTATTGCGCGATCGCCGAGACCGGCACGCTCATGCTCCTCTCCGGCGAGCACACCCATCCCGTCACCAGCCTGCTGCCGGACACCCACATCGCCGTTGTCCCGGTGTCGCGCATCGTGCGCAGCATGGAAGAGGGCTGGGACCTGCTGCGCCGGGAGCGGGGCGCCCTGCCGCGGCAGGTCGCCTTCGTGTCGGGGCCCTCACGCACAGCGGATATCGAAATGACTCTGGTACTGGGCATCCACGGACCCTACCGCGTCCACATCATCCTGGTCTAAGGCCGACTTCCAACCGCAGAGACGCAGAGGTTCGCACAGACGGGCAACAGCGGGTCGACATTGCAGCCGCCGGCAAACCGCCGCCGCCCGGGTCGAGGGTGGACGATGGGCGTGAAACGGCCGTCCGCGCTGGCGGAAGCCCGGCGTGAACCGGCTTGCGCACAGCTTCACGAGGGGGTACATTCGACTCCGGATCGCGCGCCCGTTTCCACTATCGGGGCATCGAAGCTGCGATTCGCCCGGCGTGAGCAACGTGCTGGGATAGGGCAGACGCCGTCTGCCTTCGGGGACCTCCCGCCCTCCGGCGCGATGCGGCTTGGTCGGGCAGGATCCGCGCTTCGGCCGACACTCGAACCGGTTCAACCACAACGAGCCGAGGCCCGATGACCGACTTCGATTTCCTGCCCTCGCTGCGTCCGGCGGTGAGCGGCCTGGCGCTGATCGGGGCGACCCTGCTGGCGGGGCTGATCTGCGGGGAGCTGTTCCGTCGCGTGCTGCGCCTGCCGCGCATCACGGGCTATGTGCTGGCCGGACTGGTGCTGGGACCTGGCACACTGCACCTTCTGGGCGAGGAGCTGCGCGATAGCGCGCGCATCCTGTTGGAGGTTGCGCTGGGATTGATCCTGTTCGAGCTGGGCTCGCGCGTGGATTACCAGTGGCTCAGGCGCAACCCATGGCTGCTGGCCACGAGCATCGCCGAGAGCGCGCTGTCGTTCGCATTGATCTATTTCGTGCTGGCGGCGCTCGGAGTCGCGCCGCTGCATGCGCTCATTGCGGCCGCGATCGGCATGAGCACGGCACCTTCGGTTCTGCTGATGGTGATCCACGATCAGCGGGCCGACGGGCCGCTCACCGAGCAGGCGGTGAACCTTACGGCGCTGAACAACGCCTTTGCAGTGCTGACCTTCACCATGCTGCTTGCACAGCTCCACATGCAGTACCAGGCCGGCCTGCACGTCGTCCTGCTTCACCCTGTGTATCTGGCAGTGGGATCGCTGCTGCTGGGCTGGCTTGCGAGCGTCCTGGTGTTGCTGCTGGCGCGCTGGCTCGGCAAGCGCGAAGACCTGCAGTTCGTCCTGCTCGTGGGCGTCATCCTCCTCACGGTGGGTTGCGCCGTCATGCTCAAGCTGTCGGTCTTGATCGCCCTGCTCGCATTGGGTGTGATGGCGCGCAACCGCGATCGCCACCGCAGCCTCCTGCCGGTGGAGTTTGGCACCGCGGCGCAATTCTTCTTCGTTGGCTTGTTCGTGCTGACCGGCGCCTATCTGTCGCCCAAAGCGCTGGTCGAAGCGGGCTGGGTGGCGCTGGCCTACGTGGCGGCACGCACGATCGGCAAGTTGCTGGGCATTGCCCTGTTCGCTCCGCTGTCGGGGCTGCGCCCGAGAAAAGCCGGCCTTCTCGGGCTCGCGCTCACGCCCATGGCCGCGGTCGCGGTGGTGCTGGTGCAGGTGACCACCCAGGTCTACCCGGCCTTCGGCGAGGAGCTGGCGCCGATCGTCCTCTCGGCTGTGCTGCTGCTCGCGATAGTGGGCCCGGGGGCCGTGCAGGTCGCGCTGCGGCTGGCTGGAGAAACACGCAAGGCGTAGTGGTCACCACAGAGGCACAGAGGAAGAAAGCGCATGTATCGCGGACGCAAACCAGCACCTGCCGAGGCCCACTGGGCCAGGGCATCGGAACCGGCACTCGAGCCTTGCCTCTGTGCCTCTGTGTCTCTGTGGTTCAAGCGGTTGAAGGGGTAGTCAATGACGACGTTGCCCTTCAAGTCCTCCGAGCCGGCCACCATGGGCGTGGAGCTGGAGCTGCAGATCGTCAACCGGCGCGACTTCGATCTGACCGCCGGTGCGCCGGATCTGCTGCGCTTAGTGGAAAAGCAGAAGCATCCGGGCGAGATCAAGCCCGAGATTACCGAGAGCATGCTCGAGATCAGCACCTCGGTGCATCACACGCACGCCCACATGCTCGCCGAGCTGAAAACACTGCGTGACGTGGTCGTGCGTCAGGCTGACCGTCTCAACCTGGGCATTGCCGGGGGCGGTGCCCACCCCTTCCAGCACTGGAACGACCGGCGCATCTTCTCCACGCCGCGCTTCCACTTCCTCAGCGAGCTGTACGGCTATCTGGCCAAGCAGTTCACCGTGTTCGGACAGCACATCCACGTCGGCTGCGAAAGCGGAGATCAGGCCGTGCGCCTGGTGCACGCGTTCTCGCGCTACATCCCGCACTTCATCGCACTGTCCGCCTCCTCGCCCTACCTGCAGGGGGTGGACACCGCCTTCGACTCGGCGCGTCTGAACAGCGTGAACGCGTTCCCCCTGTCCGGCTACATGCCGGCGGTGGAAAGCTGGGAGGCGTTCGAGGCCTATTTCGACACCATGCGCGGCTTGCAGGTGGTCGGCAGCATGAAGGACTTCTACTGGGACATCCGCCCCAAACCCGAGTTCGGCACCATCGAGGTCCGCGTTTGCGACACGCCGCTCACCGTCGAGCGAGCGGCCGCGCTGGCCGCTTTCGCGCAAGCCCTGGCGCGCTGGCTTGTCGATACCGGCCTGCGACCTCACCAGCCGGACTTGTATCGCGTCTACGGGTTCAACCGCTTCCTCGCCTGCCGCTTTGGGCTGGAAGCCGAGTTCATCGATGCTCAGACGCGGGAGAAGGGCCCGCTCAAGGCCGACCTGCTGCGCACGCTCGGGACCGTGCGCAACTACTCGAGCGACGACTCGGGCCGCGATGCGATCGACTGGCTGCGCGGCATGGTCGAGCGTGCAGCCAGCGACAGCGCGTGGCTGCGCGAAGAGTACCGACGGCACCTCACGCTGAGCGAGGTCGTGCGCCGGCAGTGCGAGCTGTGGAGCACGAGCGTCCAGGACTCTGCTGCGTGACGGCGCAGCGCGGCGCCATTATCATCGGGTTCGCTGCAAGCGAGTCTGCCGTGGACTCCAGCCCATGCCCTACAGCCGCCCGCCGCTGAAGATCGGCCTGTCGCCGCGTTTTCTGTACAAGAGCCCGCTGGAGCTGGGTTTCCGCGGCAAGACGCTGCAATACCTGGAGCAGTCCATCGCCCACTGGGTGATGTCCCACGGCGCGCTCATCTTCATGATCCCTTCGATCGAGACCGGCGGCCTGATCCGACGCGGCAACCTCAGCGTGGAGGACTATGTCGAGTCGCTGGACGGCTTGGTGCTGCAGGGCGGTACCGATGTCAGCCCGCGCAGCTACGGGCACGAGCCGCTGCGGCCGGAATGGCAGGGGGACATCGTGCGCGACCGCTACGAGATGGAGCTGCTGGCCGGCTTCGTCGATGTCGGCAAGCCGGTGCTGGGCATCTGTCGTGGCGCACAGCTGATCAACGTCGCCTTCGGCGGCACGCTGTGGCAGGATGTTCCGAGCATGGTGCCCGGCGCCCTGCGGCATCACGATCCCGAGCTGTACGACGAGAACTTCCACCCGCTGCGCTTCGAGCCCGGGTCCCTGCTGGAGCAGTTGTTTCCGGGCCAGCATTCCGGGCTGATCAACTCCATCCACCATCAGGCAGTGCGCGACCTGGGGGCCGGCCTCGTGGTGGAAGCCCGCGGCGAGGCCGACGCGGTGATCGAGGCCATCCGCTGGGAGGGACCGAGCTTCGTGTACGGCATACAGTGGCACCCGGAGTTCCATTCCGGGCGCGAAGGCCTGCTCGACTGCACGGTGATCCTGGAGGCGTTCCTGCGCGAGGCCAGGCAACGCAAGACAGGATGATCGCTTCCGGCGAGCCCCCGATCTGGCATCTGATTGCGCCCGAGCAGGCGCTGCAGCGGCTGGGTAGCAACCCCGATATAGGCTTGAGCAGTGCCGAAGCCGCGCAGCGCCTCGAGCGCGTTGGGCCAAACGAGATCCAGGAAGGTCACCGCCGCAGTCCGGTGCGGCTGCTGCTGGAGCAATTCAGCGACTTCATGATCCTGGTGCTGCTGGCGGCCGCGGTGATCTCCGGCGTGATCGGAGATCTCGCCGACACCATAGTGATCCTGGTGATCGTCGTGCTCAACGCCGTGATCGGTTTCGCCCAAGCGTATCGCGCCGAGCGTGCGATTGCCGCGCTGAAAGCGATGGCTGCTCCCACCGCGCATGTCCTGCGCGACGGGCAAACCGCAAATGTGGCTGCGCGCGAGCTGGTGCCGGGCGACGTTGTGCTGCTGGAGGCCGGCAACGCCATCACCGCTGATCTGCGGCTGATCGAGGCAGTCCAGCTCAGGGTCGAGGAGGCCGCGCTCACCGGCGAGTCGCACACCGTGGAGAAGCAGGTGCGGGCGCTGACGCTAGCCGATCTGCCGCTCGGCGACCGCCGCAACATGGCCTACAAAGGCACGCTGGTCGCGCATGGCCGCGGCCGGGGCGTGGTCGTGGCCACCGGCATGGACACCGAGCTGGGCCGCATCGCCCGCCTTCTGGGCGAAGAGGAGGAGGTCAAGACGCCGCTGCAGAAGCGCCTGGCGCAGTTCGGGCGGGTGCTGTCGCTGGCGGTGCTGGGCATCTGCGCATTGCTGTTCCTGGTCGGGGTGCTGCGCGGCGAGCCCCTCATGCTCATGGCGCTGACCGCGATTTCGCTCGCGGTGGCGGCGATCCCAGAGGCGCTGCCTGCGGTGGTGACCGTGGCCCTGGCGCTGGGCGCGCGGCGGCTGGTGGAAAAGCAGGCGCTAATCCGCAGGCTTCCCGCCGTCGAGACGCTCGGCTCGGTCACTACCATCTGCTCGGACAAGACCGGCACGCTGACGCTCAACCGCATGCACGTGGAGGCGCTGTGGTCGCTGGAGCAGAAGCTGACGCCGCAAGAGGCGCCACCGGCGGAGCCATGGGCGAGCCTGCTGCGGGCGCTGGCGCTGTGCAACGACGCTGCCACCGATGGAGATGGGCACGTCGCCGGTGATCCGACCGAGGTCGCTCTATACGAGGCGGCGCTGGCCGCCGGGCAGCGCAAGGACGAGCTGCTGGCGAGCATGCCGCGCGTGGCCGAGATTCCGTTCGAAGCAGAGCGTGCGCGCATGACCACTCTGCATCGCAGCGGCGAGGCTATCCTGGCGCTCGTGAAGGGCAGCCCCGAAGGGCTCATCCCTATGTGTGGTGATCAGCTCGGCACCGCGGGGCCTCAGCCTTTCGACGCGCAGGCCGCGCAGGAGGCAGCGGAGCGCATGGCGGCCGATGGGCTGCGCGTGCTGGCCTTCGCCTGCCGCAGCTTCCCGCAGGTGCCTGACGATCTGAGCGCGGAGCGGGTCGAGAGCGGCCTGACGTTTCTCGGTCTGGCCGGGATGCTCGACCCGCCGCGCCCCGAGGCACGCGACGCCGTCGCGCTGTGCAGGTCCGCCGGGATTACGCCCGTGATGATCACCGGCGACCACCCGGCCACCGCCCGCACCATCGCGGCGAAGCTCGGCATCATCGACGACGACGGGAACGTGATCACGGGTGCGGAGCTCTCGCGCCTGTCGCCACGAGAGCTGAGCGAGCGGGTGGGGCGGGTGCGCGTCTACGCCCGCACCTCGCCGGAGCAGAAGATCGCCATCGTCAAGGCGTTGCAGGCGAGTGGTCAGTTCGTCGCCATGACCGGCGACGGCGTCAACGATGCCCCGGCGCTCCGGCGGGCCGATATCGGTGTGGCCATGGGCATCACCGGCACCGACGTGGCGAAGGAAGCCGCGCACATGATCCTGCTCGACGACAACTTCGCCACCATCGTCTCCGCGGTGCGCGAGGGGCGGCGCATCTTCGACAACATCCGCAAGTTCATCAAGTACACCATGACCAGCAACTCGGGGGAGATCTGGACTATCTTCCTCGCGCCTTTTCTGGGTCTGCCGATCCCGCTGTTGCCGATCCACATCCTGTGGATCAATCTGGTGACCGATGGCCTGCCGGGGTTGGCGTTGGCCGCTGAACCGGAAGAGCGCGGCCTCATGCGGCGCCCGCCGCGTCCGCCCAACGAGAGCATCTTCGCGCACGGCATGTGGCAGCACATCGTCTGGGTCGGATTGCTGATGGGTGGTATCTGTTTGCTGACGCAGGGTGTGGCCATCCACATGGGCTGGCACTGGCAGACCATGGTCTTCACCGTTCTCACGCTGTCGCAGCTCGGACATGCGCTGGCTGTGCGCTCCGAGCGAGACTCCCTGTTTGCGCTTGGGCTGCGCTCGAACATGCCTCTGTTTCTGGCAGTCCTGTTTACGCTGGGACTGCAGCTTGCCACGATATACCTGCCCGTGCTCAACCCTTTTTTCAAGACCGAGGCGCTGGACGCCGTGGAGCTGGCTGTCTGCCTGGGCATGTCCTCGGTTGTGTTCTTCGCGGTGGAAGCGGAGAAGTGGCTGGTGCGAAGCGGGCGGCTGTACGGCGAGCCGGCGGATGCCGCGCTGCGGCGCTAGCAACGCACTTCGCGGCTCGGCTGGGGAAGTAGCAGAGGCAGGACGGCCAAGGAAGAGTCGGGCCTTCCCCGCTGGCGGGGGAAGCACGTGATGGGGGAAGCGCGATAGCTTGCCATTCGATCATTCACCGGCATGGACTATTCATCGAGGATCCTCAGGTGTTCCTTAGGAGCATCGGGTGATGAGGTCTAGGTCGGGCTACAGGCCGCTGGCGGTGGCGGCCGCGTTTGTCCTCGTTGCGCTGCTGGCGACGCTGGACTTCCTTACCGGCGCCGAAGTCTCGTTGGCGCTGTTCTACGTGGTGCCGGCGTTCGTCGCCGCCTGGTTCGGGGGGGCTACGGCCGGCGTCACCGTCGCCGTGGTGTCTGCGGTCGCCTGGGGTGTGGCCAATCAGCTGGCCGGAGAGGCACTCTCCAGTCCGCTGATTCCCTACTGGAACGCCTTCTCACGCCTGACCGTGCTGGCGGTGATCGCCTGGCTGTCGAACCGGCTCAGGCGCGCCCTGGAACGGGAACGCGCACAGTCGCGCGTAGACCCGTTGACCGGTGTCGCGAACTCCCGCGCATTCCACGAAACCGCACTCGAGGAGCTGACCCGGGCGCATCGCCATCGCCGCCCCGTAACGATCCTGTTCATCGACCTGGACAATTTCAAGCAGGTCAACGATCGCTTCGGGCACGCCGCGGGCAATGCAGTGCTGAGTTCGGTGGCCGGCGCGTTGGCGCGCAACGTGCGCGACACCGATCGCGTCGCCCGGCTGGGCGGTGACGAGTTCGTCGTGCTGTTCCCAGAGACCGATTGCGAGGCCGCCGCGATTGCGATCGGCCACTTGCAGGAACAACTGCTGAGGGAGATGCGGCGCAACGACTGGCCGGTCACCTTCAGCCTGGGGGCGCGAACCTACGCAGAACCACCAGAGACCAGTGACGAGCTGATCCATTCCGCGGATGAACTGATGTACGCGGCCAAGGAGAAGGGCAAGAATCGGCTGGAGCACCAGTGCTCGTGAGTGCAGAGTGCGCATGCCGGCACGCCCGCGCGTCGGCAACCGCGGCGGGAGACGCGTCGAGCCTGCCTCGTCTCGCCTGCACGATCGTTCTGTTTGCGACCGCTGTCTGCGCTGGGTGTGCCACCCGGGTCGAGGGAATGTGCCCGGCGGAGGCCGGCCGCCCGGCCGAAACGGTGTACTTGGTCGCCCACGGCTGGCATGCCGGCATCGTGTTCGAGCGCGAGCGCGAGCCGGTGCGCGGGTGGCCGCTAGCGGACGACTTTCCGGACGCCGAGTATCTGGAAGTCGGTTGGGGGGACAAGGACTTCTATCAGACGCGGGATCCGCACTGGGCACTCGCTGCAAAAGCGGTGCTGTTGCCTACCGCCAGCGTCCTGCATGTGGCCGGCTTCAGCGGTTCCGTGGCTGGGGAGTTCCCAGGCAGCGAGATCTTGAGCATCCGATTGTCACCGGAGGCATTCGAGCGGTTGTCCCACCACGTGGCGGACAGCATCGCGACGGACACGGCTGGCCAGGTGGAAGCGCTCGGCCCCGGACTCTACGGGCAAAGCCGCTTCTATATGTCACGCGACACTTACCACGCGTTCAACACCTGCAACGTCTGGACCGCGCGCGCGCTCCGCGCTGCGGGTTGTCCTGTTACGCCGGCCAGAGCCATCATGGTCGACGACCTCTTGCGACAGGTACGGCCGTTCGCGACGCCCGTACACCGCGGGCGACGAGTGCGCGTGCGGATTGCGGGGCCGCTCCCACGGAACTCGGCCGAGATATCCTGGTCTGTGAGGAAGCAAGCATGCAGGAGGCGTTGGTGCGCGACGCGGCGCCAGGAAGGCGCGCGGCGCAGCACCGTGGTTGTGACGAACTCACCAGGGGGCTGCTATGAAGTTCCCTTATGCGCGCACGCTCGCTGCCATCGGGTTGTGCGCAGCGATAGGGCCCGCTGCCGCGGCACAGGCAAGCGGGACTGTATTCACGCGGTCTGCCGACGCACTCGACGGCGCGCCGGGACGGGCAGGAAGCGAGGTGTTCTGGATGCAGCGCGCCGATGTCGGCGTTCACCAGGTGGTGAAGAAGACCTATGCCAACACGCGTGCCGCGCTGTCCAATCCGCGTCAGATTGCGGATCCGGACCGCTACGGTCGCGGCGGCGGGTATGTCGGCCTGGACAGGTTTCATGCGTTGGACTGGCAAATCCGCTCAGGCATGACGAGCCCGGACGCCAGTTGATCTGACGCAGCGAGGGCAGTGTGGGGCGGTCCACGGACCGCCCTTTGTATTGGGGTCATCCGTTTGGTCGCGAGCGCGCCAGGTGCCTCGGCCCCAATCCAGTCCTCCGATCGGAGACAGCGACAGTGACTACGGGAGATGCTCCTCTGCGTCTATCCCAATCGCTGTGAGCTGCGGGTTCACCGCGTAGTTTCCTTGATCGGGGTCAACAAGCGTTCTCGAACCGACGTGCATACTTCGCTTTTTCGATGTTGACATCAATATGGGAGGAAGCCACATGCTAGCCGTGAATAGCCGTGGCGATGTTCGCGCACGAGCCGGCGTCGCCGCATCTCTACCGATGCCGTGCGCGAGCGCTGCATGGAACATCCGCGAGGAGGAGTATCCGGAGCGTGCTCCGCTGCGCGAGAAGTTGCAGTTCTTTCTGCGCTACGCGATCCTTGCGCCGTCGACCTACAACAGCCAACCCTGGCTGTTCCGTGTGGGTGACGACGCCGTGGATGTGATCGCTGACTTCGCGCGCGAGCTGCCATCGGTAGATCCCGCGCGGCGCGAGCTGATCATGAGCTGCGGCGCGGTGGTGTGCAATCTGCGCACGGCGGCGACTTATTTCGGCTACGCGACGACGCTGACGATGTTTCCGGACCCCGCGCGGGTTGAGCTCGTGGCGCGCGTTCGCGTAACCGGTGCGCTTGCACCCGGTGTGGAGGACCGCGCGCGCTTCCGTGCCATCCCGACGCGGCGCAGGAACGTGGTCTGCTTCGACGCGTCACCGCCGTCGAGCATGCTGCTGCTGGGGCTGGCGGAGCGTGTGAAGCAGTTCGGCGCCTGGCTGGTGTACATCGAGCAGCCGAAGCTCAAGGACGCGGTGGTGCGGCTGATTGCCGAGGCCGACCGGCGGCAGGTGGACGATCCTGCTTTTCGCGCCGAGCTCGCGCGGTGGACGAGGGAGGAGGAAGATCTGCGCGCCGACGGCATCCCACGCGACTGGCACCAGGGGGCGAGCAGCCTGCCGGACTTCGGCGCGCCGGTCTGGTCCCAGGCTATCGGCAGCGTCGGGCCGGGCGAGCAGCACGCGGCCCACGTCAGGCAGCGGGTGGGCTCGCCGCCTTTGCTGGCTGTGTTGGGAACCAGCACGGATACGCCGCAGGCCTGGCTGGCCGCGGGCCAGGCGTTGCTCGAGGCCGAGCTGGAGGCACGCGCCGCGGGCGTGTGGTTCACCGATTTCAACCAGCCGATCCAGCATCCGGCATTGCGCGCGCAGCTGCGCCAGCTCGTGGGAGTGGGCCACCCCCAGGCGCTGATTCGGATCGGCTACGGCGCCGAGGTTGCACCCACACCGCGGCGCAGCCTCGAGGAGATGCTGGTCGACGGCTGATGGAGCGAGCGATCAGCCGAACACCAGAGTGAGCAGAAACAGCAGCATCGCCACCGGCGCCACGTAGCGCACCACCGCCAGCCACGCGCGCGCGAGCACCGGCGGCAAGCCGGAGCCGGTGAGCGCCTGTTCGCGCGGCAGCGCCCAGCCGGTGAACAGAACTACGGCGATGCCCACCACCGGCAGGAACAGGTCCGCAGCCAGGAAGTCCACCGCCTCGAGGATGCCCCGGCCCGCGATGCTGACCTCACGCCACAGACCGGTGCCGAGCGCGGAGGGCACACCGGCCAGGAAGGCGCAGAGCGCGATGACCGCGGCGGCGGCCGCACGCGGCAAGCCTAGACGCGTGGCGATCGCCACCGGCACCTCGAGCAGCGACACGGCGGAGGTGAGTGCGGCGGCCGACAGCAGGAAGAAGAAGGCGATGCCGATCCACGCGCCCCCCGGCATGATGGCGAAGACCTGGGGCAGTGTCACGAATGCGAGTGCCGGGCCGTAGGCTGGATCCATGCCGAAGGCAAACACGATGGGGAAGATGGCCATGCCGGCGACGATGGCGAACAGCGTGTCTCCCAATGCAACTGCTGCCGCAGAGGCGGCCAGGCGCTCGCGGGTGCGGATGTAGCCGGCATAGGTGATCATCACACCCATCGCCACGCCCAGAGAGAAGAGCGCCTGCCCGAGCGCGGCCAGATACAGGCGCACTGTCGCCAGCGCCGACCAGTCGGGCGTGAACAGGAAGGCGAGCCCGCGGCTTGCACCGGGCAGCGATAGAGCATAGCCGGCCAGCAGGATCACCATGGCGGCCAGCACCGGCATGAGGATGCGGCTGGCCCGCTCGATGCCGCGCGCGACACCGGCGGCTACCACGAGCGTCGTCAGCGTCATGAACAGTGCATGCCAGAGCGCGGGCTGCCATGGGTCGGCGACGAAGTCGCGGAAAGCGTCCGGCAGCGCTTCGCGCGGCAGGCCGGGCGAGGTTCCGTTCACGTAAGACACGAAATACCTGCAGCCCCAGCCGGCGATCACCGAGTAGTAGCTGAGGATGAGGAACGCAACCAGCGCGGCCAGCACACCCGCGGCTCGCCAGGCGCGTGACACCCGGGGATGCGAGAACGCCAGCAGGACGTCGCCGCGCGCGCGGCTGCCGAGCACGAACTCCGCGAGCAGCACCGGCAGCCCGATCAACAGCACGCACAGCCCGTACACGAGCAGGAACACGGCCCCGCCGTTTTCGCCGGTGACATACGAGAAGCGCCAGATGTTGCCCAGACCAATGGCGCTGCCGATCGCGGCCAGGATGAATCCTGCACGACCGGTCCAGGCGGCGTTTGGATCTCGCATCATGCGGTTGCGTCCGGCGCCAGTCGGCCCGAGGATCTCCGGGCGCCTCGCCGCTCACGCGGC
>DAIQQA010000272.1:2698-4320 GCA_036787045.1 Burkholderiales bacterium | reverse complement strand
TCACCGGCGCCATCGGCCGCATCAACCGCGACCGCTACCAGATCGCCACGCCCACTGCGACCGTGGGCATCCGCGGCACCGGCGGCGTGATCCAGGTGCAGGACGACGGCTCCACGCTAGTGATTGGTACCAGCGGCATCTGGTCGCTGACGAACCCGGCAGGCTCGGTGGATGTCCCGGCCGGCAATTCGGCCGTAGCACCCTCCGACCCGAACCAGCCGCCGCAGGAAACGACCCAGCAGCCGACTTCCGGCCCGGCCCCCATCCCAGAGGAAGAGCCGGTCTTCGTCGCTGGCGAGGAGCGTACGCCGACCGGTGGGCCGGTCGTGCCGTTCATTCCCCTGATGACAGGTCCCGGCTATACGGTGGCCTTGGCATACAGCTTCGACAACGGCCAAGGCGGCTTTGACGCCACCATCGATGGCGGCGAGTTCTCTACGAATTTCCAGGTTTCCGACGCCGTCTTCGACGCACAAGGCCGACTGACCTCCATCACCGACTCTATCAATGGTTCGAGCGCGACGCTGGTCAATGGACAGCATGCCGAGTTCAATTCCGACGGCATCCTCGCCTGGGGCCGGTGGACGGGCGAGGTAGGCTTCGATGCCGGGCGAGGAATTGTCTCCGAGATCTACAACGCAAACCGGGGCTTTCACTACGTGGTCGGCATGCCGACAGCCTCGATGCCGACAAGCGGCACGGCAACCTATTCATTGGCCGGTGCCACCAGCCCGACGTATGCGGATGGACGTTCAGCTCCCGGTACATTCACCGGAAATCTGGGTGTGACGTTCGGCGGTTCTACCTCGATCACCGGGAACTTCGCCGTGGCCATGCCAGATGGCAAGGGCTGGCAATGGTCGAGCTCGACCGCCACATCGAGCGCGCTTTTCTCGATGTCCGTACAAAATTTCGGCTCCCCGCCCTTCCCGATCACCGGCACCGGTGGCGCGTGTGCCGGTGTCTCCTCCTGTCGAGCCGACGTAACGGGCTTCTTCGCCGGTGCGTCTGCCGAGCGGGCGGGGATCGGATACATCATCCAGGACAGCACTTCCGGGATCATCGACGTGGTGGGCGCGGCAGCGTTCAAGAAGGACTAGCGATCGAACGGGAAGGGCTTTTCGCCAGGGCTTTGGCGGCGGAAGACGCAGGTCGCTTTGAAGAAGCAATCGCTTGCTACCGGGACCTGCTCGCAACGGAACCGCGGAACGCGGATGCTTGGCACAACCATGGGCTGCTGCTCGCAAGGCAGGGCCGCCTAGAAGAAGCCGCAGAAAGCCACCGCAACTACCTTCGCGCGCAGCCTGGCTCAGCGCGCGCCTGCAGCGATCTGGCGGATGTCCTTCTTGCGCTGGGCGACTACGAGGGCGCCATTGCCGCGCTCGACCAGGCGGAGCGCGAGGAAGGGACGGCGCTCGTACGCCGGGGCCTCGCCCTTGCATGTTTGAGGCGCTTCGAGGAAGCGCGCGCGGCCTTCAAAGCTGCGCGCGCTGCCGATGCCGATGGCGTGCTCCGGTTCACGCGCCGAATTGCTCCCGATGCCGACCTGGATGCCGTCCTGTCCCCGGAGAACATCTTCGTCTCGCGCGCGTATGGCGCGTTAGGCGACTGCGATTGGACTC
>DAIQQA010000272.1:0-2598 GCA_036787045.1 Burkholderiales bacterium | reverse complement strand
CTTCCGCTCTTCGAGCTCCTCGACCGGTCGAAGTTCGAGCTCCATGCCTATGCGCTGCAGCCCGACGACGGCAGCGCCATCCGCAAGCGGCTTCGCGCCGCAGCCGACCGATTCGTCGAGCTGCATGCGCTCTCCGATGAGCAAGCGGCGCTCGCCATTCGCGGCGACGACATCGACATCCTCGTCGATATCGCCGGGCATACCACCGGAGGTCGTTTCGGCATCGTCGTGCAACGGCCGGCTCGAGTGCAGGCGAGCTGGCTCGGGTTCTTAGGCTCGTTGGGCTCGCATAGCGTCGACTTCGCCATCGCCGATGCGATTCTCGCCCCGCAGCCGGAAGAGTGGGCCGAGCGGCTGGTCCACGTGCCTCACAGCTTCTTTCTCTACGACTTCAGGCGTCCGGCGCCGCAGGCTTCCCTAAGTCGAGCAGCTTACGGCTTGCCTGGGGACGCATTTGTCTATTGTGCGTTCCACAAGGCCGAGAAGATTGGTCCCGACAGCTTTGCGCTTTGGATGCGGGTCCTCCACGCGGTACCCGAGTCGGTGCTTTGGTTCCGCGCGTTGTCGCCTGCCGCGGAGGCAAATCTCCGCGCGGCCGGCCTTGCTGCCGGCGTAAGCCCCAAGCGCCTAATCTTTTCGCCGTTGGAGCGCGGCGACCGCTACATCGCCCGCCACGGCCTTGGGGATCTCCTCCTCGATGCCTTACATCACAACGCAGCGACGAACTGCTGCGACGCACTCGCCGGTGGGTTGCCGGTGCTTACACTGCGCGGGTCGGCGGCGCCCTCGCGAGTCGGCGAGAGCATACTTGTCGCCGCCGGGTTGGGGGACCTCGTCGCTGCAGATCAGGAACAGTTCGTGGAGATGGCCGTTTCCATAGGCAAGGACACGAAGAAAGCCAAGTCCCTCAAGCACCGGCTCTCGTCCAATCGCGCTGTCGCGCCCTTCTTCGATACTTCGGGACGGGTGCGCGACCTCGAGGCCTGCTTTATGCAGATGCTTGAAATCAGAGGCTCGCCATCAGGCAGGTAGCATGCGGGTCATGGAATGGTCCTTCCAGAACAAGATGTCGGACAACGCATGGCCGGCGATCAGCGCGCCCCACGCGGCCGCGCGACTGGCGCTCCTACAGCAGCTGGATCATAGCCAATGGCTTGCGCCGCAGCGGCTGCTCGAGCTTCAATTGGCACAGCTACAGTTGTTGCTCGACCATGCTTGCGCAACCACTCCGTACTACCGATCGCGCCGCGGGCGATCAATGACGGCGGAGCGATTGGTAGAACTTCCGCTCCTCAAGCGCGCGGATCTCCAGCAAAGCTACGGCGAGCTGAAAAGCGAAAGAGTTCCGCGCGAGCACGGTCAGGTGTGGGAGGTGCGGACCTCCGGATCAACCGGTTCGCCGGTCCGAGTCCTGAAGACACAGCTGCTCGAGTTGTTCTGGCATGTCCTGACATTGCGCGAGCACCTTTGGCAGCGCCGCGACCTAGCCGGCAAGCTGGCCGCCATCCGTCGTGGCGCATCGGGCACACATCCATCGTGGGGAGCGGCGACGGCCGGCGTCTTCGTCACGGGGCCGGCAGTCGGCATGAAGGTCGAAAGCGGCATCGACGAGCAACTGGCATGGCTGCAGCGCGAAAATCCCGCATATCTGCTCACCTATCCATCTCTTCTGGGCGAGCTGGCGAGGACCTGCCTGTCACGAGGCGTACGCATCCCGGCATTGCGCCAGGCGCGCGCCATGAGCGAGATCGTCACCCCGGAACTGCGGCAGCTCTGCCGCGAGGCATGGGGGGTGCCGGTGGTCGACATGTACTCGGCGGAGGAAGTGGGCACCATCGCGCTGCAGTGCCCGGAGCATGAGCACTACCACGTGCAGTCGGAGAGCGTGCTCGTCGAAGTTCTGGACGACGAGGGTCGTGCTTGCCCTCCCGGCGACGTCGGGCGTGTCGTGGTGACCGACTTGCACAATTTCGCGACGCCTTTGATCCGATACGACATCGGCGATTTCGCCGAGGTCGGTGGTCCGTGTCCCTGCGGCCGGGGCCTTCCGATGCTCACGCGAATTGTCGGGCGCGTGCGGAACCTGCTCGAAACGGCTGACGGCAAGCGCTACTACCCGTTCTTAGGCCAAAGCCAGTTCCTCGACATTGCGCCGATCGTGCAGCACCAATTCGTCCAGACTGCTTTCGACCTGGTGGAAGCGCGCATCGTGATGCGCGAAGCGCCCAGCAAGGAACAGGTCGAGGCGCTGCGCGCGCACGTCGAGCGGCGCATGCCTCCCGGGGTGCGGGTCAAGGTGATCCGGGTCGACAGCATTCCGCGCGGCGCGGGCGGCAAATACGAGGATTTCGTGTCGGAGGTGGCCGTACCCGGCCATGGTGGGAGCACCGCCAAAGCATGAATGTAACCGATCGATTACATTTCTCCCCTGCTACGACCTACGCCAAGTCGTGCCCTTCGAGCTGTCCTCGAGCACGATGCCTTTGTCGAGCAGCTCCTTGCGGATGCGGTCGGCCGCGGCGAAGTCGCGGCGCTTGCGCGCCGCCTCGCGCGCGGCGATGCGCTCGAGGACCCAGGTGTCGGCCTTGCCCCCCTGCA
>DAIQQA010000032.1:32776-38815 GCA_036787045.1 Burkholderiales bacterium | reverse complement strand
GGACCATAGAGGGAGTGTGCATCGCGGCGCGGTGTTGCATTCCGGGGAACTTCGGTCTGGAGGCGAGCGGGCTAGATCGGCCACTCGTGCACCGGCATGGCGCTGCGCTGGTGCTCGAGGTAGTCGGCGGTGAGGCGGAAGAAGTCGCGTCCATACCGGTCGACGTGCGCACGCTGCCAGGCGGCGCCATTCTGGCCGGTGCGTACACGCGTCTGCGCGATCGCGAGATAGCGCTCGATGTCGTCCTCGTCGGCGCCGAGCAGCAGCAGGCCCTCGCGCGCCATGTGCAGGATCTCGTCGAGCAGCAGGGTGCGAACAGCTACATTGCGTCCATCGAGCCACACGATGCGCGCGTCCATGCCGTGGCGCGCCGCCTGGTAGAAGTTCTCCCGCGCCTGCGCGAAGGGCAGATCCGCTTCGGGCGGCCGGCGCAAGCCCGCGAGGAAGCGCGACGCGCCCAAGTACACCGCCGCGTTGCTGATCATGTCCACGATGCTCGGCCCCGCTGGCATCACGCGATGCTCCACGCGCAGATGCGGCACGTTCGCCTCGTCGAACCCGATCAGCATCCGGTTCCAGCGCCAGATCGTGCCGTTGTGGAGGCGGAGGTGGCGCAGCTGCCCGGCGCCATCGTCGAACCGCATCGGCAGCAGAACCGGGAAGTGCTCGACGTTCTCGCGGTAGCACTCCAGCGGGCTGTCCTGCAGATATCCCGAGCCGAAGGTTACCCGGCGCTTTTCAGCGTGAGCATCGTCGCCCACTTCCACTGCCTGCTCGAACAGCGGGATGCGCGTCTCGTCCCACAGGTCGCGCTCGAACAGGAAGGGCGAGTTGGCGGACAGCGCCACCATCGGCGCCGACAGGATCTGCGCTGCATTGAAGTAACGTACCGCATCCTCGGCGGGCGCCTGCAGATGCACCTGGAATGAGGTCGTGGCGGCCTCCAGCATGACGTCCGCATGGGTGAGGGCGAGACGCTCGCGCCCGCTGATGTCGAGCCGGACGGGACGCCCGCCGCGCAGACTCAGCACCTGGTCGTTCAGGGCGTAGTAGCGGTTGAGCGGCGAGATATTCGTCAGAGTCAGGTCCTGCTGGCGGATGGTGGGCAGAATGCCGATCATCGCAAGCTGGCACTCGAGCTCGTGCGCGACCTGCAGGCAGTGGCGCCAGGTCCCGGTCAGCTCCTCTTCGAGCCGGCGTAACGCCTGGCCCGCCAGCGGCTGGGGCGTGCCGTTGAGCTCGACGTTGAATTTGGACAGCTCGGGTACGACCAGCGGGTTGTTGAGCCGTGTCAGGTACTCCTGGTTGCGCGGGAGAGGAAAGAAGTTGTGGTCCAGCAGCCAGGCTTCCAGCTCGAAGCCGCCAACGTACGAGCCCTGGTCGAAACGACCGGCGCGCAGCCAGGCTTCGAGCAGCGCAGTCTCTTCCGCCAGACGGGCCCCGAAGCGCGCGAAGTCTTCCGCCTGGAACTGAACCCGCTCGATCTCCTGCCCCACGCCCCGGCCCTCCTGCGACAAGCCTGCATGAGAGTGTCCCGCCCGGCCGTAAGAGGGGCCTTGACCGGGATCAAGCCCGCGAGGCGGCCGGTGCGGCTCAACGGGACAGGGGTGGAACGGTGGCGAAGAGTCTGGTCCGTCCGACCTTGTCCCATGAGAAGACGTCGTAGTCGTGTCCGCCCGGACCCTCCATACCCGGCGAGCCGACCGGCATGCCCGGGACGGAGATGCCTGCGACATCGGGCTGCTCCTGGAGCAGGCGCTTGATCTGGTCGGCCGGCACATGGCCCTCGACCACATAGCGGCCGATCTTGGCGGTATGGCAGCCGGCTAACCGGGACGGTACGCCGAGCTCCCGGCGCACTGCGTTCAGGTTGGCGGCATCGCGCGCGTCGACCCGGAAGCCTGTTGCCCGCAAGTGCTCGGCCCATTTCTCGCAGCAGCCGCAGCCCGGGCTTTTGTATACAGTGATGGTATCGTTTGACTCTTGGGCGGTCGCAACGCCGACGAGGAGCAAGGCGGCTGCCAGTAGCAGGCGGACAATGCGGACGGCGGAGGGCATGGGCGGTTCCTCAGGTCGAGCTGATTGGTTCGATCGCCCCCAAAGGCCTTCGTTCCCGGGGGTTGCGCGGTAGGGGCGCAGGACCCACTTATCTTATAATTGCGCGCGCCGGCCGTGCTGGCGGAGTCTCGAACACCGGTCGAACCCGGTCTGAAGGGAAGTGGGCTGACCAGATGCGCTGCACCTGTCGAGCGAACGCTTGTGGGCCTGGACCTGCCGCCACCCGGCAGGCGCACAGGTGCGTGGCCCGCTGCACGCTGACCGCCTGATCCTCCATGCAGCTCTTCGCCTTCGGCATCAATCACCAGACCGCGCCCCTCGAGGTGCGGGAGCGCGTCGCGTTCAACGCCGAGGGCCTGCCGCGAGCCCTGCGCGACCTGGTGGAGCATGAGCCGGTGCATGAGGCAGCCATCATCTCCACCTGCAACCGCACCGAGGTCTACTGCAACACGCAGGAGCCCGCTAAGGCCGTGCAGTGGCTGGCTGACTATCATCAACTCAAGACCGCGGCAGTCGAGCCCTACGTCTACACCCTGCCGCGCGAGCGTGCCGTGAAGCATGCTTTCCGGGTTGCCAGCGGACTGGACTCCATGGTCCTGGGCGAGCCGCAGATCCTGGGACAGCTCAAGCAGGCGGTGCGCAGCGCCGAGAAGGCCGGCACCCTCGGGCTGGTGCTGCACAAGCTCTTCCAGCACACGTTCTCGGTGGCCAAGGAGGTGCGCAGCCGCACCGACATTGGTGCAAGCTCCGTGTCGATGGCCGCCGCTGCCGTGCGCCTGGCGCAACGCATCTTCCCCAGCGTCGCCGGGCAGAAGGTGTTGTTCATCGGCGCCGGGGAGATGATCGAGCTGACGGCCACGCACTTCGGTGCCCAGCAGCCACGCACGGTGACCTTCGCCAACCGCACCCTCGAGCGTGCCGAGGAGCTCGCTGCGCGGCTGGGCGGGCAGGCGGTGTCGTTGAACGAGCTGGCCGAAGTCATAGCCGGGCAGGACATCATCGTGACCTCCACCGCCAGTCCGCTGCCCATCATCGGCAAGGGCATGGTGGAGAGCGCGCTGAAGGCCCGCCGCCATCGGCCCATGCTTATGATCGACTTGGCCGTGCCGCGCGACGTCGAGGCAGAAGTCGGTCGGATGGACGACGTGTTCCTGTACACGGTGGACGATCTCGGCAAGATCGTCCAGGAAGGACACGACACGCGCTCACAGGCGGTCAGCCATGCCGAGGAGATCATCGACGCCAAGGTCCTCGACTTCATGCACTGGCTGGCGGCCCGGGAGGCGGTGCCCACCATCCGTGCGCTGCGCGACCAGGCCGAGCGCGCTCGCCGCCATGAGGTGGAGCGCGCACTGCGGCGCCTGGCGAAGGGCGAGCAGGCCGAGCAGGTGCTGGAGGCGCTGAGCCAGGCGCTCACCAACAAGCTGATGCACGGGCCCACTTCGGCATTGCATCACGCCCAAGAGGCCGATCGCGAGACCCTGGTCCGGCTGCTCGAGCGCGTGTACCAGATCCGCGCCAAGGAATGAAGCCCAGCATCGCGGCGAAGCTGAGCCAGCTGAGCGCCCGCTTCGAGGAGATCAATCACCTGCTCGCCTCCGAGGGCGTGACGCGCGATCTGGATAACTACCGCAGGCTGTCGCGCGAGCACGCGGAGATCGGGCCGGTGGTCGAGCTGTTCGGCGCCTATCGCCGCACGCTCGCGGATATCCAGTCGGCCCAGGACATGACGGCCGACCCCGAGATGCGCGAGCTCGCCGAGACCGAGATCAGGGTGGGGCGCGAGCGGCTGGTGGCCCTGGAAAGCGAGCTGCAGCGGCTGCTCTTGCCTAAAGACCCCAACGACGAGCGCAACATCTTCGTGGAGATCCGCGCCGGCACCGGCGGCGACGAGTCGGCGCTGTTCGCCGGCGACCTGTTTCGCATGTACGCCCGTTATGCGGAGCGCCGACGCTGGCAGGTGGAGATCGTGTCCCACAGCCCTGGCGAGGTCGGCGGGTACAAGGAGATCATCCTGCGGATCGTCGGCGCCGGTGCCTACTCACGGCTGAAGTTCGAGTCCGGCGGCCATCGCGTGCAGAGGGTCCCGGCTACCGAGACGCAGGGACGCATCCACACCAGCGCCTGCACTGTGGCGGTCATGCCCGAGGCGGATGAGATCGGCGAAGTCGCAATCAATCCCGCCGACATCCGCATCGACACCTTCCGCTCTTCGGGCGCAGGGGGGCAGCACGTGAACAAGACCGACTCGGCCGTGCGCATCACGCACCTCCCGAGCGGGATCGTGGTGGAGTGCCAGGACGACCGCTCTCAGCACAAGAACAAGGCCCAGGCGCTGTCGCTGCTGGCGGCCCGCCTCAAGGACAAGCAGACGCGCGAGCGCCAGGCCAAGGAGGCGGCCACGCGCAAGTCGCTGATCGGCAGCGGCGATCGGTCGGACCGGATCCGCACTTACAACTTCCCTCAGGGCCGTGTCACCGACCACCGTATCAACCTCACCCTCTACAAGATCGGCCAGGTCATGGACGGCGAGCTGGACGAGCTGGTAAACGCGCTCATCGCCGAGCATCAGACCGAGCAGCTCGCCGCCCTGGCCGAGGAGACGGCGGCGTAAGTATGCAGTCTCCGGCGAGCGCCGGCGCCGTATGGATGCACGACGCCAAGCGTCTGGCGGATGCGCTCGGGCTCGGCAGTCGCGACGCCAGGGCGGAAGCCGAGCTGCTTCTGGTCCGCGCGCTGGACATACCGAAGGCACGTCTGCTCGCGCACCCGGAGCTGGCTGAAGAGGCCAGCCGCAACCCCCGCTATCTCGACTACCTCGAACGACGCCTGGCCGGGGAGCCCATCGCCTACATTCTCGGCGAGCGTGAGTTCTACGGGCTCGACTTCCGCGTCACGCCGGACGTGCTTATCCCACGTCCGGAGACCGAGTTGCTGGTGGATCTGGCGCTGGCGCGCATTCCCGAGGCGGAGCGGCGCCGGGTGCTCGAAGTCGGCACCGGCAGCGGTTGCGTTGCGGTGGCCATCGCCCACCTGCGCCCGCGCACCAGGGTGATCGCCACGGACGTGTCGGGTGCGGCGCTGGCCGTGGCCCAGGAGAACGCTCGCCGGCATGCCGCAGACAACGTCGAGTTTCGCTGTGGCGACGGCTTTGCGCCGGTGCGCGCGGAGCGCTTCGACCTGATCCTCTCCAACCCACCCTACGTCGCCCAGGACGATCCCCACCTGCTGCAGGGTGATCTGCGTTTCGAGCCGAAGCTGGCGCTCACATCGGGCGCAGATGGCATGGTCGCACTGCGCTCAACTATCGCCGAGGCGCCGGACCGGCTGCAGGCAGGCGGCTGGCTCCTCCTGGAGCACGGCCACGCGCAGGGGGAGGCGGTGCGGGCGCTGCTGGTCAGCTGTGGCTTCAGGGGTGTGTTTACCGAGCCTGATCTGGCCGGGCAGCCGCGGGTGAGCGGCGGGCGGCTGGCGCCGGCCGCGTAACCGCAACAGGTTGCGCCGCGGGACAAGGGGGAGGGCCCAGCCAGAGGTGGGGCGGGGGCGCTAACAGGCGGGGGCGCTGACCTGTTGGGGCCCTGACCTTGTGGCAGCGCAGTGAAACCGCTACCATTGATCGCCTGTCAAAAGGGTGTCCGCAGGGATGCCCTTCTTCGTTTCCGAGGTGAGCGATGAGCGTTCAGGACCTGATCCGAAAGCAAGTGACCGAAAACCGCGTTGTGCTGTACATGAAAGGCACGCCCGATGCACCCCAGTGCGGGTTCTCCGCTGCGGCGGTGCAGATGCTCGAGGCCTGTGGCGCCGAAGAGGTGGCCACGGTGAACGTGCTGGCCGACGCCGAGATCCGCCAGGGCATCAAGGACTTCTCCAACTGGCCGACGATCCCGCAGCTGTATGTGAACGGCGAGTTCGTCGGGGGCGCGGACATCATGCGCGAGATGTACCAGAACGGCGAGCTGCAAAAGCTCCTCAAGTAACGGG
>DAIQQA010000032.1:0-32676 GCA_036787045.1 Burkholderiales bacterium | reverse complement strand
ATCATGCGCGAGATGTACCAGAACGGCGAGCTGCAAAAGCTCCTCAAGTAACGGGAACCGGTGGCGCAAGGGCTGGCAAATGCCAGCCCTTTTTCATTTCTGCTTCGGCGCATTACCAGGTGGCGCCGATTTCCACCGACCTCATCGTGTCCTACCTGACCGAGCACGTGCTCGGTCTGGCGCGCTCGGACTAGTTCCAGTCCGCGGTCTTGCGCGGCGGGAACCGGGCCGGACCGGACGACGTCCAATCGATCGAGACGGAGGAACTGGCGTCGATGCGTGCAACGCGTGGTGTGGTGCTGCTTGCCTGGCTCGCAGCGCTGCTGTTGGCAGGTGCAGCAGGTGCTGCGTCGGGCCAGACGCTGGCCGATGCCGAGCTGGCGGCAGCGCTGCAGGGTGGCGGCAACGTCATCTACTTCCGTCACGCCGACACCGGTCCGGCCTATCCTGAGCCGCCGACGGTGGATCTCGAGCGCTGCGAGACCCAGCGCAACCTCAACGACGCGGGCCGGGCCGAAGCGGTCGAGATCGGCAGACAATTCCGACGCTTAGGGATAGCGGTCGGCGCCGTGCTCTCCAGCGAGTTCTGCCGCTGCAAAGAGACGGCCGAGCTTGCCTTTGGCCGCTATGAGACGGCACCTAGTCTGACCGGTGTTGCCCGCGGCCCCGAGTTCGCGCAGGCGCGGCAAAGCGCCTCAGAAGGTTTGCGCGCACTGTTGTCGACACCACCGCCGGCAGGGAAGAATACGGTGCTCGTGTCACACGGCTTCAACCTCATCGACCTCGAGGGGCTCTACCTGAGCACGCAGGGCGAGGCCGCGGTCTACCGCCCGGACGCGAGAGGCGGTTATTCGTTGCTCGCGCGTGTCCTGCCGACGCAGTGGTCGAGGTTACCGGCGGGTCGGTGACCGACGCGGTCGCGCCACCGTTCGCGCGATCCGAGTGCAGGCTGGCTCGCCCGGACTGGCACTCAGACACACCTCTCACCACGAAGGCACGAACAAAGGCTAAGTGCTTGAGCCGGACTGCCGGGTATAATCGCCAGCCATGACCGACGACATTCCTCGTTCCCACCACGACATGGGTGGTCTGCCCGCCAGCCCGGTGGCGCCGAGCGAGCACGATTACGCGCTGTGGGAGAAGCGTGTGGACGCGCTGCTCGTGCTCCTGACCAGCGGCGGGCGCATGACAGTCGACGAGCTGCGGCGCAATATCGAAGCGCTGGGTGCGGACGCGTACGACCGCATGAGCTATTACGAGCGCTGGATCCATTCGATCGCCCAGACGCTCATCCAGCGGGGCACCATCACCATCGACGAGCTCGGCCGCAAGATGGCGGATAGCGAAGCCCGCGCGCAGCGAGGCGAGCTGTGAGTACAGCCGCGATCTCCCCGCGCTACTGTCCCGGCGAACGCGTCAAGGTGCGGGCGGCCTATCCGCCTGGTCATGTGCGCACGCCCTTCTATATTCGCGGCCACAGCGGCGTAGTCGAACGGCTGTGCGGCAACTACCCGAATCCCGAAGAGTTGGCCTACGCGCGCCCGGGATTACCTGCGCAGCCGTTGTACCGCGTGCGTTTTCTGCAGCGGGACGTCTGGCCGGACTATGCGGGCCAGCCTGCGGACAGCGTCGACGTCGAGATCTACCAGCACTGGCTGGAGCCGGCCTGATTTGCGCCCATGGCACACGCTCATCACGATCATCACGACCACGACCATCCGCATCCGACGCGGCCTGACCAGGACGACCGGCTGACGTACTACCAGACCATGGAGATCGCGGTTCGCGAGCTGCTCGTCGAGAAGGGCATCCTGACCGCGGACCAGATCCGCCGCCAGGTGGAGGACATGGACAACCGCACGCCGCTGCGTGGCGCCAAGGTCGTCGCTCGCGCCTGGACCGACCCCGCCTACAAGGCCCGCCTGCTGGCCGAGGGCAACCCCGCCCTCGAGGAGATCGGACTGGACCGCGGGCCGTATAGGCTCGTAGTTGTGGAGAACACGCCCGCAGTCCACAACGTCATCGTGTGTACGCTGTGCTCCTGCTATCCGCGCTGGCTCCTGGGCCTGCCGCCGGACTGGTACAAGAGCCGCAACTACCGCTCCCGAGTGGTGCGCGAGCCGCGCTCGGTGCTGCGCGAGTTCGGTCTGGATCTGCGGGATGACGTGACCGTGCGCGTGCACGACTCCACCGCCGACATGCGCTATCTCGTGCTGCCCGCGCGTCCCGCCGGCACCGAGGGTTGGAGTGAGGAGCAGCTCGCTGCGCTGGTTACCCGCGACACGATGATCGGCGTCGCCGTGCCTCGTCCGGCCAACCCTTGAAGCGCATCAATCACGGAGGGACAAAGAGGAGAGCGGGGTCCTCTCCGCCTTTGCGGTGATGGTTTTGGCCAGCGCCAGCGTTCAGGCAGTCGCGCCCGCAGGCAGGGCCGTCCGCGCAGCCAGAAACGCCGGGATCTGCTCCGCCGGGATCGGGCGGCTCACGAGATAGCCCTGGATCTCGTCGCAGCCCTCGGCGCGCAGAAACTCCAGCTGCGCTTCGTTCTCCACGCCTTCCGCCACCACCTGCATGCGCAGGCTGTGGGCGAGAGCGATGACGGCGCGCACGATGCTGACGTCGTCCGAGTCCCCGGGAACATCGTGCACGAAGGAGCGGTCGATCTTCAGATAGTGGATGGGCAGGCGCTTGAGGTAGGCCAGCGAAGAGTAGCCCGTGCCGAAGTCATCCACCGACAGGTGTATCCCCAGCGCGCGCACCGCCGTGAGCAGCTCCGCCACCTGCTGGCTGCGCTGCATCATCACGCTCTCGGTGATCTCCAGCTCCAGCGCACCCGGATCGAGCCCCGTCTCCTTTAGCGCCGCGTTGAGGCCGTCCAAGAAGCCTGCGGCATAGAACTGCTGGGCCGATATGTTCACCGCTACGCGAATCGGGCCGAGGCCTGCTTTGCGCCACTGCGTGGCCTGGCTTGCTGCCGCGCGCAGTACCCAGTCCCCGATGTTGCCGATCAGCCCCAGCTCTTCCGCAAGCGGAATGAACTGCGCCGGCGGAACCAGTCCGCGCTCCGGATTCATCCACCGCACCAGCGCCTCTACGCCGGTGATCCGGCCCCCGTGGAGGGAGACGCGCGGCTGGTAGTGCAGCACGAACTGGTTGCATTCAGCGGCCGCCTTCTTGAGCTGTGTCTCCAGCGCAAGCCGGTCCACGTTCGCCGAGCCCATCTGCTCGGAGTAGAACTGCATGCAGTTGCGCCCCTGCTCCTTGGCGCGATACATGGCGATGTCCGCGTTCTTGATCAGCGTCTGGGGCTCGGTCCCGTCCCTGGGGAAGCTGCTGATGCCGATGCTGGCGGTGAGCACGAACTCCTGCCCGCGCACCGCCACCGGTTCGTCGACTGCCGAGAGCAGCTTCTGGGCGAGAGCGGTGAGAGCGTCGCGATCGGTCACTTCTTCGGCGATGACCACGAACTCGTCGCCTCCCAGCCGGGCCAGGATGTCGGACGCTCGCAGGCCCTCGCTCAGCCGCCTGGCCACGATCTGCAGCACCTCGTCGCCGACGTCGTGGCCGAGTGCATCGTTGATGGTCTTGAAACGGTCCAGATCGATGAACAGCACGCCCAGCGAGGCGTCGTTACGCGCCGCGCGGTTCACGGCGTGCGACAGGTGGCTGTTGAACAGATTACGGTTCGCCAGTCCGGTCAGCTCGTCATAATGCGCGAGGCGGATGATCTGCTCTTCCGACCTGCGCCGTTGGGTGATGTCCTGGAACGAGCCCCAGACCCTGGTGGCCTTGCCCTGCGCCATCTCGGCCGCGCCGGTGGAGCGCACCCAGATGCGCCGGTTCCGGAACGTTATCAGCTGCAGCTCGAGGTCCCACGACTCGCCGTGGGCGAGCGCCCGGCGCATCGCTTCGCGGATGAAGGGGGCGCTGTCGGAGGCGAAGAACTCCAGGGAGCTTTCCCACGTCGGCGTATAGTCCTCCGGGGTCACCTCGTGGATGCGGTAGGTCTGGGCAGTCCAGTACAGCTCGTCGGAGCCCACGTCCAGCTCCCACGCGCCGATCTGTGCCGCGCGCTGCGACTGCTCCAGCAGCACGCTCTGGCGCCGCAGTGCGCTGGCACTGGCGCGTAGGGAGTGCTCCGCCGCGTCGCGCTCGGATTCGCGCGCCTGCTGCTGCCGCACCGCCCACAAACCGGCGAACACGATAGCCAGCAACGACACGCCGAACAGCAGGGCTGGGACCTGCATGTGGCGCAGCCAGGCTTTCCACACCTCCGAAGCAGGCATGCGCATGTACGCCGTGATCGGGAACTGATCCAGCCGCTTGTATGCGACGATGACTTTGTCCCGACTGAAGAACGTCCCCGCCCCTTCAACCGAACCGGCCGCGGGGAAGTTCTCGCGCTCGAGCGTGTCGAGGAGCACCCCCTCGTGGCGTTCGAGGAACGCCTGGCGCGCATCCGGAGGCGCCGGGAAGCGACTCTGCAGATAGCCGTCGTCGCGCAACAGCCCGATCGTCCAGCGGTCCGGCAGGGACAGGCCCTGCCAGATGGCCTGGTGCCGTGCCAGCGGAACGACCAGGGACAGCACCAGCGACGCACGGCTCTGGGCGTCCACGACGCGCACACGCACCGGGAGGATCCAGTCGTTGACGCGGGATCCGAAGCGCGCGCGGCCGATAACCGGCCCGTCGCTGGTCAGGACCTGCGCGAAATCCTCGCGGAAGACAGCATCGCTGCTATGGGCAGGCGCCGACGCCGTTTCTTCAGTGGTGGAGGCGATGAGGCTGCCATCGGTGCGGAAAGCGTATACACCGGCGAGGTTCGGATCGGCCGCCTGGTAGCGCAGCAGCCGGGCGCGCAGCGCTGCGGGATGCTGCGCGCCTGCGTGTAGCGTCACGTCCTCAGCCAGGATGGAGGCGCGCTCGCTGTAGCGCTGCAGAAACATCTCCGACGATACCGCGCCCAGCTCCACCAGGTTGCGCAGATCGGCGAGCCTTTCCCGCTTCACCGCGTGCCAGCTGAAATCGATGTATGCGGCCGCCACGCCGAGAAGCAGCAGCACCAGCAGCCCGAATAGAATCGCCAGCCGCTGCGTCAGTCCCTTGGGTCGGATAGTCTGGCTGGCCAGGGTCATCGGGCGCGCTGGGGCGAGTCGGTTGGGCAACGGCTGATCGGCGAGTTCTGGGGAGTATGGCTATCGCAGTCGTCGAACGTGCCTGCGACGAAGTTATATCGGCTGCGCCCCAGAGAGCCTTGAGCGCTGGACACGAGCAGGCGGGCGGCGGTCGGATGAGCAGTTTCGCGGGAGGCGGCGGACCCGATCGCGGCACGCATCCCCGCACAACAGCCGGATTGCTCGCGCCGTAGAACGGGTGCGACAGCGCAACCGGGCGCCTGCTGCCCTGTTCCGGCGCCCCGCTACCCAGCCGCGCGCGGACAGCGCGCAATCATCAGGTACAGGCCTGTCAGCACGAACAGCGCGAACCAGATCAGCGCCCACTCCGCGATGGACAAGCCGAGGAACGTCCAGCCGACTTTGGCGCAGTCGCCTTCGCCCTTGAAGATCTTGGGCAGCACCTGCGACAGCGGGAACGCATCGAGCATGTAGGCCAGGTCCGGGCCGCAATCCAGCACGTTCGGGGGGTTATGCTGAAGCCAGCTCTGGCGCGCCGCAATGCCCGCGCCGGTGCCTGCCGCCAGCGCAATGAGCAGGCCGTAGACAGCCTGTCCCACGCGTTGTGGTCCGTGCACGGTAGCGAGCAGCGCGATCAGGCCGACCGCGACAAAGGCGTAGCGCTGCAGGATGCACAGCGGGCAAGGTTCCTGGTTCTGGGCATGCTGCAGATAGAGCCCGTACCCCATCAGGCCGGCGCAGACGAGAAAGACCGCGAGAAACACCCAGCGGGAGGCAATGGCAGGCATATGGGGCTAGATCGCCGCCAGGGCTCGGTCCAGGTCTGCGATGAGGTCATCGGCGTCCTCGATCCCGACCGACAACCGCACCAGATTGTCCGTGAGCTTCAGCTCGGCGCGCCGCTCCGGGGGGAGCGAGGCGTGGCTCATCAGGCCGGGGTGGCCGATCAGGCTCTCCACTCCGCCCAGGCTCTCAGCGAGCGTGAACAGATGGCAGTGCTCGAGAAAACGTTTGGTGCCCGCCAGGTCGGTCTTCAGGTAGGCCGAGATCATCCCGCCGAAGCCCTTCATCTGCTGTGCGGCCAGCGCATGCTGGGGGTGCTTGGGCAGGCCCGGATAGATCACCTGCTCGGTCTTGGGATGAGCGTCCAGCCAGTGCGCGATCTTCAACGCGTTGGCGCAGTGCCGTTCCATGCGCAGCGGCAGGGTCTTTACGCCGCGCAGGGCCAGGAAGCTGGTGAACGGGTCCATGATCGAGCCGATGGCGTTCTGCATGTACTCGAACTGCTCTTTCAGGCGGGCATCGTCGCCGATGACGACCACGCCGCCCACCGCGTCGGAGTGTCCGTTGATGTACTTGGTGACGGAGTGCACCACGATGTCGAAGCCAAGCTCCAGCGGCCGCTGCAGATAGGGCGAGGCGAAAGTGTTGTCGCACACCGTCAGGATCCCGCGCGGCTTCGCGAGGCCGGCCACCTGCGCCAGGTCGGTCACCTTCAGCAGCGGGTTGCTCGGCGTCTCGACCCAGAGCATCCTGGTGTCCGGGCGGATCGCTTGCTCGAGTGTGGCGGGACGGTTGGGATCGACGTAGCTCACGCGCAGTCCCGCCGTGCGCTTGCGCACACGCTCGAACAGGCGCCAGCTCCCGCCATACATGTCGTCCACCGCGAGCAGATGACTGCCGGCGTCGAGCAGCTCCAGCACCGTGGCCATGGCGCTCAGGCCGGAAGAGAACGCGAAGCCGTGCGCCCCGCCCTCCAGGTCGGCGACACAGCGCTCGAAGGCCATGCGCGTCGGATTCTGGGTGCGCGCATACTCGTAGCCGGTGTGGTCTCCCGGCGAGCGCTGCTTGAACGTCGAGGTGGCGTAGATCGGTTGCATCACCGCGCCGGTGGTCGGGTCCGGCTCCTGGCCGGCGTGGATGGCGCGGGTCGCGAAGGCTGGCTTGGGATGCTTGGCGGTCATGTCTGCACTGAAGTCAGGGATCAGGGGGCACTGCGGCGCGCAGGGCGGTCATGGGATGCGCCCCGCATAGGGCGGGCGCGCTCTGCGCTGCCCGACGAAGCCTGAAGTCTAGCAGGCCGCCGGCCCGCCCGCGCGGCCGACTTGGCGATCCCGCGACCGACGTCCGGGGGCGAGGTTGGCTGCCGGCGGCAGTTGCGATGCCGGCCGGATCGGCGTAAAACCTCGGTCTCTGCGGCCGCAATGTTCCGCTCGCCGCGGTGCCGAGCCGCAGCGTCCCCGGGCAAGGGTGGCGGCGGCTTACCAATACGAAACGAAGGAGGAGACATTCAATGGAACGAGTCCAGCTTCACAAGTTCATCGACCTGAGCAAGCCAGTAGACAGGAAACCGGACGAGAACACGCGTCGTAGCTTCCTGGCGAAAGTCGGCGGGATCGCTGCCCTGACCGCGATGGCGCCGCAGGCCTTCGCGCGTAACTTCATCGATCAGTACGATCCGGACGGGCCCATCGCCCGGTATCCGAATCCCGATGTCATCGTCCTGGACAAGCGCTTCAAGTACAAGCTCGGCAACACGCCGATCGTGCGCCTGTACCGCGGCACCATGTGGGCCGAGGGTTGCGCCTGGAGCGGGGTCGGCCGCTATCTGGTCTGGAGCGACATCCCCAATAACGAGCAGCTGCGCTGGTGCGAGGAAGACGGGCATGTCGGCCGCATGTTCCACTACCCGTCGGGCAACTCCAACGGCAACACCTTCGACTACCAGGGCCGGCAGATCTCGTTCGAGCACAGCACCCGGCGCGTGGGGCGCTACGAGCTGAACGGCAGCTATACGGTCCTGGCGGACAAGTCCCCAGACGGCAAGGGCCTCAACGCGCCCAACGACGGCGCCGCGCACCCCGACGGCTGGTACTTCTTCACCGATCCGGGCTACGGTGGGCTGATGAACTACGAGGGTGAGCGGTTGAGCACCGGCAGCCCTCAGCCGCTCCAGAAGGAGGCGGTGTATCGCATCGACGCGCCGGGCAAGCTAGAGAAGGTGGCCGATGAACCCTTCAAGCCCAATGGGCTGTGCTTCTCGCCCGACTTCAAGAAGTGCTACATCGCCGACACTGGCTTGTCGCACTATCCGAATGCCAAGAGCGTGATCTGGGTGTACGACGTGGTCGACAAGAAGCTGCGCAACCCGAAAGTGTTCGCCAGCATGGAGATGAACGGCAAGACCGGCTTCGCAGACGGCATCCGCTGCGACGAGGACGGCAACGTGTGGGCTGGCATGGGTTGGGTCGGGGACGGCTATGACGGCGTGCACGTGTTCTCGCCCGACGGCACTCGCATCGGCATGATCCGCATGCCCGAGATCATCTCCAATATCACCTTCGGCGGCAGCAAGCGCAACCGCCTGTTCATGACCGGCAGCACGTCGCTATATGCGGTATACGTGGAGACGCGCGGCGGGACGCTGACGTAAGCCGCGCAGCACGAGGCAGGGAAGCAGGCGGGGACGTCGTCCCCGCCTTTTTTTGCGTGCCGGCTAGAACCGCACGCCTAACCCGCAAGTAACGGCATAGTCGGCAGTCAGCTGCACGCCGTTCACGTACTGATAGAGCGGCAGCTGCAAGAACAGCATGCCCTGCACACGGCTGCCCAGTGCGACGCTGACCCCCGGTGACACGTACAGGAACGTGCCACCGCTGTCCTCGGGCTCGGCTTCGTCGCCGCGATCGCGATCCCGGAACACCGCATTGAGCTGGACATACCCGGTCCAGCGTCCACCCAAACCGTGACGGTAGCCTAGGTCGGCGAAGATGCGGTCGCCGGGACGGTACTCTTGCCTACTGTCCAGGGCGCTCTCCCAACGGGCCTGGGCGAACCACCCGTTGCCGTCGGGACGAGAGCCGTTGACGAACAGGCCGATCAGTGCGTCGGTGGTGCCGGTGCCCGGCTGGAGTGAGCGCTCCGCCACATCCCCTGCGTTGTTCGCCACGTCGTAGCTGCCGGTCGGGAGCTTGACGCCGAGGCTTGCGCCCGCGGAAGCGAGCCCGCCGTCCCACGAGGCGAAGCGGTAGCGCCCCGAGACGCGGGCGTCGCCCAGCTCGGTGAACTGCCAGGTTTCGTACAACTGCGCGCCATGATGGTTGTGGATATGGGTGTGGTCGCGGTCGACCAGGGGCAAGGAGGCCGACACGCCCCAAGTCGGGTTGAAGTTGTAGTCGATCAACGCGATCCAGTTACGGTTGATGGTGCGCACCTCGTCGTGGTGCCCCGGGATCTCGCCTACCCCCACGGCGTCGGATCCCGCCCTGGGTTGGTCCTGGTCGATATACTCGAAGCGCAGGTCGAACCGGCCGCCGCGGCCAGTCCACTCGCCCTGGGTGCTCCAGTTGGTGTTCACCGTGCAGAACGCGGCGCCGCAGGCCGCCTGCGCCGGGCCTGCCGCGAGCAGCCAGGCGCCCAGCGCGCTGGCTGCAAGGAGGGGGTGTCGCATCGCATGCTCCCTTGGCGGCTGGTTAGGGATCGGGAGCAACGAGTTTAGGCGGCGAGCAGGTGACCGCAATGCGACGCTTCGCCGCATGCGGCACTGTGTCGCAGGTTAGCCAGAGGGATAGGTCAGCCGCGCACGGGGCGCTTGGCGAGCTTGCGCTGGAGGGTGCGGCGGTGCATCTTCAGGCTGCGGGCAGTGGCAGAGATATTGCCGCAATGCTGTGACAGCACCTGCTGGATGTGCTCCCATTCGAGGCGCTCGATCGACAGCGGGTGGTCGGCGAGCGGCACGCCGGGATCACCTGCCTGCCTGCCGAACGCGCGCACCACCTCGTCTGCATCGACCGGCTTGGCGAGGTAATGGGTTGCGCCGAGCTTGATGGCCTCTACTGCGGTCGCGATGCTGGCATAGCCGGTGAGCACGACGATGGGCGCCTGCGGCGCGACGGCGCGCAGCCGCGGCACCAACGACAGCCCCGACTCGTGTGCCAGGCGCAGGTCGATGACGGCGTAGTCTGGGGCACGGGTGTGCATCGTCTCCAGTGCGTCGGCAGCGCAGCGCACCAACTGCACGGCGAACCCGCGGCGGGACAGCGCTCGCGCCATCACCTCGCCGAAGACCCGGTCGTCGTCCACCAGCAGCAGCTGTCTGGGCATGGCTGGCGCCCTCAGGGTTTCAGTCCCGCGCCGGGCACCAGCCCCACGGGAAGCTCGAGCCGCGTGCAGGTGCCACCGGCCTCGCGATTGCGCAGGCGCAGGCGTCCACCCAGGCGCTCGATCGTGGCGCGGGCGAGGAACAGACCGATCCCCGAGCCTGCGGGCTTGGTGCTGAAGAAGGCCTCGCCTGCCCGCTCCCGCGCTTCCGGGACGAGCCCCACGCCGCGATCGCGTATCTCCAGCGTGAGCTCACTCTGGCTCCAGGAAGCATCCACCTCCACTGCCTGGGGCGAAGCGTCAGCCGCATTGTTGATCAGGCTCAGGATGGCTTGCGCCAGCGTCTGCTCGGCGAAGATCGCCGGCGCCGGTAGCGGACCCTGGAGCCGCTGTTGGAGCTGCACCGCCGGACGCATCAGGCGCCACCGCTCAAGTGCCTCGGTGAGGAATTCGTCGAGCGGCCGGTAGCTGGCGCTTTCGGCGCGCGCAGCGCCCGCTGCCGCCACCATTCGCGTGATGGCCTGCTTGCAGGTGTCCACCTGGCTGCGCAGGACGGCGATGTCACCAGCGAGCGCAGGATTGCGGGCGTGGTCGCGCCCCATCTCCCCCAGGAGCACTGCCATGGTGGACAGCGGGGTGCCCAGCTCGTGCGAGGTGCCGGCAGCCAATGCGCCGAGGGCGACGATGCGCTCGTTGCGCAAGGCTTCTTCCGTGCGGGCGGCGAGCCATGCATCACGTTGCCGGATGTCCTGGGCCAGGCGCACGACGAAGAATGCAACGGCCAGGGCGGAGACGATGAAGTTGACCCACATGCCGAGCAGGTGGAGCTGGAACTGGGCAGCGTGTGCCTGATGATCGGACGAGGGGCCGACGGAGGGTATCGCGAACAGCCCGGCGTAGCACGTGACCGTCAGGGCGGTCATGCTCCACGCGTACCGGGCAGGCAGCGTGATGGCCGCGATGATCAACGGCAGCAGGTAGAGCGAGACGAAGGGGTTGGCGGTTGCGCCCGTGACCGACAGCATCACGCTGAGCAGGACCACATCCAGCAGCAGGTGGCCGAAGAACTCGCGGTCGGAAACGGGCCTGCGCCAGCGCAGGCGCACAGCGGTCAGCAGCGTCACGAGCGTGTAGCCGATCACCACCAGCACGCCCCCGCCCAGAGGAAACGGCAGTGCCAGCCAGGCGTACCCGACTGCAAGCGCCGCCACCTGCGCCAGCATCAATGCGCAGCGCAGCCAGATCAGCCGCTGCAGGCGGCGGTCGGAGGATGGCATGGCGCCAGAGGTCGGGCTTGCGGGCGGCATGGGCGCAATTCTAGCCCTGCTCGATCCAGCGGCGCTGCGGCAATTTGCCGCACAGTAAGTGCGTGATCGGTGCTCGTCGGGAACGGGGACGGGAGCGGATACGGGCAACCGCCATGGCCGCTTCGAGCGGCTCCGTGACCACAGCCCCCGGGCTTTGCGGGGGAATACCTATAGCCGTCCTGGGCTGACCTCGCCGCGGTCGATGGTGAACAGCGCGTCCAGCATCTCCCGGGAATGGGACAGGTCCGACTCGGTGAGCAGGATCGACAGCCCTTCCTGCTTGAGGCCGGCAATGACCTCGGCCAGCCGCCGCGCCAGCACCGGCGCCACGCCCTCGAAGGGCTCGTCCAGCAGGAGAACCTTGGTGCCGCACATTAACGCCCGCGCCAGGGCCGCGAGCTTCTGCTGCCCGCCTGAGAGCTGCATCGCCTTGCGGCTGGCGAAGGCTTCGACTTCCGGGATCATCTCGTAGACCTTGGCGAGGCGCGCCTCCACGTCGCTCAGCCCCGCCGCCCAGGCCGGCATCAGGACGTTCTCCTCGACCGACAGGTTGGGTACCAGGCGTCGGTCCTCCGGCATATAGCCGATGCCAGCGCGCGCACGCTGGTGGGTGGGGAGGATGTCCAGCGTGGCGTCGTCGAAGTGGATCGAGCCGTTGCGTACCTTGAGGATGCCCATGACGGCGCGCATGAGGGTCGTCTTGCCCGCCCCGTTGCGCCCGACCAGACCGGTGAACCTCCCCGCGGGCAGCTCCATGTTGACGCTGCGCAGGATGCTGACCGCGCCGATGGAGACGTCCAGCCCTTCAAGCCTGAGCATGGCGCCCGCTCTGCACGTGAAGGTCCTCGCCGATCACGTACTTGCGCACCTCCGCGTCGTCGAGGACGGCGTGGGGCTCCCCGTCGGCGATGATGCGTCCCTCGTAGAACGCGAGGACGCGGTGGGTGTAGCGGCTCACGATATCCATGTCGTGCTCGACGAACAGCACGGTGACACCCTGCACCTTCAGTGCCTCCATGACCATGTCCATGAGGCGGAACTTCTCGTCGGCCGACACACCGCTGGTTGGCTCGTCCAGCAGCAGCACCTTGGGCTGCCCGGCCACCGCCATGGCGATGTCCAGCAGCTTGCGTACCCCCTCGGGCAGCAGCCCGGCGGCCTGTCCGCGGTACCCGGCCAGGTTGAAGCGCTCGATCAGCCCTTCCACCTGCTGCTCCTCGCTGCCTCGCGCGCTGTCGGCCGCGCGGCTCGAGCGGGCGGCGACGCCCACCCCCACCATCAGGTTGTCGTGCACGCTGAGCGTGTTGAACAGCTGCGGAATCTGGAACGAGCGGCAGATCCCCAGCCCCGTGACCACGCGCGGCGACAGCCCGGTGATGTCGCGCTCCAGATAATGGATGCTGCCGGAGGTGGGCTTGAGATAGCCCGTGACCATGTTGATGAATGTGGTCTTCCCCGCGCCGTTGCTGCCGATCAGGCCCACGACGCTGTCCTGCTCGACGCGCACGTTGATGTCCGCGGCCGCGGTGACCGCACCGAAGCTCTTGTTCAGGTTGCGTGCCTCCAGGACGCTCGCCATATCACGTCGCCTTGCGCCCGCGCACGAAGATCGACCACAGCCCGCCGGGCAGGAACATGATCACCAGGAGCATGGTGACGCCCAGCACGATCTGCCACCAGTTGGGCAAGATTTCATAGGCGTAGCTGCGCACCGTCTCGAAGATCGTCGCGCCGAGGAAGGGCGCCAGCACGTTGCCGGTGCCCGAGAGGATGGCGATGAACACGAATTCTCCGGAGGTCGTCCAGAAGGCCATCTCGGGATCGACGTGACCGATGGTGATCGCCACCAGGCCGCCGCCCAGTCCGGCCAGCACGGCGCTGATGACGTAGTTCAGGTGGATCACCCGCCGCACCGACGCGCCCATGTACTCGACGCGCAGCTCGTTGTCGCGGATCGCGCCCGCCAGTCGCCCGAGATGAGAGTTCAGGTAGCGATGGATCGCCCACGCGGAAACGAAGGTCGCCACAACCGCGGAAGCGAAAACCGCGTAACGATCCCAGCCCTCGGGCAGCGCCATGCCCGCGAAGGTGCTCACGCTCAGCCCGAAGCCGTCGGTGCTGCCCAGCTCGGAGCTGCGCACCAGCAGGCCGAACAGGATCATCGAGAAGGCCAGGCTCAGCATGGCGAAGAAGATGTCGCGGTACTTCGCCAGCAACAGGCCGAGCACTGCGGCCACCAGACCCGCGGTCGCGATGCTCGCTAGCAGCATGATGGCGATGTCCGATACCGCGTATTTGCTGTGGAGAACGCCGGCCGCATAGGCGCCCAGGCAGTAGTACAGGCCCTGGCCGAACGACACCAGCCCGGTGCGCATCAGCAGCATCATGCCGAGAACCACGACGCCCCACGACAGGGACACGTTCAACAGGAACATCGCCCAGCGGGGCGCGAACGGGCCGGCCACAAGCAGGATGACCAGCGCGGCGAGGAGGATCTGTGAGGTGCGGTCTTTGAACATGCGCTCGCGGCCTCTAGATCTTGCGCGCCTCGGGGATCGCGAACAGGCCCTTGGGTCGCATGATCAGCACTGCCGCCATCACCGCGTAGACGCTGAACAGCTCCACCTCCGGCCACTTGTGCACCGCCCAGGCGCGCACCATTCCAACAATCACAGCGCCGAGTGCCGCTCCCCCCAGGCTGCCCAGACCGCCGATCACGACCACCGCGAAAGCGAGCACGATGACATCGGCAGCAATGCCTGGCTGCACCGAAATGGTCGGGGCAGTGAGCGCTCCGCCCAGCGCCCCCAGAATTGCGCCGACGGTAAAGGTGACCAGATAGACGCGCGAGACGTTGATGCCCATGGCGGCGCTCATCTCGCGGTCGTGGATGACCGCCTGCAGGATCTTGCCCTGGCGGGTGCGGCTGAGCACGAGCGCCAGCGCCACCCCGACGACGATGGAGGCGAGCACCACCACCAGGCTGTAGGTCGGGTAAATCAGGCCGCCGAACTCGAGGTTGCCGAGCAGGCTGTAGGGCTCGGGGATGGAGAGCGGGTCCACGCCCCACACCAGCTTGCTGAGGTCCTCCAGGATGAGGAACACGGCGTAGGTGACCAGCACCAGCACCACCTCCTCCTTGCCGTACATGAAGCGCAGCAGCCCACGCTCGATGACGGGCCCGGCGATCAGGCCCACCAGGATCGCGGCAAGGATGAGCATCGCGTAGCTGCCCATGGGCGGCTGACCCTGCGCGATCCAATAGCCGCCCAGAGAGGTGGCGGCGTAAGCGCCCAGCGCGTAGAGGCTGCCGTGAGCGACGTTCAGGATCTTCATCACGCCGTAGATGAGCGTGAGGCCCACGGCAATGATGAACAGCCAAGAGGAATAGATGACGCCGTCGACGATGATGAAGAGATACTGATCCATCCGCTTGTTGTTCTGGTTTTCCTCGCGCTTACTTCTTAGCTTTCATGCCGCCTTTGATCCAATCCGGGCTGGTCATTCCCTCCGGCGGCTGCACGCGCTCGGGCGGATAAGCCTTGATATTGGTGACGGTGACCCGCCCGTTCACCAGCTTGGTGGTTCCATAGGCAGTGCCCATCACGGCCTGATGGCCGTTCCCCAAGCCCATCACCACCCGGCCGCTGGGTGAGTCGAAGGTCAGACCTTCGAAAGCCGCGATCACCTCCTCGTCGCTCGGCCCGACGTCGTAGGCCTTCTCCATCTCCTCCTTGACGCCCTTGCTCGCGCCCATCGGGATGGACTTCTGCAGCTTGGTCACCTTGGCCTTCTCGTAGGCGGCCTTCAGCCCGACGAAGGCGAGCGCCACGCTGTAGGCGGGGTAGTTGGGGTCGTGGTCGGCCTTCGCCGTGTAGATGTCCTTCAGCCAAGTGTTCAGCTTGCTGGCCGGCGCGAATACACCGTGCGTGCCGCGCGCCCCAACGACGGTGCCGTCGGGGATGGTGCTGCCCAGGCGATGCAGGTAGGGCTCGCCGGCCACCAGAACGAGCTGGCTCTTGTTGAACAGCCCGCGCGGCACCGCCTGCATCATGAACGCCTCGAGGTCGCCGCCCCACAGGCTGGAGTGGATGATGTCCGACCCGCTCTGCGCGAGCGCCGAGATCTCTGCGCCGTACTGGCCTGCGCCGAACTTGGGCATCTGCGATGTGGTGACTTTCGCGGCGGGTTTCAGGGCCTTCATCGCCAGGTCGAAATCGTTCCAGGAGTCCTGGCCCCACGCGTAGTTCTGGTTGATGCCGCCGTAGCTCTTGATGTCCGGCCGCACGTCCTGCAGGTACAGCGCTGCGGCCACCGCATCCATCGTCGCGTGCGGGCGGGTGCGGAATACGTACTTGTAGCTGCGCTCCTCGAACACCCGCGGGGTGCCGCAATCGAACAGCACTGTGAGCCGCTTCATCTCCTCGGCCACCGGCGCGATGGCGAGGCAATCGCCGCTGGAAATGTAGCCGATGACGAGATCGACGTTCTGGCGCTCGATCAGGTTGCGGAATTCGCTCACCTGCTTGGTGGTGCCCCCCGCCTCGTCGATGATCACCAGCTCCAGCGGCGTCCCGCCGAAGCCGCGGGTGTTGTAGGGTGCGGGTGCCTTGCCGGCGTTGAGCGATTCGACGATGGCCTCGGCAGCGATCCTGGCCGGCACGCCGAATGGGCCAGCCGCCGGACCGGACAGGAAGGTGACGAAGCCGATGCGGACCGGCTTGGGCTCCTGCGAGTGTACCGGGCCCGCGCTCAACAGCGCACAGCAGAAGGCGACGCACAGGGCCGCCAGCCGGCGCGATGACGAGATTGCGACCATGACTCTCTCCCCCCTCGGGATTCTTGTGGACAACTCCGGCCGCTTGCCGGATCGCGGATTGTAGCCGAGCAGGCGGCCTGGGTTCCAGCGATTGTGGCCTGGAAGGGCTGCCTCGCGCTCAGTGGACGGACATGCCCCCGTCCACGAAGATGGTTTGACCGGTGACGTAGTCGCTGGCGCGGCTGGCCAGGAACAGCGTGATGCCGCGCAGGTCTTCCAGCCGGCTGTTGCGGCCGATCAAGGTCAGTCCCGCCGCCCAGCGCTCGCGCTCGCCGCCGTCGAAGATTCCGGCGGTCATCCCGGTCGGGACATAACCGGGGCCGATCGCGTTGCAGTTGACCCCGTAGCGCGACCAGGCCTCGGCCAGGCCGCGGGTCATGGCGCTGATCCCGCCTTTCGAGACGCCATAGGCGCCGCTGTTGTTGAACGCCCGGATCGCCTGCTGCGACGACACGTTGATGATGCGCCCCCAGCCCTTGGCACGCATGGCTGCCGCCAACCGCTGCGCGAGGAAAAAGGGCGCGTCAAGATTGATCGCCATCGTCTCTTCCCACATTTCGCGTGTGATGTCCTCGACGAGCGGGCGGTGGTTGACACCGGCGGCGTTGACCAGGATGTCCGGCGGGCCGAAGGGTCGTGAGGCATCGTTTGCAGCCTGCTCGATCTGCTCGCGCTGACGCAGGTCGCACACCAGCGTCTCGGCGCGCCCAGCAGACTGCTGAATGTCGCCAGCCACCGCCTTCAGCCGCGCGCGGTCGCGGCCCAGCAGCACCACCGCCGCGCCGCCTTCGGCCAATGTGAGCGCCATCGCCCTGCCGATCCCGGAGCTGGCGCCGGTCACCAGGGCCACCTTTCCTTGCAGCGAGAACAGCTCGTGCAGCGAAACCATTAACGTACCTCGCTCAGCAGCCGCTCGATCATTCGTTCGGCCTGGGCGCGGTACCCAGCGCCGAACAGGTTCAGATGGTTGAGCACGTGATACAGGTTGTAAAGATCGCGCCGCACCGCGTATCCCTCATCGATCTGCCAGATATCGCGATAGGCCGCATAGAACGATGGCGCGAAGCCGTCGAACAGCTCGGTCATGGCCACGTCGGCCTCGCGGTCGCCGTAGTAGCAGGCCGGATCGAACAGCACCGGCTCGCCATCGACCGTAGCGGCGGCGTTCCCGCTCCACAGATCACCATGCAGGAGCGACGGTTCCGGACGGTGCGTGAGCAATGTGTCGAGGCGGTCCAGCAGCATTTCTCCCTGGCGCTGCAGCGCGCCGCGGTACCCGTTGTGTGCGGCCAGCTCGAGCTGGAAGCCGAGCCGTTGCGTACGCCAGAACTCCGCCCAGCTCGTCGACCACTGATTGTGCTGCGGGGTCGCGCCGATCGTGTTGTCGCGGCGCCAGCCGAAGCGCTCGGCCGTCGAGCGGTGCATCGCTGCCAGGCGCTGGCCCAGCTCCCCCATGCTTCCTGCTGCACCGCGCGCAAGATCGAGGTATTCCAGCACCAGCCAGCAGTGGCGCTCGTCCTCGCCGGTGCACAGCGGTCCCGGCACGCGCACGGTGCCGGTGTTTGCGAGCGCCCGCAGCCCCTCGGCTTCGGCCTCGAACATGGCGCCTCGGCCTGCGCGGTTGAGCTTGACGAAGTAGCGCTGGCCGTCTCCGGAGATGCAGTAGCCGCGATTGATGCAGCCGCCGCCGATCTCACTACATCGGGAGATCGCAAACGCTGCGCCAGTCGCGGCGGCGATAGAGGCCGCGACCGCCTCCCACGACATCGGGATCAGTCGCCGAGCTCGCGGCGGGCGCGCGCGATGGCCGCGCGCACCTGCGCCGGCGCCGTGCCGCCTGGATGGTCACGCGCGTTCAACGATCCCTCCAGCGTGAGGACATCGAACACGTCTTCGGCGATCAGCGGCGAGAACCGCTGCAGCTCGGGGAGCGCGATCGCGGCGAGGTCTTTGCCCTGCTCTGCGGCGAAGCGCACCGCGCGGGCCACCGCCTCGTGGGCCTCGCGGAATGGCAAACCCTTCTTGACCAGGTAGTCTGCGAGATCGGTGGCGGTGGCGAAGCCCTCTGCAGCGGCGCGGCGCATGGCCGCCGCGTTCACGGTCACGCCCGACATCATCCCGGCGAATACCTGCAGTGTGTCGGTGAGCGTGTCGACCGTGTCGAACAGCGGCTCCTTGTCCTCTTGATTGTCCTTGTTGTAGGCAAGCGGCTGAGACTTCATCAGGGTCAGCAGCGCGACCAAGTGTCCGTTCACTCGTCCCGTCTTGCCACGCACCAGCTCCGGCACGTCCGGGTTCTTCTTCTGCGGCATGATTGAAGACCCGGTGCAGTAACGATCGGCCAGCATGACGAAGCCAAAGCGCGGACTCATCCACAGGATCAGCTCCTCCGAGAGGCGCGACAGGTGCGTCATGATGAGCGCGGCGCAAGCGCAGAACTCGATGGCAAAGTCGCGGTCCGACACGGCGTCGAGCGAGTTGCCGCACACGCCGTCGAAGCCGAGCTCCCGCGCGACCATGTCACGATCGATGGGATAAGTGGTTCCGGCCAGTGCCGCGGCGCCCAGCGGCAGCTGGTTGACGCGCTTGCGGCAGTCGGTGAGCCGGGCGCGATCGCGCTGAAGCATCTCGTAGTAGGCGAGCAGGTGGTGGCCGAAGCTCACGGGCTGGGCGACCTGCAGATGGGTGAACCCGGGCATCACCGTGTCGGCGTGCGGTTCGGCCAGATCGACGAGCTGCCGCTGCAGCCTGCGCAGCAAGTGGTCGATGTCGTCGATGGCTGCGCGCAACCACAGGCGCACGTCGGTGGTGACCTGGTCGTTACGCGAGCGGCCGGTGTGCAGCCGCTTGCCGGCATCGCCCACCAGGTCGGTGAGGCGCTTCTCGATATTGAGGTGCACGTCCTCTAGATCGACCGACCACTGGAAGCGCCCGGACCTGATCTCGTCGCCGATCTGCGCCATGCCGCGCTCGATGTCGGCGAGATCCTGGGCCGAAAGCACGCCGACTGCGTGGAGCATGCGCGCGTGGGCGACCGAGCCCAGGATGTCGAACTCGGCCAGCCGCCGGTCGAAGCCGACCGAGGCGGTGTAGCGCTTTACCAGCTCGTCTACCGGTTCGCCGAACCGGCCGGACCAGGTCTTGGGTGGGTTGTCAGGCATGGGTGAAGGAGGCGGGGCGGGTGCGCTGGCACAGCATGTGCTCATTTGCACTGTTCGACGACGCACGCTTGAGCTGATCGCGCTCCAGGCCCGCATGAGATGGCGGGCGTTGCAGCCATGGCAAGTATAAACCAGAACATGCACACGGACGCCCTGCCGGATTTCCGCAACCTGGGCGTAATCCTGCGCGTCGTGCTCATCGTTCTAATCCTGGCGGGGCTCGCAGCCCTGTGCCAGTCGCCGAGCTGGGACCTGCTGTTCAACCGTTTCCTGCAGGTGGTTGCGCCGGTCCAGCCGGTCCTGGTCCTGAGCCTGGTCGTGTTGTGGGCGCTCGAACCCTGGCTGCGGCAGCTGGACTATGTGGCCGGCATCGCCGTAGTCCTGCTTCTGGAGCTGATCGTCGTGTCGATCATCTACCGCGTCGGGCAGGAGGTGTTCCAGGGCAGCCTCTATGATGGGCTGGAGCGCTACTGGCTGTTCACCGCCGTGACCACCGGCTTGATCGTCTACTACTTCCACTTGCGCAACCGGGCCTTGTCGCCGGCGCTGACGGAGGCGCGGCTGCAGGCGCTACAGGCCCGCATTCGCCCGCATTTCCTGTTCAACAGCCTGAACGCGGTGCTCAGCTTGATCCGCGAAGAACCCAAGCGCGCAGAGACGGCGCTGGAGGACCTCGCCGACCTGTTCCGGGTCCTGATGGCCGACAACCGCAAGCTTTCCACGCTTGACCAAGAAGTGGAGCTAACCCGCCAGTACCTGGACCTCGAGAAACTGCGTCTAGGCGAGCGCCTGCGGGTCGACTGGCACATCGAGAACATGCCCGGCGAGGCCGTGATTCCGCCGCTGGTGTTGCAGCCCCTGGTGGAGAACGCGGTGTACCACGGGGTCGAGCCCTCGGCGGGCACCGGTGTGGTGAGCATCAACGCCTACAAGGCGCGCGACGAGGTGCACCTGGTGCTGCGCAACCCCTATCGTAAGAACGGCAGCCATCACTCCGGCAACAAGATGGCGCTCGGCAACATCCGGGAGCGGCTTGCCCTGCACTTCGATGCCGAGGCCAGCCTGCGCACGACCGTGACCGAGGACGCCTACCAGGTCCACATCGTGATGCCCTATCGCGCGCAAGCCTGAGGAGAATGCAACCGTGACCAAGCATGCCTTGCGGGTGGTGGTGGCCGACGATGAAGCCCCGGCGCGCAGCCGCATCCTTGACCTGCTGGAAGACTGCGCGGCGAGCCTCGCGCTCCAGGTGGTGGGTGAAGCCGCCAACGGCCGCGACCTGCTGGAGCTGCTGCAGAGCACGCCCGCCGACGTGGTGCTGCTCGACATCCGCATGCCGGAGATGGATGGCATCGAAGCAGCCCAGCACATCCAGAAGCTGGCCGAGCCGCCCGCGGTGATCTTCACGACCGCCTACGATACCTACGCCCTGAAGGCCTTCGAACTGCATGCCGTGGACTACCTGGTCAAGCCGATACGCCTGCGCAGGCTGTACGATGCGTTGTCGCGGGTGCGCTCGATCACGCCGTTGTCCCTGGACGTGCTGCAGCAGATCGCACCGGAGCCGCGCCGGCATTTGAGCGTGCAGGAGCGCGGCCGAGTGCTGCTGGTGCCGGTGGACAAGATCCTGTACATGCGCGCCGAGCTCAAATACGTCACGATACGGACCGCGGAGCACGAGCATCTGCTGGAGGAGTCGCTGGTCCGGCTGGAGCAGGAATTCCGCGACCGCTTCGTCCGCATTCACCGCTCCTGCCTGGTGGCGCGCGATTACGTCGACCGCTTCGAGCGCTCCGGCGAAGAAGGCGGCGAGGGCGGCTGGGTGGTGCTGCTGCGCGGGTTGGACGAGCGGCTGCCGGTGAGCCGGCGCCAGCAGCACGTGATCAAGGACTTCGGGAGGCTGAACGGTGTGTGAGCTGCACCTGCGATGGGCGTTGGTAGTGCTGTTGGGCGTCCTGGCGTGGCCCGTGTGCGCCGAGGACCTGTGGGAGCGATTGGGGCCGGACCGTCTCGGCGCCACCCGCGCGGAGATCGCCGAGCACCTGCCGATGACCTGCAGCGCCGGCGAGGCCGAGCAGGTGTGCAACCCGGCTGTCGGCGCTGCCGATACCTTCGCAGGCTTGCCGGTCCAGCGGGTCGAGCTGCGCTTCGCGCAGGACCGGCTGGCTCGCGCCACGGTGCGCCTGAGCGATCAACACTACGCCGCACTGCTCGAGTCTCTGCGGACGCGGTTCGGCGCGTCCGATGACCGCAGCTTCCGCGCGCGCGGGGGCATGGCCTCGGAGTTCGAGGCCGGCGTGCATCTTTGGCAGCACGCCGGGGTCAGCCTCGTGCTCGAGCAGTTCGCCGGCAAGATCGACCGTTCGGCGCTCGTCTACGGCAGCGAGGCGGCGATGGCCGAGTTGATTTCCACCAAGACTTCCTATCCGCGCGGCGCGCGCCGCGATCTGTGACTCCTCAGGACCTAACGCTGAGCTGCAGAGGACACGCAGAGGAACACCATGTGAAGAAGCCATGGTGAGATAACAAGAGACATGCGAACGATGCCCGGGTAGCGCGGAGAACGTCGACGCGATTCATATGAATAGGGTGTTCCTCTGCGTCCTCCGCGGTTAATGGGTTTTGGGTTCAAAGAGAGCCGCACGGACGCCGCTATCGGGTGATGGTGGCGCCCTGGCTGAGCTGCTGGACCAGCGCGGCGGTGGCTCGCTCGAGCTCCTGCGCCGTGAGCAAGTTGTAGATCTCCTGGCGCGCCTGCTCGAACGCGGGGACCTTGACAGGGCGCACATCGTCCAGCTTGACCAGCCACCACTTACCCTGGACGCCAATCGGCTGGCTTACCTTGCCCTTCTGCAGCTTCTCGACGGCCTGGGCGATGGGCAGCGGCAGCCCGCTGGTCTGCCCCTCCTCTGGCGGACTCTTGAAGGACACCCACTGCAGCTCGCCACCACGCGTGGCGGAGGGCGCCAGCGACCACTGACGTGCGAGCTGAGCGAAGTCCTTACCTTTGGCGAGCTCGCCGCTTAAATCCCTGGCGCGCACCTCGTTGGGCAGAAGTATCACACGCAACTTGTACTCCTTCGCCCCCAGCCCCGCCTTGGCCTTCTCGTAGTGGGCCTTGACCTGCTCTTCCGTCACCGGCGTGGGCTTCACGACCTGGCGCATGTAGCGCTGGATCATAGCGCTGCGCTTGGCCTCCTCGGCGATGCTCAGCACCTCCGGATCCTTGTCCAACCCCTGCCTCGCTGCCGCCTGGACCAACAGCTCGCGCGCGATGAGCTGCGTAGTGATCGCCTCGCGCAGCTGCGGCGAGTCGGGGCGGCCCTGCGTCAGCGCCTGCTGCAGCGCCTGCTGGAACAGCGCCGACTTGATCGGCACGCCGTTGACGGTCGGCATCGGCTTGTCCGCCGGCGCGGCCGGCGTCTGCGCCGCGAGCGACAGCGGGAACAGGGTGAGCAGCACCACAGTTGCGCGTGCGACGGTATCGATCGGGGTCATGGGATGTCTGCGGGAGGGCGCCCGCCAGGAAAGGTATCAGCTCCCGCAGTATAACTGCCGGGCGGCGGCGCCGCGCAGCGCGAGGCACTGCCTCCGCATGCTATTCTTGCCTGCGCACCGCTCGACCAGGTCCTCCCCCGTATGCTTCCCGCTCGACTCACCATCGCCACGCGCGAAAGCGCACTGGCGCTGTGGCAGGCTCACCATATCCGTGACCGCCTGCTGGGCCTGCATCCAGGGCTCGCGGTCGAGATTCTGGGCATGACGACCGAGGGCGACCGCATGCTCGGCAGCTCGCTCGCCAAGATCGGCGGCAAGGGCCTGTTCGTGAAAGAGCTGGAGAGCGCGCTCGCCGAGGGTCGCGCCGACATCGCGGTGCACTCCATGAAGGATGTGCCCATGCACCTGCCGCCCGGCTTTCGGATTGCGGCCATCGGCGAACGCGAAGATCCGCGCGACGCCTTCGTCGCGAACCACTACGGCGCGCTGGAACAGCTGCCGGTGGGCGCCACGGTCGGCACCTCCAGCCTGCGTCGCGAGAGTCAGATCCGCGCCCGCTTTCCGTTCCTGAAGGTGCAGCCCCTGCGCGGCAATGTGAGTACGCGCTTGCGCAAACTGGATGAGGGGCAGTATGCGTGCATCATCCTGGCGGCAGCCGGACTGCGGCGCCTGGGCCTGGGGACGCGCATCACCGCAGTGCTGGAGCCCGAGGACAGCCTGCCCGCGGTCGGCCAGGGCGCGCTCGGCATCGAGTGTCGCGAAGAGCGGGCCGATCTGCATGAGTTGCTGGCGCCTCTGGACCATCGCGAGACGAACTGGTGCGTACGCGCCGAGCGCGCGGTGAGCCGGGCACTGGCTGGCAGCTGTGTGGTGCCCCTGGGTGCCTACGCGGGACGCGAGCCGGACGGCATTCGCCTGCGCGGGTTCGTGGCGAGCCCCGACGGCGCGCGCATGGTGCGCGGCGAAACGCTCTGCTCCTCGATCGAGCGCGACCCCGAGGGCTTCGGCCTGGAACTGGCTGAGCAGCTCGCCACAGGCGGTGCGCGCGAGATCCTCGCGGCGCTGTCTCATGAGTGACCTCGAAGGGACCAGCAGGGCCGGGCTAGCCGGCCGCGTCATTCTGGTCACGCGGCCGGCCGGCCAGGGCGAGCGCCTCGCCGAGATGCTGCGAGCGGCAGGTGCGGTGCCTTTCGTGTTTCCGGCGCTGGAAATCGAGCCGGTCGTGCCGCCGGCGCATGTCGCCGCGTTGCTGCAGCATCCGGACACCTTCGACCTGGCTGTCTTCGTCAGCGCGAACGCCGTCGCCTATGGGCTGCCACTGATCCTCGCGGCCGGCGCATGGCCGCCGGGACTGCGCGCCGCGGCCGTGGGTGCGAGCACTGCCGCCGCGCTGCGCGAGCGCGGTGTGACCGACGTGCTGGCGCCTGGCGCCGGGGCGGACAGCGAGGCGTTGCTGGCGCTCGAGGCGATGCAGCAGATGCACGGGCAACGCGTGCTGATCTTCCGGGGTGTCGGCGGACGCGAACTCCTCGCGGAAACGCTGCAGGCCCGCGGCGCTGAAGTGCAGTACGTGGAGTGCTATCGGCGGGTCAAGCCTGCGGCCGACCCGGAGCCTCTGCGGGCCCGTATCCGGTGTGGCGAGCTGCATGCCGTTACCGCGGCCAGCGGTGAAGCGCTGACCAACCTCCTCGAACTTGCCGGCACGCAGGCGGCGCCGCGGCTGCTCGAACTGCCGCTGTTCGTGCCGCACGAGAACATCGGCGTGGCGGCGGCGCGGCTGGGCTTCCGGCGGATCCGGGTCACGTCGACCAGCGACGCAGGGCTGCTGGAGGGTATGATGGCGTTCTTCGCCGCACCGATGTGAGGCCGGTGCTTCCGACCACATTGCCTGTCTTTCCATGAGCTCCGAACCCCAGGCTCCGCAGCCACAAGGCGGTGAGACCCCGCCCCCGTCGGGCTGGCAGCGCATGCACAAAGCAGTGGGCAGCCGGTTCGATCTGCGCGCCGCACTGATCGTCGTCGGCCTGCTGCTGCTGGGCGCCGTCTGGTTCGACTCCCGCATCCGCTTCAACGAGCTGCAGCACGAGCTGGCGCGCAAGCTGGCCGAGGCGGACACCTACAACAAGGAAAGCCGCCTAATGGCCACGCAGACACGCGACACGCTGCGCGACCTCGAGTACAAGATCGGCATGCTGGAGAGCCGGCTTTCGGAGACGCAGAACCAGCGGTTGGCCCTGGAGGGGTTGTACCTCGAACTGTCCCGCAGCCGCGACGAGCGCATCCTGGCGGAAGTGGAGCAGATCCTGCTCGTGGGCAGCCAGCAGCTGCAGCTCGCCGGCAACCTCAAGGCCGCACTGATCGCGCTGGAGTCTGCCGACAACCGCCTGCAGCGTGCCGACAGCACGCAGTTCACCAGCCTGCGGCGGGCGATCCGCCGCGATATCGAGCGGCTCAAGGCAGCGCCCTACGTCGATATCGTGGGCATGAGCCTGCGGCTGGATTCGCTGGCGCACCAGGCCGAAGCCCTGCCGCTGGCGATGGACGAGCGCCCGGCCGAGCCGCCGCGCGTCGCGCCGCGCCCCGACGAAGGCACCGCAACGCGCCTGTTGCGCGAGGCATGGGAAGACATCAGGAACCTGATCCGGGTGCAGCGCACCGCCGCCAACGAAGTGCCGCTGGTGTCGCCGAGCCAGCAGTTCTTCCTGCGCGAGAATCTGCGCATGCGCCTGCTCTCCGCGCGCGTCGCGCTGCTCGCGCACGATGCGACGAGCTTCAGGGCCGACACCGGCTCGGCCGCGAATTGGCTGCAGCGCTACTTCGACACCAGCAACAAGAAGGTCGGCGCGGCCGTGACGGCGCTCGAGCAGCTTTCCGAGAGCGAGGTCAGCATCGACCTCCCCGACATCACGGCTAGCCTGGAGGCCGTGCGCGATGCGCGCGTTGCGCGCGAGCGGGGGCTGCGCTGATGACGGCCAGCGCCTGACATGCGACTTCTGCTTTGGGTCGTCGGGCTGTTTGCGCTCGCGGTGGGCATCACCGTAGCGGCGCGCTACAACGCCGGCTACGTTCTCGTGGTGCTGCCGACCCATCGCGTCGAGCTGTCGGTCAACCTCGCCGTCGTCCTGCTGCTGCTGGCGTCCCTGATGTTCTATGTGCTGTTCCGCACGCTGGTCCTCGCCCTGGGCATGCCGGCCCGGGCGCGCGAATTCCGCCGCGGCCAGGAGCAGGTGCGCGGGCGCCGGACGCTGCACGACGCGCTCAAGGCATTCTTCGAGGGACGCCACGGGCGCGCCGAGCGCGCGGCGAAGGAGGCGGTGGCGATGGGCGAGTCGCCGGCCCTGGCTCTGACCGTCGCCGCCCGCGCGGCGCACGAGCTGCGCTCCTTCCAAGCGCGCGACGACTATCTGCAGCAGATGGAGAAGCTGGCCCCGCAAGACGGCTATCTGCGCGCCATGACGCGCGCCGAGCTGCTGCTGGAGGAGCGCCGCTACCACGATGCGCTGCAGGCGCTGTCCCAGCTTCCCGACAAACACACCGCTGCTCTGAAGCTGGAGATGCGGGCCCATCAGCTGGCCCGCAACTGGGACCAGGTCCTGGCGCTGCTGCCGCAGCTGGAGAAGCGCAAGGTGTTCGAGCCCGCGGTACTGGCGCAGCTGCGGCACTACGCCCAGACCGAGAACCTCAAGCGCAAGGCGCAGGACGGCAAGGCGCTGCGCGACTACTGGGACCGGCTGCCGCCAGCCGACCGCAAGGACGGCAGGGTGGCCGCAGCCGCGGCACAGTGCTTCATCGCCCTGGGCGGGTGCGCAGAGGCGCATCGCATCATCGAGGATAGCCTCGACGAGAGCTGGGACTCGACGCTGCTGCCGTTGTATGTCGAATGCCTGCCGCGCGATGCGCGCAAGCACCTGGAGCGGGCGGAGGCGTGGCTGAAGCGCAATCCGGGCGATCCGATCCTGCTGCTGGCACTGGGCTTGATCTGCATGAAGCAGGAGCTGTGGGGCAAGGCGCGCAGCTACCTGGAAGCCAGTCTGTCGGTGGAGGCGAGCCACACGGCCTTCGTGAAGCTGGGCGAGCTGCTGGAGCGGATCGGCAAGCCCGAAGAGGCGAGTGCGGTCTATCGCCGGGGCCTGGACCTGACGCTGGTACAGTTGAAGGACAGTACAGGCGGGCGGCGCAAGGCCGTCCTCTGACGATACTCACACCCGCTCCCTGGCGGACACTCGGGAGCGTGGGGGAAGCATGAACGACATCGACCGGAGCCTGGCGGAGCTGGACAAGGACCAGCCGCTCAGGGAAGACATACGCCTGCTCGGCAGGCTGCTGGGGGACACGCTGCGCGAGCAGGAGGGCGACAGCACCTTCGAGCTGATCGAGCAGATCCGCCAGCTCGCCATCCGCTTCCGACGGGACGACGACCAACAGGCGCGCAGCGAGCTGGCCGGAGTGCTGGATGTGCTCTCGCCTGCAGCCACGGTCGCGGTGATCCGGGCGTTCACCTACTTCTCGCAGCTCGCCAACCTCGCCGAGGACCTGCATCACAACCGCCGGCGGCGCTTCCACCAGCTTGCAGGCTCGCCGCCCCAGGAGGGCAGCCTGGCTCTGGCGCTTCGGCGCGCGGCCGAGGCCGGCCACGGCGCCGGCGCGGTGGCCGAGTTCTTCCGCGACGCGCTGGTGTCGCCGGTGCTCACCGCCCATCCCACCGAAGTGCAGCGCAAGAGCATTCTCGACTGCCAGCTCCAGCTCGCGCGCCTGCTCACCGAGCGCGACCGCCAGCAGCTTACGCCCGAGGAGCTTGCCGCCAACGAGGAGGGTTTGCGTCGCCAGATCCTGACGCTGTGGCAGACGCGCATCCTGCGCGAGCTGCGCCTGACCGTGCGCGACGAGATCGAAAACGGGTTGTCCTACTACCGCTATACGTTCCTACGGCAGCTCCCGCGGCTGTATGGCGAGATGGAAGATCTGCTGGAGCGCAAGTTCCCCGTCGCCGGGATCGCAGTGGGGCCGGTGCTGCGCCTGGGCGCCTGGATCGGTGGCGACCGCGACGGCAATCCCTACGTCACGCACGATGTCACGCGCCATGCGCTGGTCCGGCAATCCTCCACTGCGCTCGACTACTTCCTCGACGAAGTGCACCAGCTCGGCAGCGAGCTGTCGCAGTCGCTGCGTGTCGTGACCGTGACCGCGGAGCTCGAGGAGCTGGCGGCGCGCTCACCGGACCACTCGGAGCACCGGCGCGACGAGCCTTACCGGCGTGCGCTGACCGGCGTCTACGCCCGGCTCGCCGCTACCTCCCGCACGCTCGACCAGCATGCCCCGGTGCTTTCGGAGATCGCACCTTCCCTGCCCTATGCTGACGCTCAGGAGTTCGTGGACGACCTGGAGATCATTGCCGATTCACTCAAGCGCAACCGTGCTGGGCGCCTCGCGGCGGGCCGGCTGCGCGGGTTGATCCGGGCCGCGCAGGTGTTCGGGTTCTACCTGGCGCCGCTCGATCTGCGTCAGCACAGCGGTGTGTTCGAGCAGGTGGTGGCGGAGCTGTTCCAGGCCGGCGCCCACCGCAGCGGCTATCTCGCGCTCGACGAGGAGGAGCGGCGGCGCTGGCTGCTGGAGGAGCTGGCAGTCCCTCGGCTGCTCCGCTCGCCACACCTCGCTTACAGCGATCCGACGCAGAACGAGCTGCGGATCCTGGACACCGCTGCGGAGCTGCAGCGCCGCTACGGCGCGCGGGCCTTGCCCAACCACATCATCTCGAACACCAACGGCGTCAGCGACATGCTGGAGCTGGCCCTGCTGCTGAAGGAGGCCGGGTTGCTGCGGCCCGGGCAGGCGCCGCGGCTGTCCATGAACATCATCCCGTTGTTCGAGACCATCGCCGATCTGCGCCGCTGCGCGTCCATCATGGACGAAGTGCTGCGCGTGCCGCTGTATCGCGAGCTGCTGGAAAGCCGCGGCAATGTGCAGGAGATCATGCTCGGCTACTCGGACAGCAACAAGGACGGCGGGTATCTCACCTCCAACTGGGAGCTGTACAAGGCCGAAGTCAAGCTGGTGGAGGTGTTCAAGCGGCACGGAGTGAGGCTGCGCCTGTTCCATGGCCGCGGGGGCACCGTGGGACGCGGCGGCGGCCCGAGCTACCAGGCCATCGTGGCGCAGCCGCCGGGCACGGTTCAGGGGCAGATCCGCATCACCGAGCAGGGCGAAGTGATCGCCAGCAAGTACGCCGACCCCGATATCGGCAGGCGTAATCTGGAGACCCTGGTGGCTGCCACGCTGGAGGCGACGCTACTCAACCGCGCAGGGGTGCGCCCCGAAGAGAGCCTCTACCGCGAGGTCATGGAAGAGCTGTCCGCCGACGCCTACGCGGCATACCGCCGGCTCGTGTACGACACGCCCGGGTTCGTCGCTTTCTTCCGCACCGCCACGCCGATCACGGAGATCGCGGACCTGCACGTGGGAAGCCGGCCAGCGTCACGCAAGAAATCCGACCGCATCGAGGACCTGCGCGCCATCCCCTGGGTGTTCAGCTGGTCGCTCGCACGCATCATGCTGCCCGGCTGGTTCGGGTTCGGCGCCGCGGTCGAGCAGTTCGTCTCGCGACGGGGCGAGGCCGGGCTGGCGCTGCTCAATCAGATGCACGCCAACTGGCCGTTCTTTCGGGTCCTGCTGTCCAACATGGACATGGTGCTCTCGAAGAGCGACATCCACATCGCCTCGCGCTACGCGGAGCTGGTTGCCGACGAGGAACTGCGCAGCCGCATCTTCGGCCGCATCGAGTCCGAGTACCATCGCACCGTCAACTACCTGCTGGCGGTGACCGGGCAGAGCGAGCTGCTGGAGCACAATCCGCTGCTGGCGCGCAGCTTCCGCAACCGGCGCCCGTATATCGATCCGCTCAACCACCTGCAGGTGGAGTCGCTGCGGCGCTATCGCGCGGGCGAGCAGGACGAGAAGACCAAGCGGGCGATCCTGCTCACCATCAATGGCATCGCCGCCGGGCTTCGCAACAGCGGTTAAGACATCTACCTCTCACCACGAAGGCACGAAGACAGGAAGAAAACCGCAAAAAAATAGCGGAGTTGCTGCAGCGGCAGCGCCCGGGCCGTGCCGACGCAGTGTCCCCTGGGTGAACGAGTATGCCTTGCTTTTCTTCGTGCCTTCGTGTCTTCGTGGTGAGCGGTGGCGTTAGGGGTTTCCCGCGGGAGCGGGAGTGAAGGCGTCGGAGAAGAACTCCTCGTCGGGCAGCCTGCACTGCGAAGTGAAGTCCGCGTGCGCGGACTCGACCACGATCGGCGCACCGCAGGCGTAGACCTGATAGCCGGACATGTCGGGGAAGTCCTGCATGACGGCGCGGTGCACGAAGCCGGTACGGCCCTGCCAATTGTCCTCCGGGAGGGCATCGGAGACGACCGGGATGAAGCTGAAGTTGTCGTGCTCGGCCTGCCACTGCTGGCACAACGCCGCCATGTAGATATCCTTGGGCCGGCGCCCGCCCCAGTACAGCACCATCTGCCGCTGCACGCCCGTGCGGAAGGCATGCAGAAGCATGCTCTTGACCGGCGCAAAGCCGGTGCCGCTCGCCACGAAGATGATCGGTTTGTCGCTGTCCTCGCGCAGGAAAAACGTGCCGAGCGGCCCCTCGAAGCGCAGGATGTCCTTCTCCTTCATCCGGTTGAACACGTAGTCAGTGAAGGTCCCGCCCGGCATGCTGCGCACGTGCAGCTCGATCTGAGTGTCCTCCTCGGGTGAGTTGGCCATCGAATAGGCGCGCCGCTTGCCGTCGCGCAGGATGATCTCGATGTACTGTCCGGCCAGGAATTGCAGCCGTTCGTTGGCTGGCAGCGAGAGGAACAGCGCCGCGACGTCGTCGGCGGGCCGCTCGATGCGCTGCACGCGGCAGGGCAGCTTCTTGACCTGCATAGCGCCGGCAGCATGGATCTCGCGCGCCTCTATCACCAGATCTGCAAGGGGCTTGGCGCGGCAGAACAGAGCAAACCCCAGCTTCTTCTCGAAGTCCGGCAGGATGTGGGCGGCGTGGTCCCCGTAGTCGACCTGCCCCTCGAGGACCTTGCCCTTGCAGGAACCGCACGCGCCGTTGCGGCAGCCGTAGGCCAGCGTAATGCCGCTGCGCATGGCAGCTTCCAGGACAGTCTCGCCGGGGTCGACGTCGAACTCCCGGTTGCTCGGCTTGATGGTGACGTGAAACGACATACGCGAAGTGTCTCGACGGGTGGCTGCGGCCGGGTTGCGCGGTCGGCGCCCCGCCTTCAACTAGAATGTAGAAATGAGACGACTCCTGATTGTCGGCTGTGGCGACGTGGGCCTGCGCATGGTCCCGCTGGTGCGCGGAAGGTACCGGCTGTTTGCTTTGACCCGCTCCGGCGAGCGCCATTCCCTGCTACGCGAGATGGGGGTGACTCCTCTGACCGGCGACCTCGACGCTGTGCACAGCCTGTCGCGTCTCTCGGGACTGCCGCACGATGTGCTGCATTTTGCCCCGCCGCCCGGTGCCGGAGCCCGCGACTGGCGCACTGGCAACCTGATCCGAGCCCTGCAAAAGGCGCGAAGCATACCACAGCGCCTCGTCTACATCAGTACCAGCGGCGTGTATGGCGACTGCGGTGGCGGGCTCGTTCATGAGCACGCCGGGCTGCGGCCACAAACCGATCGCGCGGTGCGGCGCGCAGACGCCGAACGGCAGCTGCGCGACTGGGGGCGTCGCAGCGGCGTGACCGTGGTCATCCTCCGGGTGCCTGGAATCTACGCGGCGGATCGCCTGCCGCTGCAGCGCCTGCGAGCCGGGACCCCTGCCTTGGCCGGCCCGGAGGACCCGTACACAAACCACATCCATGCCGACGATCTCGCGCGTGCCGTTCTCGCTGCGCTGGTGCGCGGCCGCGGGCAGCGCGCCTACAACGCCTCTGACGACTCCGCACTGCGGATGGGGGAGTACTTCGATCTCGTCGCCGATGCCTTCCAGCTGCCACGGCCGCCACGCATCTCGCGACAGGAGGCTACGGCGCGCATCCCCGGAGCGCTGCTGTCCTTCATGGGCGAGTCGCGACGCCTGGCCAACCGCCGGCTGCGCCGGGAACTGCGCGTGAGGCTGCGCTATCCCACCGTACCCCAGGGGCTGGCCGCAGCGACAGCCGGGAGGCAGCGAGCGGGATGACCGCGCGCTCATCTGCAGCCCAGGCGATTACGTATACTTACCCGCCCCAGCTACTGACCGGCCGCTGGAACCCGAGTCTCCCGACCGATGGAACCCGTCCTGCTCGTCCTCAGCAACCTGCCCGACCGTGAGCGTGCACTCCAGCTTGCCGAGGCGCTGGTCGCGGAGCGGCTGGCTGCCTGCGTCAACATCCTGGGAGAGTGCACGTCGGTGTACCGCTGGCAGGGGGCGGTGGAGACCGCTTCCGAGGTTCCGGTGCTGATCAAGACGCGCGAAAGCCTCTACCCGCGTGTCGAGGAAACCATCCGCAGGCTGCATCCCTATGAGGTGCCGGAGGTGATCGCGTTGCGCCTGAGCGGCGGACTGCCCGCCTACCTGCAGTGGGTGCTGGAGGAATCCGCCGGTGCCTGAATGCATGCGCCTGTCCGGCCTCGTGTGCGCGGTCCTAGTTGCGGTGGTACTCGCGGCGCACCCACCGCGCACG
>DAIQQA010000126.1:0-15166 GCA_036787045.1 Burkholderiales bacterium | reverse complement strand
CTAACTCACAGTGCTTGTGTGTCCGCGTTCGCCCGGCCCCCTCAAGGCAGTTGCTTTTCCTCCGTGTCCACCGTGTCCTCCGTGGTTCAGTCTTTTCGGTTCGGCGGGGAGGCTACGTGGCTATCCGGACCAGCTTGCGCAAAGTGCGCAACCCCGGCGGCGGTGGCATGTCCGGGTACATCGACGGCCACGCGGTATAGGACACCTCTCCCACGTACATGTCGCCGCGCGAGTCGATCGCCAGGCCGTGCGGCGCGATGAACTGGTCCGGGCGCAGACCGTCGCCCAGCTCGCCTACGCGGGCGAGCAGCTCGCCTTTGTGCGTCACCACACTGATGCGTGGGCCCAGGTTGGGGACTTTGCGGTTGATCGGGATCACCGGCCCGAGTTCCCCGATGTAGCACAGGGGGTGCCTGCGCGACTCCATCCACAGCGCGCAGGGGCGATGCATGTTGTTCCACTGCGTCTCGTACTTGCCGTTGCCGTCGAAGATCTGCACACGATGATTCTCGCGGTCGGCGACGTAGACCCAGCCCTCCGCGTCGCAGCAGATGTTGTGCACGATGTTGAACTGGCCGGGATCGCAGCCCGGGCCTCCCCAGGTGCGTAGCCACTTGCCATCGGGCGAGTACTTGTGTACGTGCGCGTTGCCGTAGCCGTCCGCCACATAGATCTCACCACTCGGCGAGAGCGCGGTGTGGGTGCAACGATGAAACGGATCGCCGCTCATGTAGGGCGCCGGCTTGCCGGGGATGCCCAGCTCCAGCAGCAGCTTGCCCTCGGGGGTGAACTTGCGCACTGTGTGGTCGCCGTCGTCGGTGCAGTACAGCGCATCGTCGGGGCCGATGTGCAGGCCGTGGGGGTTGCGGAACACCCCTTCGCCCCATGACCGCAGGAAGTTCCCCTCGCGGTCGAACACAATCATGGGATGCGCACCGCGATTGAAGACGTACACGCGGTCCTGCCGGTCTACCGCGACGGCGCTCGCGTCGCGCATGTCCCAGCCGTCCGGCAGCTTGCCCCAGGTGACGTCCACTTCGTAGCGAAAGCTGCTCTGTCCGAGCACGGTTGCCATGTCTCCCCCTGTTGATCGCGCAGTAGCCGCCGGCCCGCGAAGCGGGGGTGGCCTGGTGAACTATCCACGCTAAGCATGTCACATCCTCTGCCGGGCTGCCACGTGCGGCTTGCGGCAGCGCCTTGCGCTTGCTATAGGTGAAGTGATGCCTGCCAATCTTTCACCCGAGTACAAGGCGGCGGAGGCAAACTTCCGCAAGACGCGCGATCCCAGGGAGCGTCTGGGCTGGCTGCGCGAGATGCTGCGGGTGATCCCCAAGCACAAGGGCACCGACCATCTCCAGGGGGACATCAAGCGCAGGATCAAGGCGCTGTCCGAAGAGCTGGAAGGCCCCAGGAAGGGAGGTGCGCGCAGCCACTCCGCCATCGTCACCCGCCCGGAAGGCGCCGCCCAGCTCGCGCTGGTCGGCCCGCCCAACGTGGGCAAGTCCTCGCTCCATGTCCGGCTTACCGGCTCCAGTGCCCACGTCGCGCCGTACCCGTTCACGACGCAGCACCCCGAGCCGGGCATGCTGCCGCATGAGGACATCCACTTCCAGTTGGTCGATCTGCCAGCCGTCGCGCCCGAGCATCCCGTGCCGTGGATCGCCGATGCGTTGCAGAGCGCCGATGGGTGCCTGTTGGTGGTCGACCTCGGCGACCCGGCCTGTGTCGAGCAGGTGCAGGCCGTGCAAGATGTCCTGCGCGAGCGGCGCGTCACGCTCACCGAGCAGTGGGAGCCGGCAAAGGCGCTGTCCGAGCTGGACGACGGCGACCCCTTCGGGCTGCGCGTCCCCACCCTGATGCTGGCCAACAAATCGGACCAGCTCGCCGATCCGGAGGAAGAGCTGCGCGTGTTCCGCGAGCTGACCGGGCTGCGGTATCCCGCGTTGGCGGTGTCTGCAGCCAGCGGGCACGGCCTCGGCGAGCTGGGGCCGTTCCTGTATTCGGCGCTGCGAATCGTACGCGTGTACACCAAGACGCCCGGCCACGCGCCAGACCGCGGTCATCCGTTCACCCTCCGGCGCGGCCAGACGGTCGAGCACGTCGCGGCGCTGGTGCACCAGGACCTGGTGCGTTCGCTGCGCTACGCCCGCATCTGGGGCAAGGCGGGCTTCGACGGCCAGCAGGTCGGGCGCGACCATCTGGTCGAGGACGAGGACGTCGTCGAGCTGCACGGGTAACCGGGCGTCCGGCCGGTGCTGTACCATCCGGCCGGTCTCTTTGCGCAACCCCAGTCATGCAGTTCGTCCGCGCCGGCGGCCACCGGCTCGAGTACCGCTGGATCCAGCCCGGGAGCCGTGGCGCGCCGCCCGCGAGCGGATCGCCCGTCCTGGTGTTCCTGCACGAAGGTCTGGGCTCCGCCGCACGGTGGAAGCGCTTCCCGCACGCTGTGGCAGAGGCCACGGGCTGCTCCGCGCTCGTGTACTCGCGCCACGGCTACGGCAAGTCCGATCCGTTGACCGAGCCACGCAGGGTCGACTACTTGCATCGTGAGGCCCTGGAGGTCCTGCCCGAACTGCTCGAGATGCTTGCGGTCCGCAATCCTCTCCTGATCGGGCACAGCGACGGCGCCTCCATCGCGCTGATCCATTCCGGCGCTGGCAAGTCGCCGGTGCGTGGCGTAGTCGCGATGGCGCCGCATGTGTTCGTGGAGGACATTTCCATCGCCAGCATTGCCCAGGCCAAGATAGCGTTCGAGACCACTGATCTGCCGACCAGGCTGGGTCGTTACCACGACAACGTGACCTCTGCGTTCCGGGGATGGAACGACATCTGGCTGCATCCGGACTTCAGACACTGGAACATCGAGTCATACCTGTCAGCGATCGAATGTCCAGTGCTGCTGATCCAGGGCGAGGATGACCAGTACGGCACGATGGCGCAGATCGAGGCGATCGAGCAGCAGCTGGCCGGGCCGGTCGAGACGGTGAAGCTACCGAACTGCGGGCACTCACCGCACATTGACCAGAAGGAGGCGAGCTTGCATGCGATTGCCGAGTTTGTGAGGAAGGTCAAGAGCGCCAGTGCGTGAGGATGCAGGGCTGTGCTACCCGCATCCCTCCTCCTCGCCCCGCTTTGGCAGAACAAAGGCCGGATGGCGGTCGCGGTCCTCGCCATCGCGCTGGGTGTAGCGCTGGGCTACGCTGTGCAACTCATCAACCAGTCGGCGCTGGGCGAGTTCGCGCAGGCGCTGCAGACCCTCGCTGGCGATGCCGATCTGACGGTACGCGGTCCGCGCGCCGGCTTCGACCAGGCGCTGTACCCGAGAATCGCGCAGCTCCCCGAAGTAGCGGTTGCGAGTCCCATGATCGAAATCGAAGCCAGCATTCGGGACCAGGAGCAACCGCTTCGGTTAGTCGGTGTGGACGTATTCCGCGCCGGCCAGATCCAGCCGGCATTGCTTTCCGAGGTGGACGAGTTCCTCGATTCGCTGCGCGCGGACACGCTGTTCCTCAGTCCCGCCGCGAGCGAGTGGCTGGATGTGCGGATCGGGGACGCAGTCGTTGTCCAGGTAGGACTGCGGGAGGTGCCGCTGCGGGTGGCGGGGATGCTTCGCGCTGACGGATCGGGGCAGCGGCTGGCCGCAATGGATATTGCCGGCGCGCAGTGGTTGCTCGACCGCCAGGATCGCCTGACGCGCATCGACATCAAGCTGCGGCCCGGCGCGGATCTGGCGGCGGCGCAGGCCCGCATCCAGGCACTGTTGCCGTCCGGGCTGTACACCGAGCGGCCCGAAGCGAGTGTGCAGTCGACCGCGCGACTGACGCGCGCCTACCGGGTAAACCTCAACGTGCTCGCACTTGTGGCGCTGTTCACCGGCGGGCTGCTGGTGTTCTCCACCCAGGCCTTGTCGGTAGTCCGCCGGCGCGCGCAACTCGCTCTCTTGCGGGTGCTGGGGGTGACGCGCCGGGGAGTGGTTGCGCTGGTGCTGGCGGAGGGCGCGCTGCTGGGAATGGCTGGTGCCGCTATGGGCGTAGCGCTGGGGTTTCTGCTCGCCTATCTCGGGCTGCGCTTCGTCGGAGCGGACCTGGGTGCCGGCTACTTTCGCGGGATCACCGCAACCCCCAGGGTGGAGCCGCTGGCGCTCGCCGTGTTCTTCGCCCTGGGCATTGCGGTGGCCATGCTCGGCAGTCTGATCCCTGCACTGGAGGCCGCTCGCACCCAGCCTGCGCGGGCCCTCAAGGCGGGCGACGAAGCGCGTGCGTTCGACCGCCTCGGCTCGCCCTGGCCTGGCGGCGTGATCATCGTGATCGGCGGTGGAGCAGCGTTCATACCGCCGGTGAACGGTTTGCCGCTGTTTGGCTATCTGGCGATCGCCCTGCTGCTGGTCGGCTCGATCTTGCTGATGCCGCGCCTCATGACGCGCCTGCTGCACGCGTTGCCGGTCTTGCGCTCCCCTGCGCCGGCTCTCGCACATATGCAGCTCGCCAATGCACCCGGCCCGGCATCGCTCAGCCTGGCCGCGATCGTCGCGGCAGTGAGCCTGACGGTTTCGATGGCGATCATGGTCGCATCGTTCCGCCAGTCTCTCGACGATTGGCTGGAACATGTGTTGCCGGCTGACCTGTACCTGCGCGCCGGCGGTGCCGGTGATACGGGCTATCTTTCCACGGGCGACCAGCATCGGATCGCCGGGCTGACCGGACTGCGGCGGGTCGAGTTTCTGCGCAGTCAGCAAGTGCTGCTCGACCCCTCGCGTCCGCGCGTAACGCTGCTGGCTCGGGAGATGGACCCGACTGAACCGCAGGCCAGAGTGCCGCTGGTCGGGCCGCACCTAGTGCCGCGACAAGGCTCGCCTCCGCCCGCGTGGGTCAGTGAGATGGTGGCGGACGTCTACGGCTTCGCGCCCGGCACCGTCATCGAGCTGCCAGTAGCTGGCAGGGCCGTCCGGTTCACGGTGGCCGGCGTGTGGCGCGACTATGCGCGACAGAACGGCGCGGTACTGATCGACCGCGCGGTCTATGTTCGTCTGACCGGCGACGCGAATGCGAGCGACGCCGCGCTGTGGCTGGAGCCGGGCGTCGCACCCACGGACATGGAAGCTCGCGTTCGCGCCGCTCTCCCGGGCGGCGAGGGCCTGGAGTTCGCGCAGCCGGGCGAGATTCGCGAGCTCAGTCTCAGGATCTTCGATCGTTCCTTCGCGGTCACGTACGCACTGGAGGCCGCAGCCGTCGCCATCGGCTTGTTCGGGCTTTCCAGCAGCATGGCGAGCCAGGTGCTGGCGCGGCGGCGCGAGTTCGGCATGCTCCGGCACATCGGCATGACACGCCTGCAGATCGGGCTGATGCTGGCAGCCGAGGGCGCGCTGACCAGTGCAGTCGGTCTGATCGTCGGGTGTGGTCTCGGCTGGTTGATCGGTCTGATCCTGATCCACGTGGTGAACCGCCAGTCCTTCCACTGGAGCATGGATCTGCTGATTCCCTGGCTTCCGGTCGCGGCATTCTGCACGGTCATGCTGCTGCTCGCGACGCTGACTGCGATCGTCAGCGGCAGGCAGGCGATGGGCGGCGACGCGGTGCGGGCTGTGAAGGAGGATTGGTAGCCCCGGGTGGAGGTTGGAAGGGTATGATCGGGCTATACCGAGCTGCGGCGTTGCAGCAGGATCAGACAGGAGTGCGAAGATGTTGAATCGTGCCGTATTGATCGTTCGCCCGAAGCAGCCGTACATCGATTGGGCTGCGGGAGTGGACGACTCCGGCCTGGTTCCCGACCCCGAGGGCGAGCAGACGGTGTATCTCATCCCCAGCTACGAAGACGACGACGAGGCATGGGAGATCGTCGAGGAAATCTATCCGACCGTCTTCGAGAACGAGTTGTACGGATGGCACACCGCAGAATCGGCCTGGCCGCAGGACCGGGACTTCGAGATGTTCCAGGAGTGGTTCGAGATCGAGCTGCATTCGGTTGTGGAGGACTTGTGCGATTACGAGGTCGTGAATGACGAGGATTGAAGCAGTGCGTCCGCCGGTGCGGCGAACCGGGTACTGAGGCCTGCGTACCCATGCCCGTCGCCGGTTTCGACCACGTAGCGATCCCGACCGCGAAGCCGCAGGAGATGCTGCAGTTCTATCGTGCGCTGGGGTTTGGCGCGCCTTCGCCCGAGGAGTGGCTCAGCAGCGGCAAGCCATTTTTCTCGATCCAGTTCGGCGAGAACAAGATCAATGTCCATGCGCCGGCTCTATGGGGGGATGGCTCCTTCACGTTGCGTGGCGTGACGGCTCGACCGGGATGCGGCGACTTCTGCTTCGTCTGGTCGGGCTCGCTCGATGAGCTGCGCCGCACGCTGCGGGACGCCGGCGCAGCGATTGAAGAAGGTCCGGTCGAGCGTATCGGCGGCCGCAGCGCGGGTCGCGCGACGGGCACCAGCATCTACACTCGCGATCCGGACCGCAATCTCCTCGAGTTCATCGTCTACGGGCCGCTCCCGTAGCCCGGACTCCCCGGGGGAGCAGGCAAACACATGTCGGCAGAAGAGCTCAGGGGCAAGGTCGCGGTCGTCACCGGCGCCGCGGGCGGATTCGGACGCGTGCTTGTGCAGGCGCTGCTCGCAGAGGGTGGGAAGGTTGCCGCGCTCGATGTGGACGAGCGCGGACTGGCCGCGCTTCGCGCAACCCTGCCGGACGAGAGCAGGAGCCGGCTGCTCGTCGTGCCGACGGACATCGCGGACTACGCCGCGGCCGAGCACGCCGTGGCGAGGACGATCGAGGAACTGGGCGGCTTGCATATCCTCATCAACAACGCCGCGGTCGGCATGGGCATCATCCGCCCGGACTGCATGGTGAACCTGGTCGGCATTCGTGAGATCACCCCTGCAGTCTGGCAGCGGTTCGTGGCGGTGAACTTCTCGGGCGCCTGGAACATGACCCGCGCCTGCATCGGGCATCTGCTCGCTCAGCGCTGGGGCCGGATCATCGACGTCACCACCAGCTTCTTCACCATGCTGCGCGGCGGCTTCCACCCCTACGGGCCATGCAAGGCCGCCCTCGAGGCCATGGCAGCGGGGCATGCCAGGGAGTTCGAGGGCAGCGGCGTGACTGTCAACGTGGTGGTGCCCGGGGGCCCTGCCGATACACCCATGGTGCCCCCGGAGTCGGGGATCGAACGCCGGGCCCTGATCTCGCCCGAAGTCATGGCGCCCCCGATAGTATGGCTGTGCTCGAAGGCAGGTGACGGGATTACGGGAAACCGCTACGTCGCGGCCAGGTGGGACGTGACCCAGTCGCCCGAGCAGGCGGAACGGCAATGCCGTGCGCCGATCGCGTGGCCGGATCTCGCGCAGACCCCGGTGTGGCCGGGTGGCAGGCCCATGAGGTGAGCGCGTTTCGGCTTTGTCCATCATGCCAGCCGGACTGCGCAGAGGAGGGGAGCGTTTCATGTCCGAGCTGATTCCATTTCCCGATGGTAGATACGCTTTTCTCAAGGGCGGGTTCCCTTACTCGCAGGGGGTGCGTGCCCTCGATGGGTACGCGATCGAGCGAGCACGCTTCGTGCGCCCGCTGCCGGTAGAACAGGGGTTCGCCGCGATCGAGGCGCACCTAGCCGCGATCGGGCGCCCGCGCACGGCGCTGTGCGCCGCAGAGCTGCGGTCACCCAGGCCGTTCAGCATGGGCGGCTTCAAGGAGTTCAATCAGCGCTACGTCGCGGTATTGAGGCACTGGGAGTTGTTCCGCGATGACCTCAACCCGGTCGCGCGCTCGAACGTCGCGCCGGAGCTCGACCCGCCGGGCGAGCCCTCGATCTATGCGTTCTGCTACACCGTGCCAGCGCCTGGGGCCGCGCCCAGCCTGGTAGTTGCAGGCAGCGGGGAATGGCCGGAGGGCGGGCGGTTCCCCGAGGACATCGTCGCGCACGGGGATGTCTCCGCCAGCGCGTTGCAGGCCAAAGCGCGCTTCGTGCTCGGCAAGATGGAGAGCCGGCTCGCCGGCCTGGGTGCGACGTGGCGGACAGTCACGGCCACACAGGTCTATACCGTGCATGACATCCATGCTGTGCTCCGCCAGGATATCGTTCCGCGCGCCGGCAATGGCGGCGGGCTGATCTGGCATTACTGCCGGCCGCCTATCGAGGGGCTGGAGTACGAGATGGATGTGCGCGGCGTGGGTGTCGAGCGGGTGCTCGGCTTCTGAGCAACCCGACATGCCCTCCACCCTGAGCAGAATCAAGCTCTCAACGCCAAGGACTCAAAGGACGCCAGGGAACCTCCAGTGCTCCCTCGATTCCTTGGCCATGGATCGAGCTCCAGCTTTGTGCAGACGTGCGTGCAGCCCCGCCGTCAGCGAGCTTGCATAGCTTTTCCTGCGCGTCCTTTGCGTCCTTGGCGTTGAGCGTGTATTCAGCTGAGAGCGTGATCCGCGTGACCCGGGCACTCACGATGGTCAGGCGGTCGCAGCCTCATGCCGTCGCAGCCGCCGGCTTCACACGGCCGCGCTTCTCCCACACCTCGATCGCAGTGCCGAGGATCCCCTTCGGCATGAAAATGATGAACAGCACGAGCAGCACGCCGTAGATCGTCGTGTCGAGCCCGTGGATGTCGTGGCCGAGCGCGAGCCGTAGAACCTCGGCCAGCAGCAGCGTGAACACCGCACCCACGGTTGGCCCCAGCCGCACGAACATGCCGCCGGCGATCGCGCCGAACACCATCTGCAGGCTGACGGCGATGCCCGAGACCGTCTCCGGATTGACATAGAGCTGGTACTGTGCGTACAGCACGCCGCCGATGCAGGTCATCAGCGCCGAGATCAAGGTCACACCCAGCTTGAGCCTGGTGACGCCGATGCCGATGGAGGCGGCGGCATCCTCCTCCTGGCTGATCGCCTCCAGGGCAAGCCGTGCCATGGACCGGTCTACCCGCGTCCAGACCCACAGGCCCGCTAGCCAGACGACGAGCACGATGTAGAACCACACCAGCTTCGACGAGAACTGCAGCGCCGGCAGCGACCACGCGGTGCTCGCGAGCGCGGTATCGGGCGTGGCGCCCAGCGAGCCGCCGGTCTGATCGCGCAGGGCGATGATGATCATGCGCGCGACCTCCGACAGCGCGAGGGTGACCAGGGCGAAGTAGTGGCCGACGATCTTGAGACGGAAGCAGGGATACCCGATCAGCAACGCCACCAGCGAAGTGAGCGCCAGCGCGATCGGGATGCCGAGCCAGGGAGACAGGCCGAAGTGGTTCCAGGCCATCACCACCACATAGGCGCCGATGCCGAGGAACGCGCCGTGGCCCAGGCTCACCATCCCGAGCCTGCCCATCACCGCCCAGCCGGTGTACACGAAACCCCAGAGCAGGCACATGATCATCAGGTGCAGGGGATAGTTGCCCATTCCGGTAAGCGGGGCCGCGGCCACCGCGGCAACCCCGAACCACGGCAGGACGCGCGTCACGAGCGGGCTCCCAGCAACCCGCGCGGGCGCCAGAACATGAACCCGATGAAGAACAGGAACGCGATCACGTAGCCCCACTCGAGCTCGAAGAAGTAGCCGCCCACCGAGATGAACTGGGCGAAGATGAAAGCGGCGATGAAGCCGCCGATCATGTTGCCCAATCCACCCAGCACGCAAACCAGGAACGTGATCGGACCGAAGGACAGGCCGATTGCCGGGTGGATGTCATACTGCAGGACGAGCAGGCATGCGGCGAGGCCTGCCAATCCGCCGCCGAGCGCGGAAGTGATCAGGAAGATGCGGTTCGGGTTCACGCCCATGAGAGGCATGATCGCGCGGTCCTGGGATATCGCGCGGATCGCCGTGCCCAGGAAGGTGCGGGTCAGGAAGAGGTACATTCCGATCATGCTAGCGAGCGCCGCCAGGAACGCGATGAGACGCGCGAAGCTCATATACATCCCGCCCAGCTCGACTGTGGGCAGGGTCACGCCCAGGTTCTTGAACTCCACGCCGAACACGAGCGTGGCCGCCCCTTGCAGTAGGAACAGCACGCCGCCGGTGACCAGAAGCTGATTGATCGGTTCGGCGGCAAGCACCGGCTGGATGACGAACTGGTGCAGCGCGACGCCCAGCGCAGAGACCAGCGCGATGCAGACCGGAAACGCCAGCCACAGGGGCCAGCCGTACACGGTGTGCAGGTAATACACCGCGTACATGCCGATCATGATCAGCTCGGCGTAGCAGATCCAAACGACGTCGATCACACCGAAGATCAGATTCAACCCCAGCGCGAGCAGCGCCAGGATGCCGCCGAGCAGCACACCGTTGACCACGGCTTCCAGCAGAAAGATGTCGAAGATTTCCATGTCAGATTCTCTCGGGAGGTGTGAGGCGTGAGGTGGGACACGTCACAACCATGGCCCCTTCACCCTTTACCCCGCCTCACGCCTCTTGCCTCTCGCCTCTCGCCTCATCTCACATCCCCAGATACGCTTTCTTGACCTCTTCGTCCTCCAGCAGCTCCGCCGAGCTGCCGCTCGCCTTGATGCGTCCGGTTTCCAGCAGATAGCCGCGCTGCGCGATGCGCAGCACCTGGCGGATGTTCTGCTCCACGATCAGCACGGTGTAACCCTCGGCGCTCATCTTTCTGACCACCTCGAATATCGCTTGCATGACCACCGGCGCTAGCCCGGCGGAAGGCTCGTCGAGCAGCAGCAGCTTCGGGTCGGACATCAGCGCCCGGCCGATCGCGCACATCTGCTGCTCGCCGCCGGAGAGCGTGCCGGCAGGCTGGCGGCGCCTCTCCTGCATGCGCGGGAACAGCTCGTACACGAAGGCAAGGCGCTGCGAGAACTTCGCGCGGGCCGCTGGCGAGAACGCGCCCATCCGCAAATTGTCCTCGACGGTCAGCCGGGGGAACAGCCGCCTGTTCTCCGGGACATGCGCGATGCCGACACCGATCACTTCATGCGCCGGCACATCGTTCAACCGGCGGCCTTCCATGACGACGTCGCCGCTGCCCGCGGCGATGAGGCGGGAGATGACACGCAGGAGGGTGGTCTTCCCTGCACCGTTCGGTCCGATCACCGCGACGGTCTCGCCGGCCCTGACCTCGAGGCTGACATCGAAAAGCGTCTGGAAGCCGTCGTACCCGGCGGACACGTTGTGCAGGCGAAGCATCAGCTGCCCCTGGCCGCCACGGTGGCCTGCACCTCATGGGCATCGCTGCCCAGATAGACTTCGATGACCCTGGCGTCATGGGCGACCTCCTGGGGTCTGCCCTCGGCGATCACCTCGCCGTGGTCCAGCACCACGCAGCGGTCCACGATCCGCATCAGCACGCCCATGATGTGCTCGACCCAGACGATCGTGATTCCCCGCTTGGAGCGGATCTCGGCGAGCAGGCTCGCGGCCTGCTCCATCTCCGTCTCGTCCAGCCCGCCCAGCGACTCGTCGGCGAGCAGCAGCTTCGGCCGCGTGGCCAGTGCGCGCGCGAGTTCCAGCTTCTTCAGCGCCGCCGCGCCCAGGCCCTCGACCCGTGCCGCAGCCTCGGGGGGCAGCCCGACCAGCTCGAGCGCTTCCTTCGCCTGGACGAAGGCCTGCGCACGGGAGGGCCGGTCCTCCTGACCATAGTAGGCGGCCAGGGCGACGTTCTCGAGCAACGAGAGGCGCCGGAACGGGCGCGGAATCTGATGCGTGCGGCCGATGCCGTAGTGCGCCACGCGATTCGCGGTATAGCCGGCGATATCGCGGTCGAGGAAGCGGATCGCCCCCGCAGTCGGCGCGAGCGATCCGGCGATGAGGTTGAAGGTGGTGCTTTTTCCCGAGCCGTTGGGACCGATGAGCCCGAGGATTTCGCCCTCGCGCACCTCGAAGGAGACGCGGTTGACTGCGGTGAAGCCGCCGAACACCTTCGTCAAGCCGTGGACCGCCAGCATCATTCTTCCTTCTACTGCCAATCAGCCACAGAAATCACAGAGGAGTGGCACGCGCAGCGTGGCGAGGTGGTGTGCCCACGTGCCACACAGTTCCTTTCCCGCCGCCGAGGCCAAGGCGCACCGGCGCTCGGAGTTATTGGTTCGAGTAGCTGTGGCTCTTCGGCCACGGCAGCACCGGCTCGGCGGTGCGCAGGCGCGCCGGCCAGACGATCTCGGTCTTGCCGTTGATGTACTGCATCACCACCGGCGACGAGCGCTCGTTCTGTCCGGACATTTCGTCCCCGGGCGGATGGAACTTGACGCCGTAGCCCTGGATGGTGCCGCCGTCGGGGATATCGGTGTCCAGCGCTGATTTGCGCAGCGCTTCGGGATCGACGCCGCCGTACTTCTTGATGGCGCGCGGCAGCACGTCGGTGAGGAAGATCCAGGTCTGGTTGAAGCCCATCGAGACATGCGGCGGGATCGCGTCGGCCTTCGTTTCCGCCCGGTAGCGCTTGACCATCTCCTGGATCAGCTTGCCCATGCCCGGGGCCAGCGTCTTCGGGTCGAGCAGTTGGGCGGGCACCGGGTCGACGGTGCCGATGTACTCCGAATCCTGCCCGAATGCCTCGCGCAGCTTGTCGTACTGGCTGTAGCCCGCGCCGTGACCGATCAGCGCCGCCCACTTCAGGCCCTGCTCGCGCGCCTGGCGCCAGAACAGGGTGATATCGGGGTTGTAGCCGGTATGCAGGATCACGTCGGCGCGGGCGCGGCGCAGCTTGGTGACCAGGCTGGACAGGTCGGGCGCGGTTGCGGAATAGCCTTCCTTGAGCGCGACCTTGATCCCGTACTTCTTGCACACCTCTTCGTTTGCGGCAGCTACACCGGCGCCATACGGGCCGTCCTCGTAAAGGATGGCGACCTTGAGGTCCTTCGGGTCCTTCTGCAGCTTTGCCTTGGCGTTTTCGTTGAGGAACGTGCAGGAGGCCGCACCGAACTGGTCCGTGTGCACCTGCGGGCGAAACACGTAGCGCAGGTTCTTGCCCTTGAACACGCTCGAGGCGGTGCAGACGTTTGCCCACATGAACTTCTTGGCCGCGTCCACCTTCTGCGCCAGCGGCACACAATGCGCACTGGAGTACAGCCCCATCACCAGGTTTACCTTCTCCTGGTCCAGTAGCCGGGTGGCCTCGTTGATCGCTACCTCTGCCTTGGATTGCGCGTCTGCATAGATCGGAACGATCTTGTAACCCTCGACACCGCCCTGCTCGTTGATCATGTCGATGGCGATCTTCGTGCCGATCGCAGCCGCCTGGGAACCGCCCGCAGCGAAGGGGCCGGTGTAATCGTAGATCACGCCGATCTTCACCTCTTTGCGCTGCGCTTGCGCCTGCGGGGGAGCGATGAGCGCCGCGGCGACGATGGCTGCCGCGAGCGCGCGGATCACGATGGGTTGCGCACGCATGATCTCCTCCTTATATTGGGATGGCCCTGGCCCGATAGCCTGCGACAATGCACCCCCTCTCCCCTTGTGGGGAGAGCTGGACACGGGGAGCATGCGAACATACGCTGCAGGCCACCGGTAGTAGCACACCGGCGGGTGCGAAGACCCGCACTGCTTTGTGATGCAAGCCTAACACGGAAGAGCGGATCGCTCCCGGCGCGCAGCAGCGTCGAACCGGGTGCCCGCAGAGCCTCGCATTTCACAGCGCTGTGGCAGAATCTCCACAGGAGAGGAGAGCCCATGCGGATCGGCATCATCGGTGGCGGCACCATTGCGCGCCTGTTCCTCGAGCACATCCGGGCCGGCGATCTGGTTGCCGGCGAGATCGTCGCGATCGTCGGGCGCAGCAACGCCTCGCGCGGCAAGCCGCTCGCTGCCGAGTTCAGCGTGCCGTTCGTCACGGGTGTCGAGGCTCTGCTCGCGTGCTCGCCCGAGGTCGTCGTCGAAGCCGCTTCGCATGAGGCGGTGCGCACCTTCGGTCCGCCGCTGCTGCAAGCCGGAGTGGCGTTGGTCGTGCTCTCCGGTGGGGCCTTGGTGGACGATGCTTTGCGCGGCGTGCTGGAACGTACGGCGGCAGAGCGTGGCGCCCTGCTCTATGTCCCATCGGGCGGGATCGGCGGGCTCGATGCGCTGAAAGCTGCATGCATCGCTGGGGTCGACGAGGTCACCATCGCTGTCACCAAGCCGCCCGCGGCGTGGAAAGGCATCCCGTACGTCGAACGACTGGGCCTCGATCTCGACCGCCTGACAGCACCGGTCACGCTGTTCGACGGGTCGGCGCGCGAGGGTGTGCCGCACTTCCCCGCCAACGTGAACATCGCCGCTGTGCTGTCCCTGGCCGGCATCGGCTTCGATCGCACGCGGCTGAAAGCGGTTGCCGACCCGCAGCTCACGCACAACACCCACTACATCGACATACGCGGCAGGACCGGTAACATCAGCGTCAAGCTGGAGAACGTCCCCTCGCCGGACAATCCCAAGACCGCCTGGCTGGCGTGCTACAGCGCTCTGGCGGCGCTGAAAGCGATGCAGAGTAGGGTGCGGTATGGGACTTAGCCTCGGCTAATGCTCTTCAGTACACCTCTCACCGCGAAGCCACGAAGACACGAAGAAAACACGAAGATAGCGGACGATTGCGGCTGCCCAGGTAAGGTCCTTCACGGCTCCAGCGGGGGTACGTCTACCCATCTGCGCTGCACCCAGCTGCGCTGCGCCAGCTCCGCGAGCTGCACGCCTTTGGCACCTTCGAGCAGGTTCCAGCGGAAGTCGCCTTCGCCCGCGACGTGCCTGAGGAACAGCGCCCACTGCGCCTGGAAGGCGTTGTCCCAGAACGTGTTGTCAGGCATCTCTTGCCAACCGGCGAGGAAATCGATGGGCTGCGGGATGTCGGGGCTCCACACGGGCTTCGGTGTATTCACGCGCGGCTGCGTGAAGCAGCGCCGCAGCCCGGCCACCGCCGAACCGTGCGTGCCGTCGACCTGGACAGTGAGCAGGTCGTCGCGCCGCACACGCACGCACCAGGAGCTGTTGAAGTGGGCCACGATTCCGCCGTCGAGCTGGAAGGTGGCGTAGGCAGCGTCGTCGGCGGTTGCGCGGTACTCTTTGCCGTCCTCGTCCCAGCGCACCGGGATGTGGGTCGCGCCGAGGCATGACACGGCCTTCACGTCGCCGAAAGTGTTGTCGAGCACGTAACGCCAGTGGCACAGCATGTCGAGGATGATGCCGCCGCCGTCCTCCCTGCGGTAGTTCCACGACGGGCGCTGCGCCGGCTGCCAGTCGCCCTCGAACACCCAGTAGCCGAACTCGC
>DAIQQA010000125.1:6969-15238 GCA_036787045.1 Burkholderiales bacterium | reverse complement strand
CCTGTTCGACGAGCCGCTGTCCAACCTGGACGCCAAGCTGCGCGTGCAGATGCGCACCGAGATCAAGGAGCTGCACCAGCGGCTGAAGACCACCTCGGTGTATGTGACCCACGACCAGATCGAAGCCATGACCATGGCCGACAAGATCGTAGTGATGAACGGCGGCAACGTCGAGCAGATCGGCTCGCCGCTGGGTTTGTACGACGATCCGGCGAACCTGTTCGTGGCCGGGTTCATCGGCTCTCCCGCCATGAACTTCCTGCCCGGCAAGCTTGCGCGCAATGGGGCGCAGCGCCTCGTCACGCTGACGAACGGCAGCCAGCTGCCGGTGCCCGGTCTTCCGCTGGGAGATGGTCACCGGGTGACTCTAGGTGTGCGGCCTGAGCATCTGGTCATCGGCGAGGACGGCGTGGCCGCCCAGGTCGTGGTGGTCGAGCCTACGGGCGCCGATACCCAGGTCTACTGCAGGCTCTCCGATGCGGATGTCACGGTGGTCTCGCGCGAGCGGCACACATTCCGGCCCGGCGAGACCATCCGCCTCCAGCCGCTGGCGGGCAAGACCTACCTGTTCGACGCGGAGAGCGGCAAGCGGCTCGCTTGAGCGCCGTCTCAATCCCCGAGGAGGAACATGACTCAATCGTCCCGCCGTGATTTCCTCAAGGCCTCCGCCGGTCTGGCGGCCGGCGCAGCCGTCGGGGCGCCGCTGCTGCCGCGCGAGGCTGCCGCCCAGCAGCTGTCCTTCAAGCCCGAGGCGGGCGCCAGGTTGCGGGTGCTGCGCTGGAAGCGCTTCGTCCAGGGCGACGAGGACGCCTGGGCCGCGAACACCAGGAAGTTCAGCGAGGTGACCGGCGTGCCGGTTACGCTGGAGAGCGAGAACTGGGAGGATCTGCGGCCCAAGGCGGCGGTCGCAGCCAACGTGGGCAGCGGGCCGGACATCATCATCGGCACCAACGACGATCCGCACCAGTACCCGACCAAGCTGCTCGACGTCGGCGACGTGGCCGAGTATCTGGGCAAGAAATACGGCGGCTGGTACGACATGTTCCGGCAGTACGGTACGGCCGACGGACGCTGGATCGCACTGCCCCAAGGGGCGGGGCAGGGGGCGATCGTGTACCGGGAGAGCCACGTGAAGGCGGCAGGCTTTTCCGGCATCCCTCGGGACCTCGACGGTTTTCTCAAGCTGTGTCAGGCCCTGAAGGCCAAAGGCACGCCGCCGGGCTTCGCGCTGGGCCATGCCACCGGCGATGCGAACGGCTGGTGCCATTGGCTGATCTGGTCGCATGGGGCGCATTTGGTGGACCAGAACAACCGTGTGGCGATCGACTCGCCGCAGACGCGCGCAGCACTCGAGTACGCCAAGAAGCTGTATGCGTGCTTCCCGCCCGGCACGCTCTCGTGGCTCGACCCGAACAACAACAAGGCCTTTCTGTCCGGGGAGATCAGCCTGACCAACAACGGAGTCTCGGTTTACTACGCGGCGCTGAACGCAACCGATCCCAAGATCAAGGCGATCGCCGCCGATATCCAGCATGCCAACATGCCCATCGGGCCCGTCGGTCGGCCGACCGAGTTGGGGCTGGCATTCATGGCTATGACGTTCAAGTACTCCAAGTACCCGAACGCGGCCAAGGAGTACCTGCGCTTCATGTGGGAGAAAGAGCAGTACGGGGCGTGGATGGAAGCCTCGCTCGGGTTCGTGGGGCAGCCGTTGAAGGCCTACGAGCAGAACCCGGTGTGGACCTCGGACCCGAAGCGGCTCGCTTACCGGGATGCGGTCAAGCTCATGCTGCCGAACGGCTGGCCCGGGTCACTGGGACCCGCCTCGGCTGCCGCGATGGCCGACTTCATCGTGGTCGACATGGTGGCGCAAGCCGCCTCCGGCTCCACATCCATCGCGGACGCCATCAAGCAGGCCGAGCGGCGCGCCAAGCGCTACTATCGTTCGTGAGTCTTGGTCCGAGTCCCGACCACCTGGCACCCGACTATGCACGCCCCCGCTGCTGCCCTGCCGACCGTCTCCCAGTCGGCGCTGAGCCGCCTGTTCGACAATCGCAACTTCCTCGGGCTGCTGTTCATGCTGCCGGGGGCGGTGCTGCTGGTGCTGTTCCTGACCTATCCGCTGGGGCTGGGCGTGTGGCTGGGGTTTACCGATGCCAAGGTCGGGCGGCCGGGCGAGTGGATCGGCATCGAGAACTACGAATACCTGGTGACCGACAGCGTGTTCCGGTTGTCCGTGTGGAACACCTTCCTCTACACCGTGATCGCCAGCGCGATCAAGTTCGCCTTGGGGCTGTGGCTGGCACTGCTGCTCAACGAGCGCATCCCCTTCAAGTCGTTCGTGCGTGCGATCGTGCTGCTGCCTTTCATCGTGCCGACGGTGCTCTCCGCCATTGCTTTCTGGTGGATCTACGACGCCCAGTTCTCAATCATCAGCTGGACACTCACCAGGCTCGGGTTGATCGACACCTACATCGACTTCCTGGGTGAGCCGAACATGGCGCGCGGGTCCGTGATCGCGGCCAACATCTGGCGCGGTGTGCCGTTCATCGCGATCTGCCTGCTTGCCGGGTTGCAGACCATCTCGCCCTCGCTCTACGAGGCCGCCGCCATCGATGGCGCCACCGGCTGGCAGAAGTTCTGGCACGTGACGCTGCCCATGCTCTCGCCCATCATCGCCGTGGTCATGACGTTCTCGGTGCTGTTCACCTTCACCGACTTCCAGCTGATCTGGGTGCTCACCCGCGGCGGACCGATCAACGCGACGCACCTGATGGCCACGCTGTCCTTCCAGCGCGCCATCCCCGGCGGGGCGCTGGGCGAGGGTGCGGCCATTGCCACCGCGATGATCCCGTTCCTGCTGGCCGCGATTCTGTTCAGCTACTTCGGATTGCAGCGCAGAAGGTGGCAGCAGGGGACGAAGGATTGAGCCGATGAAAGACCAGGACCTCCAAAGCGGAATGAACTACCTGGTGTCGGTGCCGCGCCGGGTCGTCACCGTCTACATCCCGTTGTGCGTCTTCCTGTTCGTCCTTCTGTTCCCGTTCTACTGGATGGCGATCACAGCGGTGAAGCCGAATGCCGAGCTGCTGTCGACCACCGGAAACCCGTTCTGGGTGATCCGTCCCACACTGGAGCACTTCGAGAAGCTGCTGTTCCACACCGCCTACCCGAGCTGGATGTGGAACACCATGATCATCGCAGTGATCTCCACGTTCGCGTCGCTTGCCGCCAGCGTGCTCGCCGCCTACGCGATCGAGCGCCTGCGCTATCACGGCTCGCGCCAGGTGGGCATGGCGATCTTCCTGGCCTACCTGGTGCCGCCCAGCATCCTGTTCATCCCGCTGGCGACTATCGTGTTCCAGCTCGGCATCTTCGACACCAAGTGGGCCCTGATCCTGACCTATCCGACTTTTCTCATCCCCTTCAGCACCTGGCTGCTGATGGGCTACTTCCGTACGATCCCGTTCGAGCTGGAGGAGTGCGCGCTGATCGACGGGGCGACGCGCTGGCAGATCCTGATCAAGATCGTCCTGCCGCTGGCGGTGCCGGGGTTGATCTCGGCCGGTATCTTCGCCTTCACCCTGTCGTGGAACGAGTTCATCTACGCCCTCACCTTCATCTCCTCCTCGGAGCACAAAACGGTGCCGGTGGGGGTGATCACCGAGCTGGTGGAGGGGGACGTGTACCATTGGGGCGCGCTCATGGCGGGTGCGCTGCTGGGCTCGCTGCCCGTGGCGGTCATGTATTCCTTCTTCGTGGAGTACTACGTCGCCGGGATGACCGGCGCTGTGAAAGAATAACGCGTTGCGGGGGGCGCTTCCCCGGCAGATGGATAGGAGAGCAGGGAGATGGCGGACAGCAAAGGCAGGAAACACTTGCGCAGTTACGAGTGGTTCGGCAAGCCCGACCGCGACAGCATGGTGCATCGCTCCTGGATGAAGAACCAGGGGCTGCCGCACCATCTGTTCGACGGCCGGCCGGTGATCGGCATCTGCAACACCTGGTCGGAGGTCACACCCTGCAATGCGCACTTCCGCGAGCTCGCCGAGCGGGTCAAGCGCGGGGTCCTGGAGGCGGGCGGCTTCCCGCTCGAGTTCCCGGTGATGTCGCTGGGCGAGCCGGTGATGCGGCCCACCGCAATGCTGTTCCGCAACCTCGCCTCGATGGACGTGGAGGAGAGCATCCGCGCCAACCCGTTCGACGGCGTGGTGCTGCTGACCGGCTGCGACAAGACCACACCCGCGCTGGTCATGGGTGCGGCCTCCTGCGATCTGCCGTCGCTGGTGGTCTCCGGCGGACCGATGCTCAACGGCCGGTGGCGCGACCAGACCGTGGGCTCCGGCACCCACGTGTGGAAGTTCACCGAGATGATGAAGGCCGGGCAGATGACGATGGACGATCTGCTCGAGGCCGAGGCCTGCATGTCGCGGTCTGCCGGCCACTGCATGACTATGGGCACGGCATCCACGATGGCTTCCATGGTGGAAGCGTTGGGCTTGGCGCTGCCCACGAACGCGGCGATCCCGGCAGTGGACTCGCGCCGCTACGTGCTCGCGCACATGGCCGGTCGTCGCATCGTGGAGATGGTCAAGGAGGATCTGAAGATGTCGAAGATCCTCACCAAGCAGGCCTTCGAGAATGCCATCCGCGTCAACGGCGCCATCGGCGGATCGACCAACGCCGTGGTGCACCTGCTGGCGATGGCCAGGCGCATCGGCGTGGACCTGTCGCTCGCCGATTGGGACCGCCTGGGCCGCGAGGTGCCCTGCATCGTGAACCTGATGCCCTCCGGCGAGTACCTGATGGAGGACTTCTACTATGCGGGCGGATTGCCGGTTGTGATCCGCGAGCTGGGGGTGTCCGGCATGCTGCACAAGGACGCGGGCACCGTGAACGGCAAGAGCATCTGGGACAACGTCAAGGATGCGGTCAACTACGACCACAAGGTGATCTGGTGGGTCGACAAGCCCTTCAAGCCGCTGGGCGGCATCGCCGTGCTCAAGGGCAATCTCGCGCCCACGGGTGCGGTGCTGAAGCCTTCGGCCGCAACACCAGAGCTGATGAAGCACCGCGGCCGCGCGGTAGTGTTCGAGAGCATCGAGGACTACCACGAGCGCATCGACGACCCCAACCTCGATATCGACGAGAACTGCGTGATGGTGCTTAAGTACTGCGGGCCGAAGGGCTATCCCGGCTTTGCCGAGGTGGGCAACATGGCGCTGCCGCAGAAAATCCTCAAGAAGGGCATCACCGACATGGTGCGCATCTCCGATGCGCGCATGAGCGGGACCGCGTACGGCACCGTAGTCCTGCATACGTCGCCGGAGGCCGCAGCCGGCGGGCCGCTGGCGCTGGTCCGAAATGGCGACATGATCGAGCTGGACGTGGAGAAGCGCCGCCTCCATCTGGAGGTCTCGGACGCCGAGCTGGACAAGCGCCGCAAGGAATGGAAGGCGCCCCCGCCGCACGATGTGCGCGGGTACGTGAAGCTGTACTGCGAGACGGTGAACCAGGCCGATCAGGGCTGCGACCTGGATTTCCTGGTGGGCAGGAGCGGGGCGCCGGTGGCGAGGGAATCCCACTGAACCCAGGCTGGCTCGGAGGCACGATCCGGCTCGGGCGAGCCCGAGACCGGCTCGCCTTTCGTTCGACCGCCCGGCGCCTCGAGCTGCGGGCCAGGGGCCGGCGGCTCGGGCTGCTTCACTTCAGCCTTAAATCCGGTCGGTCAACCGCTCGAGGGCTTGCTGCAACACCCGGACTCTGGCGTGGGCCTCGCCCAGCAGTTCGCGCAGGATCCGGTTTTCCTCTGCGACGTCGAGTAGGGGCAAAGCGTGCGCACGCCTGTCCCGATGCCGTCTGCGATCGATGCCACTCAGCCTGCGGTCCGGCGCGTCGTGCGGGTGGATCCCGGTCATGATCGGTTCCTCCAGTGGTGCCGAGGCGCTGCCAGGGGATTCCTCTCTGCCTCGGCGCCTATTCTACCGGAGAGGCGGCTGGCTGCTCCGCCTCGGCCGCGAATTCTTCTACAATGATCGGTCCAATGTCCGTGCGGCCCGGGAGACAGGGCCTCGAGAGCGCCGCCCAGGAGGATGCCATGCTGCAAGCCGCTGATCTGACGATCAAGCTCAACCCCGCCGACGACGTGGTCATCGCCCGCGTCGAGATCCCCGCCGGAACCCAACTGATCAAGGAAGGCGTGCGGGTGGCGGTCAATGTGCCGGCCGGCCACAAGATCGCCATCCGCGATGTTGCCGAAGGCAAGCCGGTACGCCGCTACAACCAGATCATCGGCTATTCCACCAAGCCGATCCGCGCTGGCGATCATGTTCACGTACACAACCTGGGCATGGCCCATTTCGAGCGCGACTACGCCTACGGGGTGGACTACAAGCCCACCGAGTTCTTGCCCAACCCGGCAACATTCATGGGGATCAAGCGTCTCGACGGTCGCGTGGCTACCCGCAACTATGTAGCCATCGTCAGCAGCGTCAACTGCTCGGCGCATGTGTCGCGTCATATCGCCCAGTACTTCGATGGCGAGCGCCTGGCCGACTACCCGAATATCGATGGCGTAATCGCCATTACCCATCAGAGCGGCTGCGGCATGGCTTCGATCGGTGAGCCGGTCGAAGTGCTGCGGCGCGTCCTCGGAGGCTACGCGACGCACGCCAACGTGCACTCTACGCTTATGATCGGGCTTGGTTGCGAGGCCAACCAGATCAACGATCTGCTGGCGGCCCAGGGCCTCAAGCGCTCGGATCAGTTGCAGGCTTTTACGATCCAGGACACGGGCGGCACGCGCAAGACCATTCAGGACGGTATAGCCCGCATCAAGGAACTGCTCCCGGAGGCGAACAAGGTCAAGCGGCAACCCTGTCCCGCCAGTCACATTACGCTCGGCCTGCAGTGCGGGGGGTCGGACGGCTACAGCGGCATCAGCGCCAACCCGGCGCTCGGCGCTGCGGTCGATATTCTGGTGCGCAACGGCGGGACCGCGATCCTGTCCGAGACCCCCGAGATCTATGGCGCCGAGCACCTGCTCACTCGTCGGGCCGCCAGCCGCGAAGTAGGCGAGAAGCTCATCGAGCGCATCCGCTGGTGGGAGGACTACACCACGAAGCTGGGCGGTGACATGAACAACAACCCCTCGCCCGGCAATAAGGCGGGCGGGCTCACGACGATCCTGGAGAAGTCCCTCGGTGCCGCCGCCAAGGGCGGGACCACGGCCCTCATGGCGGTGTACAAGTACGCCGAGCCGGTGACGGCGAAGGGCTTCGTGTTTATGGACACGCCGGGCTACGACCCGGTGTCCGCCACGGGGCAGGTGGCGGGCGGCGCGAACATGATCTGCTTCACAACGGGACGCGGTTCGGCCTACGGCTGCAAGCCTTCGCCTTCGCTCAAGCTAGCCACCAACACGGCTTTGTGGGAGCGGCAGGAAGAGGACATGGACATCAACTGCGGGGTCATCGTCGATGGTAAGGCCAGCATCCAGGAGGTTGGCCAGCAGTTCTTCGAGCTGATCCTCAAGACCGCTTCCGGGCAGCCGTCCAAGAGCGAGATCTTCGGCTACGGCGACGACGAGTTCGCACCGTGGATACTCGGGCCTACGATGTAACGGCAGGCTCGAGGGACGAGGCGCGAGGAGCGAGAGGTGATCAGGGGTTTGCGCGGATTCACGAGCGATCTGCTGGCGCAGCGGACAAAATGCATCGACCGCGTACGTGCGCGCTCTTCCTCGCGCCTCGCGCCTCGGACCTCGAGCCTCGATTGCGGGGCAATCGATGGCTGACGAGTTCTCTTCGAAAGAGCTCTGGGAATCCTTCCAGAAGATGTGGAACCCCCTGTCGTTCCCCATCCCGGGCATGTTCACGCCCGCGATGAGCGTGGAGGAAGTGGAGAAGAAGATCGCCGAGCTGCAGACGGTGGAGAACTGGCTGAAGATGAACTTGTCCTTCCTGCAGATGACCATCAAGACGCTGGAGATGCAGAAGAGCGCGCTTCAGGCCATCAAGGATTCCGCCAAGCCGTCCGGGTCCTGATTCGCGCATGCGCCTGAACGCCGTACCGCCCAGCATCGTTACACCGCCGGAGGTGCGTTCCGAGGTCGGCGGGGTGGCCGGCACGCGCGCCATCGGCGCGCACGCGTCCGGCTCCGCCATTGTCATGCCAGCGCGTCCGGCGGCGGAGCAAGCGCCGCCGGCGCAGGTCCAGGAACCGGCAGGCGAGCGGCGGCAGCTCGAGCGGCGCAGCGAAGACCGGCGCA